>CABUWK010000001.1 GCA_902495325.1 uncultured Acidiphilium sp.
AATCGGGCGGCAATTTTCCAAAGTATTTTATCTTACAACATTTAATCTATTTGCACCCATACCCTCATCGGTATATCCGACATACCAGTTATCTTCAAATACCGATGCGCAATTCTTGTCGTTTATCAAATCCGACAACTTTAAACCTCTATCGGTAATCGCGCTGCCCATATAGGTAGGTGAATAATAGCAAGTACCAAAAGCGTCTGCAGCACAATCGGTAAAAGCATTCGCATGTATTTTACTTACCGAATTAAAATACATATAGGCGTTTATTTTGGACGGAATATAATAGAATGAGCCTCCTGCAACTTCATATCTGATTATATTATTTTTATCGTCAATATCGCCAAGATTTATCTTTACCCTCGATTCAGCGTAATATGCGGCAGCACTGGCTACAAACTTTACGTCATAAGTAGTTACGCCATTATTCTCGCTCTTTTTGCTGTATTGATATAAACCAACGCCGATACCATCTTCATAACGGATAAAGAAATCACCTTCTTTCAAATCGGTTTTCGTAAGCATATCCCGCTCTTCTTCACCCTCTACCGGCAAAAACTCTTCAAATGTTTCAATTTTGAAAGCGTATGCACCCACTTCTTTTAAATTTTCGAGCGGCAATGCTATCGTTACAAGAGACGTACCTTCAAACGCGCTAATTCCGACTTTTTCCAATCCGCCAGAAGCAATATTAACACTGACAAGGCTTCCGCAATTATAAAATGCTTTATCCTCAATAGCTTTTACGGAAGAAGGAATAAATACATAGGCAACATCCGATTGATTAGCAAAAGCATTTGCCGCAATCGCCGTTACTTTAAGCGTTTCTCCGTTTATCATAATTGTAGAAGGGATGCCCACAATTACTACACCGTCTTGAATTTTGCAAGCAGTTGACGCATCATACCCTGTAATGGTAGCGGTACCTTCTCCGCTTTTGACCGCCTTATAACCGCCGTCAATATTGGCATAATCTGTTTCTATGGTTAAATATACATTCGTTGTAAGTTTTGTATCCAAATCATATATCTCGCCAAAGCTTGTTATATCTCCTAACGTAAGCAGTTTATTTTTGTAAGCCTGTGCAAAATTCGTTTGATTTTCAGTATCTACAGCCCCAAGAATTTCTTCTATTGTTAAAGACTGATTTTTTTCTTTAGTTATTACAGTTTCATATTCCTTTCCTGTAAGAGCATTTTTCAATATAATAAATACTTCCGGGTTATCAGTTTCACCGATATAAGCAACCTTGTTTTTATATGCGTTTGAAGTATATGACTCATAATAAGAAGGTGATAAATTTGCCCAACCAGTAGGATCGCCTATAAAAGCATAATCAAAAGCTTCATCAAGTTTTTCATTATTCAAAAAACTGAGGTAAACAAGAGTTTCCATACCGTTAAATATAGAATACCCCATCGGCGCTATATATGTCTTTACGTTGACATTACTTTCATATTGTTTATCCCACAAAGGCGGCAACGAAGAATAGGTTGTATATTCGGGATAGTCAGAATGATTTACATTATAACCGACATAATCCAAAGTCGTAGGCAAAGTGAGATATTCAAGTTCACGATTAAAAAAGGTACCTACCTGAATACCAACAACCCCCTCTGGAACAATAAGGGCACCGTTTTTATCGTTAAAATCAGCAATCAACAATAAATCACCCTTATGCCCTTCTGCGTCATCTATCTTATAAATTCTGTTATCTTCCTTATAAAAATCTCCCTGCTTTGCCGTTTCCTTTGTATTGGAAAATTTTAGATTATATGGTACCATAGAAAGATTTTTTACGCTGTCCGGAATAGCAATTTCGAACGGATACTCCTCTCCTTTATTATGTTGGTAGTAGCCGTTATGACTTGCCGTTGTATTTGCCCAAAAAGAACCTATAATGACCTCAACGCCATTCGGAATTGTTATTTTTTGCAAAGCATTGAGATTATTAAATGAATTATAGATAACTTTCAAAGTAGATGGCAACTCGATTTCTTGTACGGTAGACGCACTGGAAGATATAAAATTCTGAATAATTTTGATACCCTCTCCGACAATAACCTTTTCCAAAACAGAACTGCTCAACATATCTGTTTCAAAACGAACTTCATCTACTGTATAAGTTTCGACACTTCCGTCTCCATTTTGGTCAAAAGTGATTTCCGACAAGATAGACATAACGGGAACATTCTTTTGCGTCGCATTGGTTTCCGTGTCGTCATACTTCTCATTACTATACATTGTCAAGCTCAAATTTCCTGTCGTTTCATTTACTTCATAAGTAAAGAAAGGCGAACGCCATTTAACGGTAATGGTCGTATTTTCCGTAATAGGCTCGGAGAAATCGAACTCATTGCCATCCTCGTCCCAGTAGGAAATGTCGTATTTAGACATATAAGACTGCTGTATTTCCGATGTTTCCACGCCCGAAGTCGCGGGATCTGCAAATACGGTGTTCGGCGTTACCGTAGTGGTATATACATCCTGATACCCGTCGTTGAACGTAATGCGCGCCACCGAACGCGCGTAAAGCGTATTCACGGTATCCTTGCCGTTCCATTTGCTCGCTTCCGCATAGTTTGCATTGGTGTACCAGCCGTCAAATTCGAGATTTTCGCCCGGCTCATATGTGCCGTTCACAACGTCGATGAGATTCTGCGTGCCTTCGTCTTTGCCGTTTATGTAAATATCTACTTCGACGGGAATGAACCGCGCGTAAACCGTCGCGCTTTCCTTTACGTCTTTGCCCGTAAACGGATCGCCGCTGAAATCTTTGTCAGAATACCAATTCGTAAAGGTATAATACTCTTTGGTCGGATTCGCGGGCATTTCCACGCTGCCGTCAGTAACGGCTTTTTCATCGTACTTGCCCCAACTTCCGTCGTCGGACTGCACCATAAAGGTGACTTTGAGATCGCCGTTATCCCCGCTGCAAGCGGAAAGGATAGCGATGCCTGCAAAAAGCATTGCCACACACGTAAGCACGATGAGCAATTTCTTTTTTACTGCTGTCATTGTTCTTTTTACTCCTTATAAATAAAATTTTTATTTGCGAACCGCCGCTCCCTTTTCGGGTTGCGGTTGATTCCTTAATTAAATATCGTATCTCGACAGTATCTGCGAAGGCGTTTTATACAACACGAACAGATAAGGTATAAGCGAGATACCTACCATAATCAGCGCACTCGCCGCAAACGTTGCCGCAGCTACTCCTATGAACGCCCCGAACGCTATATTGCCCGTAAAGTACCTTACGCTCATCAAAGCGACAACTACGATGAACGCCGCAAGATACCCTATCAGGTTATTCACACAGGCGCTCACTGTTTCCTTGAACAGCAGATTGCTCCTGTTCACGCCTATCGCGCGGTATATCCCGTACTCTTTGCTGTTTCTCACGCTGCCCGACTTTTCTATGAAGAAATAGATCAGGTACATCAGTACGGCGACGACGAGGAACATCATAAGATTGGATATTGCCGCCTGTATAATTTCGTCGTTTTCTTTATCGTACAGCGACTGTATATCAACAGCCGTTACGCCGCGGTCGGACAGCCTTTGGTTGAGGCTTGCAAGCTGCTCTCCGCCCGTTGTGTTTATCTCAAAATAATATCCCGAATCGCTTCCGAGTGCGTCGAGGTTCGGGGAAATATACGCGAAAATATTATTGAGCGTTTCTTCCGTCACGTAAATGCGGATATCCGTCGTCATAACGTCGCGCGTGAGTTGGAACTGCCGCACATACATAGGATAGCTGTCCGTTACGTATATAAGTTCGGGCGTGTTCAGCAGCGTTTTATTCGCCACCTCTATGCTGTAATCCGCCTGCGTCGTGTCCGACATCATCATATAAACGGAATTTCGGTTTATTTCCACCACCGACTGATTGTTTGCAAGGTCTAACGTATTTCCTTCGTACAAACAAATTTCCGCGGTAAAACTGTTGACGGTGGAAAGCGTTTCCGCATCTATAAACTCCGGCTTAAAAAACAGATTGCTGCTGTCCGTAAAAGATATTTCTTCATACATGCCGAGAAAATTCACATAGTCCGCCCTGTTCATATAGACGTAAGGTTCGTTTCCTGCCACGATACCGCTGATGCGATAATCTTTCTCGAACAGCATAAGCGTGAGCGAATTGTCGCTTTGCAATTCTTTCAGGCGCAGTTCGTTTTTGAGCGTTTCCGCGAGAGCGCGCGTTATTAGCGCTTCTTTCGCCTGCGGCATTTCTCCGAACTCTAAACCTATGCTTTCTTCCGTTTCGTCCATAGCGAGAGATTTCGGCGCGTACTGCGCGCTTATACCCGAAAGAGATTGCAGATTGTTATAAGCGAAATTCCCTTCGGCATAGTTCATCTCGAAGAAGTCTATGTTTTCGTATAAATCTTCGTTCAGCCTGCGGATCTCAGAATAGGAACTCATGCTTGCGTAAACGCTGTTTTCGCCGAGCGGTTTATTCTGTACGACCGTGTTCATCGCCTCGAACGCAAAGAACGAAAAGAAACACATCGCCACCGCCATCACAACAATGAATATCTGCTTGAAGATATTCGCGGTTGAATATACCTTTTCTTCCCCGTCCGAACGGAATAAACGGAATATGCTCTTGAAAGAGAACAGTCTGCCGTTATGTTTCGCATCGCTCTTTGCAAAGGAAACCGCCGCAGCCCCCGTCCTCCGTTCTTCCCTTTCGTCTGTTTCCGTTCCGCGAAACACAAGACGTCTTTCGCTCGTATTGTCTAAAACGGTTACGTTTTTACCCGCTTTGATATACAGTTCTCCCTTTTCGTTGACTATCTGTATCTTGTCCTTTTCGGTGATCGGATCGCCGTAAAGCTCTATATCGAGGCTCTCCGCCTTGTATCCGCGGGCGTCGCCTTCGTTTACATAGATATTGTTCGCTTCAGTTTCGTAATCGATCACCTCGCCGAGCGACGCATCCTCCGCGAGCTGTCCGTCTACGATTTGGATATAACTGTCTGCGTAGTTCTTGATGAGCGTTATTTCGTGCGTTACGAGTACGACGAGCCGCGTTCTGGAAATCTCTTTGAGTATATCCATGACCTTGACGGTGTTCTGCGCATCGAGGTTGCCCGTAGGTTCGTCTGCAAGGATTATATCCGCGCCCTTTATAAGCGCGCGGGCTATCGCCACCCTCTGTTTCTGTCCGCCCGAAAGCGCATCTCCCTGCTTGTTCTTGTAACGCTCCATATCCACGATTTTCAGGACTTCTTCGCTTCGGCGCTTTATCTCCGCTTCGTCCTTGAAACCGGCAATGAGCATCGCGTTGCGCATAATTTCGGATATGGTATAACCTCTTTCAAGGTAATAGTTCTGGAAGATAAACCCTATCTTCGCGTTGCGTATCTTATCTACCTTGCCCGCGACGTTCTCCCCGTCTATGATTATCTTTCCGCCGTCCTGTTTTTCAAGTCCGCCGAGGATATTCAAAAGAGTTGTTTTTCCCGAACCGCTCTTACCGAAAATAGCCACGAGTCCCTTGTCGGGAAGGTCGAAGGAAACGCCTTTCAATACCTGATTGCGGTTTCTCGAACGGGGATTGAACGTCTTTTTTATGTTCTCTATCTTTATCTTGACCATACTTATTTCGATCCCCTCCTCAGGCTCTTGCGGATAGACTGTCCGTTTATGCTCTTATTGAAACCGAACGCCACAAACTCCACGATAAGAAGCATCATGATTTCTATGAAAAGATAATTGCCTATCGAAATAAACGCCAAAGTGCTGCCCGGAATAAGCGTGGCGATAAGGCTCACGATCGGCAGAAGCACGAGCGTCGGCAGGAAGATGAACAGCATCTGTACGTACAGGCTGCGCGAACTTATCTTCCGCGATATGCCGAGCGTCCGATACACCGCGAAGTCCGCCTGGTATATTTTCACGCTCCGCATAAAGATAACGCTTATGAGCATTGCGAAGATAAGGCACGCCGCAATCAGCGCGATGTACCACAGAATATTCGCCGTAAATATATCCATAGCGTCCTGCACATACACATTTGCAGTGGAGAGCATACCCATATATCCCGCAGGCAACATTGCGATCGCTTTTTCCGCAGCCGCGTCGTCCGCATAATACAGCGCGCTCTGCACCGAAGAAGAATCCTGCGCGAACATCGCGGCGTAATCTTCTTCGTTCATCTGCACGATAAGCCCTGGAACGTCCTCATTCTTTGCGTCCGAACTCATTACGGTATAGGCTTTGTCCGCTTTCGCGTCGAATATGACCGTCTTTCCGTCCGCCGCATAGTAATTTGAATTTACAAGATTGACCTGCCCCGAAAGCAACGTTTCGTTTATTTCAAACGTATAAACGACGGTTTCGTTCGTTCCGAGTTTCATAGTGGAATACAGCGCCTGCATCTTTTCGCCGTATTCGTTCAGGTCGTCGTAACCGAGATAGAGATATACTCCGTCCGCATTCAGCGTCTTATCGACGGATATATCGTAAAGCCCTATCCCCGCGTTCAGAAATGCCGATTTCACCGCTTCCGCGTCGCCCGACAGTGAGTTCGGCATTACAAGCGCGGCTTCGCCCGCTTCGAGGTTATGTTCATACGGGGAATACAGACAGGTCACTTCATACGATTGCAACATACTTCCCGATTTCGGTATATCTACGGTAAATTCTGAAAGCTCTCTGTCCAGAAGGAAAAATCCCGCTTTCGTTCCGCCCGCAACCTCGTCGAGCTGCGCCTGCGTTATATCGTTGCTCTTATTCGAAAGTATCACCTTGCCCGTAACGCCCGTATCGTCCAGCGTCGCTGTCGTGGGCTGTATCAGACTCTGCCCGAAAAAGGCAATCACCAAAAACAGCGTTATGGCGCAGATAAAAAGCGCAAACGTCATCATCGCCGTGAATTTCGGGCGGCTTTTATAATTCAGCACGCCGATATGCAGCGTGTTTCTGATGTTCTGCCGCTTTGTACTATGTATTTCTTCTATATGCGCTTCCGCGCTCACGGGCACAGGTTTCTCAATTACTCTGTCCTCGGATATTTTTCCGTCGTACACGCGGATCCGCCGCGTCGCGTACTGTCTGAAAAATTCGGGGTTGTGCGTGACGACGATAACGAGCTTATCTTTACTTACCTCTTTTAAGAGAGCCGCAACTTCCTTACTCGCCTTTACGTCGAGGTTGCCCGTCGGTTCGTCCGCAAGGATAATAGGACTGTCTTTCGCCAACGCACGGGCTATAACCGTCCTCTGCTTTTCGCCGCCCGAAAGTTTGCTGCCGCGCTGGTTCATCTGCTTGGTAAGCCCCACTCTGCCGATGAGTTCCTTCGCTATCCTGCGGCGTTCTTTCAGATCTTCCATTCGGAGCAACGCAAGCTCTACGTTTTCAAGTACGGTCAGATTTTCTATAATATTGAAATCCTGGAATATCATGGCGATATTCCTTTCGCGGTACTTCTCCCAATCGCTCTCTGAATAGTGCGAGGTTTCCATACCGTTGAACCACAGTTCGCCTTCTTCGTAACTGTCGTTCGCCGCAATTACGTTCAACAGCGTGGATTTACCCGATCCGCTTTCGCCTTCAATGGTCACGAACTCGTTGTAATCGAGTTCGAGATTCACACCGCGGATACCTATAGTCAGTATATCGTTGCTGTCGTAAATCTTCCCTATGTTCTCTAACCTTAATAACACCGCTTTCTTTTCCTCCGCCATTTCAAACCACCGCTTGAATGCTTTTTGTTCCCTTATGAGAACAAACGTGCAAAAAAATATTTCACGTACTTTAGCCGTTTATTTTTGCTAATGCCGCCCGCGTCTTTTCGCTCAACGCACACACGCTTCGTATCGCATCCGTCTTTATATCCTGTTTATCCGCTCCGCTGTTGAGAAGAATTTTTTCCATTTTTTCAACTGCCTTCATATAATTGTCTAACAGTTGTTCTCCCTCCGCGGTCAAAAATACACTCCTTGAATAGTTCCTGTAAACATATCCGCGTTTTTCCGCTGCGGCGGAGAGTTTTACCGCATAGGCCGGCGACACATTCATGTGTTCCGCTATTTTTGTCACTTGCGCGCCCCTGCCCGCTTCCTGCAACATCCGCACCGCGATCAGATATTCCAAATGCGATGAAAGCATTTCATTCCCCCCCCTTATCCTGAAAAGTAATCTCTTACGAGTTCCTTGCCGCCTTTTTTAGCAACGACGCCGTTTTCTATGAGATACGCCCTGTCGCACAGCGCTTCGGCGCACCGCACGTCGTGCGTGATCGTGATCATCGTATTTCCCGTCTCTTTGTGGAGTTTGTTGAGTATCTCCACCATTGCGCAAAGCCCCTCGTAGTCCTGCCCCACCGTCGGTTCATCCAAAAGCAATACTTCCGGTTCGCACGCGACCACCGCCGCTATCGATACCCTGCGCTTTTGCCCTTCGCTCAATGACTGCGGATGCCTCTGCCATAGATGTTTTATATTGAAAAGCTCCGCTATTCTTTCCGCGTATTCGGGCGATTTCGCGCCGAAGTTTATTTCCTTTTCCACCGTCGGCATAAAGAGCTGGTAATCGGGGTTCTGATACACCACTCCTACCTTTTTATACCACGTCTTGCTTCCTTTCGGCTTTTGCTTGAACTTCGGATTTATATACTGTGTAATCGTTCCTCCCGCAGGTTTATACAGACGGGCGATAAGGCGCATGAGCGTCGTCTTTCCGCAGCCGTTTTCGCCGAGAAAAACCGTTCTTCCGCCTTTCGGTATCTCGCAGGTGATGCCTTTTAGTATCTCCCTTTCCTTTTTTACGGAGAAAGCTACACCGTACAAATTGAACATGACGTCCGTTCCCGTATACTCCGGGCATCCGTCCTCTATCTTCGCTGTCTGCTCCTCAAGGTATTCTTTTTTGTTTTCAATTTCTTTAACTTTACCTCTGCCGACATGGTACACTTTGTCCACATACGGCAGCACCATATCGAGCCGATGTTCTATAACGACAATACAATACCCTGCTTTTGCAAGCGAGCGGAGCGTTCCCATCAGCATCGCCGCACCGTCTTTATCGAGATTGGCAAGCGGTTCGTCGAGTATGATAATCTTCTGTCCCATAGCGAGAGTGGAAGCCGTTATCAGCCGCTGTTTCTGTCCGCCCGATAATTTCCTGCATTGCCATTGCGGTTTGAGTTTCATTAGGTTGCAAACAATATCTATCTGCTTTTGTATCTTTTCGGGCGGAAAAGCAAGATTTTCACAGCCGAAAGCGATTTCATCCTCTACGATTTTCTGAATGATTTGTTCGTCCGCGTTCTGCAATACCACACCGACTTTACGGCAGATATATCCGAGTCTTTTCCCCTTTATGTTTTCGCCGTCCACGAACACTTCACCGGTGAGTTCTCCGTAGTTGACGTTGGGAATGATGCCGCTTATGATATACATGAGCGTGGACTTTCCTTCTCCCGAATGCCCTGACACAAGCGATACATCCCCGTAATTTATGGAAAAATTCGCATCTTCAAGTATTTTTATTTTTCCGTCGTAGGAAAATGTTACATTTTTAAGTTCTACTGCGCTCATAACACCACCGCCAAAACTGCTCCGCCGATAAGCCCAAGTACGAATATCACATCGGACAGTGCGATCCGTTCTTTTTTATAAATCGTGTACGGTACTTTACCGAGCGCAAAGCCGCGCGTTTCCACCGAAAGCGCGAGCGTGTCCGAGATATTCACGAGCCGCATCACAAGCGGTACGAGAAAAGCGCGGTATAATATTTTCGGATTGAATATGCTGCCCGCTCCCCGCGTTTTCATTGCTTCGCGCACGCGATGTTCTTCTTCTGTAAGCATGGGAACAAACGAACGTGCAATCAACATTCCCAGCGTTACCGAACGCGGCGTATGCATCTGTGAGAGGTTGCGTGTCATTCTTACGGGTTCCGTTCCCATACCCGGAACTATGGCAAGAAAAATTGCGCCCAAACGGTTTGCAAGCCCCATCGCCATTGTTAAGTCTTTCGTAACGCCGTAGGAAATCCCGAAAAACAGTCCGCCCACGATAATAAATGCCGGAAGGATATGTAAGCAGGATTTTATGCACCCGAATATGACGAGCCAAACCAATACGCCCAACAAAAAGTATGTGCATGCTATCGTTTTTGCCATAACGAGTCCGAATACAATGATGAATATGCCCGCCAAAAGCGCGATCACGGGATATATTTTTTTGCTGTATCGGAAAAAACTCATTTCTTCAATACGCCCGCCTTTTTCAACTCTCGTGCTATTACCACGCCAAGTATCGCACCTACGAAACAGATCGCTATAACTGCCGCGCTCATGCCTATCGCAACCCATGCGTTCGACGCTATAAACATCGTATTATCTCCTACCGTGTAGATGAAGTTGTAATAAATATACATACACGGTAATGTAACGGGAAAATAAATCGTTCCCGCAAACAGACAAGCGCCGTCTCTCTTATACCCGCGGAAGATTATAAGAGTCAGCGCTTCCGCCACGACCGCGCAGATCATAATGCACACGAACATCGGCAGGAAGAAGAACGCGAACAGTACACCGCAACAGAGCGACATGAATATGAGCGCGCCCGGCTTTCTCACTTTCATCATTCCAATCGTCGGGAAAATGGAGAACTGTAAGCCCAGACAAACCTGTATCAATGCAAATACGGGAATACTCCCGATAAGCGGCATAATCGATCCCGTAACGAGCATACAAGCCGCCATGATCGCAAGGAATACGATGTCCTTTATCTTATATTTGCGGAATACCTTGTGTTCGTCCTCCGATTTTTCTTCTTTTACCGCTTTCTTTATCTTTTCCGACGAAATGTTTTCAGCGGGCTTGCTTTCCGAGATTTCTTCCGTATTCAAGATGAGCGCCTGCGCCGCATCCTGTTCTTTGGTCGTTTCTTTTTCTTCTTCGTTCATACCGCCGTTTCCTCCGCCATGATTCCGTTTTCTACTTTATATACCCTGTCCGCAATCGCCATCGTCGATTCCCTGTGCGATACGAGGATAATACTCTTTTTGCTTTTCTGCTCCGCAAGCGATTTCAAAATCATGCCTTCGTTGATCGCGTCAACGTTGCTCGTCGGCTCATCCAAAAGTATCAGCTCGCTGCCCTTTAAGAACGCACGCGCAAGCCCGATACGCTGTTTCTCGCCTGCGGAAAGATTGTCGCCCATTGTCCCGACTTTCGTTTTATATCCGTCCGGTAAGGTCATGATAAAATCGTGTACCGAAGCCATTTTACAAGCCCTTTCCAATTCCTCCTGCGTCGCCTCCGGCTTCGCTATTTTCAAATTGTCCTCTATGCTCTCGTCGAACAGATACGTCGTTTGGCTCACGAGCGTTACGTTGTCCAAAAGACTTTCTGTCTCTATACTGTCTATATCCGTTCCGTTGTATTTAATCTCACCCTTATCCTTTGCCCAGAAACGGAGCAACAATTTTAAGAACGTGGATTTTCCGCAGCCGCTTTCTCCGACGATTCCGATCACCTCGCCCTTCTCCGCGTGCATACATACGTCTTTTAACACAGGGAAATCTTTTTCATAGGCAAAAGACAAATCTTTTACCGTCAAATTCTCGTATTTAATCTTTTTACCCTTTTTAACTTCGACAACAGCGGGCCTTTCTTCCAACAAATTTAATACCCTGTCTCCCGCCGCAAAGGTCTGCGTTAAATTCCCGGGCAAACCCGCAAGCGCGATGACCGGACCGAAACTCCCGAATACAGCCGTGATTCCCACGATCATCATGCCGACGTTCAATTTATCTAAACAAACAAGTACGACTCCGACCGTAAGCGCAGCTAAAATAAAAAACGTTACCAACAGTTCCGTTGCCGCGGCTGCTTTTGTACTGCCGTCTTTCATTTTCTTCGTTTCTTTCAAAAGTATGTCCGAACGGCGGTTGACTTCTGTTTCTCGTTCCTTTTCCGCATTATTCAAAACAATGTCGCGGATGCCTTTGATACTGTCAAGAAAATACGCATTGAATGAAGCAAATTCGGCGCGATATTTTACTCCTGCCGATTTCAACGCCCTTGACGATACGGGCGGCACGATTACGCCGATCACGATATATCCGACAAGCGCCACAAGCGCCAGATACCACGAGGAAACAAAGCCTACAAACAGAAATATTCCCGTTGAAACCAACACCGCAATACAGATAGGCGAAATGGTATGTGCATAGAATACTTCCAGCATCTCTATATCAGATGTGATCATCGCAATTATATTGCCTTTCTGTTTGTTTTCGAGTTTTGCCGGACACAAAATGCGCAAAGCTCCGAATATCTTATCCCGCACTTTCGCCAAAAGACGAAATGCTATGTAATGATTACTGTACTGTTCCAAATATCGGAGACCGCCGCGCACAACACCACAGCCGACTGCAAGACCTATAAGCCAACCGTAAGAAAGCGCTATTGTTTCTCCGAGAGCTTTTGCTATACCCAATGCGCCGAACAGCGTTACGCCGAGCGCACACAAATATCCGACCACACCGTTTATTACCGCAAGAATCATGATATAAGACAGACTGCCCAGCATCAGAATCAGGCTCGCCATGATCCTCGCGCCGTTTCTGCGAAGTTTCTCTTTCATGCCCTCACCTCCTTGCGGGACGCTCTCCATGCTGAAAACTCTTTATATCCTTCTTCCAATGTTTTCTGCGTTTCATACAAGGATGCATAACCGCCTTTCTTTGCCATAAGTTCCGCGTGCGTACCGCTTTCTTTCACTTCGCCTTCTTCCATATAATAAATATTATCCGCCGGCACCACGTTTGCCAATCGATGAGATATGACTATCACGCTTTTTTCTCGGCTCATCGCCTTAACATTATCCATTATTATGGCTTCGCTTTCTATATCGATATTACTTGTCGCTTCGTCGAACACGTATATATCTTTATCCGCAACGAGATTTACCGCGAGCGCAAGCCGCTGTTTCTGCCCTCCCGATACGTTGTTCGCGTCCTCTACGATAACTTTATCCAATCCGCCGTTTTCGCGGATAAACGTATCGAGATTCACCTTTTCGAGTGCATCCCAAATTTCTTTTTCGCTCACACCCTTTTTCGCAAGTTCGAAATTCGCGCGTACCGTGTCGTTGAATATGTATGTATTGTAACTGACCGCCGCAAGATGCGAGTAGTACGATTCGCGCGATACCGTTTCGATATTCTCTTTCCCTACCGTCACGTTTCCCTCTTTCGGTCTGCGCGCGCCTATGAGAAGATTGACCACCGTACTCTTACCGCAACCGCTCTCGCCCACAATGGCGGTCATTCCCTTTTCGGGGAATACCATTCTCACGTTTTTCAATACGTCGCGCTTACCGTCGTAAGAGAACGTTACGCCGTTCAGTTCAAGTTCCGTTCCCGATACTTCCTTTTCACCCCATACCGGTTCTTCCGCATTCAGAAGCGATATGATTTTCTTGCCCGCGCTCGCGCCGTTCATCGCTACGTGGAACGCACTGCCGAGCGAACGAAGCGGAAGAAAAAACTCTACCGCGACCAAAACCAAGAATAAAGCCGCTGCAGGGTTCAAGCCGTTGTTCATAACGCCGACCAGTGCGAGAGCCGTTCCTGCCCCCGCGCCCGCAAACGCGATCAAGTCCATGATCGTGATACTCATAAGCTGCATCACGAGTACTTTCATTGTAATTTTTCTGAACTCTTCCGCACTCGCATTGATTTGCTTATGCTTCGCGGTGTCAGCTTTGAATATCTTCAGTTCTTTCAATCCTTGTACGCTGTCCAAAAAGGTATCACCCATTGAGGTATATATGCCCCAATATTTTGCAAATATCTTCTTCGCGTACTTCGACACGCCCATGATGGAAATAGGAATCACCGGCACGCAGGCGATCAATACGAGCGATACTTTCCAGTCTATACCTACGCAGATCGCGAACAAAATAAAAGGCGCGAGCATCGAAAAGAAAAACTGCGGAAGGTACGCTGAATAATACAAATCAAGTTGCTCCACGCCTTCCATGCTCACTTGCGTAAGCCCCGCCATATTCATTCCGTCCGTGCTTCTCACGCCGAGTTTCAAGATCTTTTTATATGTTTTTTCGCGCAGGTCTTTTTTCACTTCGCGCGAAAGACGTTCCCGCAGACTGCCGGTCAGACGCGTCGTTGTATAGCGTACCGCGACGGCTACGACTGCAGTAATTGCGGGATATACAAACATGATATAGTTTTCAAGCGTTCCGCTCGATACTTCCAAAGCAAGGTACACGACCCAGCAGATGCTCGCCGTTATTCCGATATTGGCAAGTAAGCCTAATACGGTTAAAGCAACGGTATAGAAAATATATTTCTTGTTTCCGCCGATCAGCTTTAACAACTCTTTATCTAACATCTTTCTTTTCCTCCAACCGTTTCGCTTCTTCCGTTTGTTTTTTTAATTTCTTTTTATATTGTATCATCTGTACAACGTGTGCCATCGAAAAAATAGGATGCGTATGCAGCATCCGCGGCCCCGCATATTTCATAACCTCTTTAATCTTCTCACGCATTTCCGGTTTATAACAATGGATTTTGCAAAATGAACAGAATTTCTTATTCTTCTTGAACGGACATTTCTCTAATCGGAAAAGCGCATATTCCGTTAAAGCCTTGCAATCTTCACACAATTCCTTTCCTTTTGTTCCGTGTTTTCCGTGGCAATATTTACGAATCATAACAGGAATCAGTTTCTTTTCTTTTTCCCACGCCCTCAGCTCTTTCTGCGACTTACTTTTTGTTTCTATGTTTTCCATATCAATCCTTTCCCGCTGAAAATAATGTTTTATCAAACACTTTCTTTTTTATTACTTCAAAAACTTCGTCCGATACAACGTGTTCCATCCGGCAAGCCGTTTCCTCCGCTTGTTTCCGTTCAACCCCTAAATCTTCAAGTATTTGCGTAAATACCGTAAACCGTTCATATATCTTCCTTGCTTTCTGATACCCTTTCGAGGTAAGTACGATTTGGTTATCATTCATAACGATATATCCGTTATTCCTTAATCCCTTCATTGCGACCGATACGCTCGATTTCGCATAGCCGAGTTCCGTTGCTATATCCATAGAACATATATTAAGACCGCTCTTCTTTAAGATATAGATTGTCTTTAAGTACATCTCCTGCGATTCTTCCGTCCTTATCATTATGTCCCCCGTATCTTTATTAGTTCCCCTATGAGAACATATCCCCGAAAAAATTTTGCGTACCGTTCGCATACCCGAACATAAACGCAAAAATTAAACGCGACTCCTCGCGATTCCTAATAAAGTATAGATTAACTGCGGTTTATTTATTTGACATAATTCGGCGTTAATGCTATAATACATAACGGTATTCGGAGGAAAATACTCCCAAAACGCTCATCATTGGACTTACTAAAAATCTATACTTTTTTAGAAATTTTTCTATGACATTATAAAAGGCTCTCAGATATATAAATCTGAAAGCCTTTTTTAGTTATTCTATCGGGATTTATTTGTTTTCTGTTTGTTCGCTATAAGATAAGGACCTTTATATTGTTCCTGACATACTTCTTTCCCGAACAAACTGATAGCTTTTCGCGGACACAGATTGATACAGCGGTAACAATAAGTACAATTTGACAACGCGAAAGCCTTTCCTTCTTTTATCGTTATATTCCGCACCGGACAATGCTTGGCGCACAGACCGCAGCCGACACATTGTTTATGGTTAATTTGAAGTTTCCTTGTTTTATCTGATTCTCCCTTCCTCCACCATTTTCTCTGACAATAATAGCCTGCTGCATGAGACATAGGATTGAACCCACGCAAACTTCTTTTCCCTTTCAATATCTTTTCTACAAATCTTTCGGCCTTCCTTTCTGCTTTGTCGATTATTCCCGTAATTTCTTCTCCGTTGCGGATTTTGAAAACCGCGCTGTCTGAAAGATTGTTCGGCATATTGAAATGCTCCGCATACCTTACTTTACCGCCCGATTTCCGAATGCACCGTCCTAAACTCGCAGCACCGTCTCCGGAGAAAAAATACTGCGTAGCCGCTATAATACATTCTTTATCTTTTAATAACGAAACATTCTTATAGACAAAATTCACCATAGGTTTCGGCGGCGCAGATCCGTATATCGGAAACGCGAATAACAGCATATCGGCGGAGAGATCGGGCGCTTTTTGTGTTTCTGTAATATCAAAAATTTGTATTTCGTACTTTTCTTTCAATTTAGTGCATAGCTTTTCGGTTATATATTTCGTATTGCCTGTACCGCTAAAATAAAATGCCGACAGCTTTTCCATCAGGTTTATCGCTCCTCTCTTATTATTCCATTTATTATATGCCTTTAACCCCGATGAGATATAACTGTTTGAAAATAATATATGATTATCCACTGATTCTATGTTTTGATAATTTCCATAATTTACCAACTGTATTTTTGCCGTCTCCGCTTTCCTTTCCTACTCCTTTTCTGCTATTCTTATTTCAAAAAAGGAGTATCCACAAATGACTTACGCTTACGGGCGCGTTTCCGCCCACGACCAAAACCTCGACAGACAAATGAACGCTTTTAACTCCTTCGGTATCCCGAAAAAAAATATTTTCTGCGATAAAAAAAGCGGAAAAAACTTTGAGAGAAAAAACTATCTCCGCCTGATCCGCAAATTAAAACACGGCGATCTGCTCGTCATTAAATCCATCGACCGTTTAGGGCGCAATTACCAAATGATCATAGACGAATGGAGCCGCATCACTAATAAAATCCAAGCGGACATTCTTGTCTTGGATATGCCCTTGCTCGATACCCGTTCCAAAGCAAATACCCTTGTCGGCAAATTCATTTCCGATATTGTCCTGCAAGTCCTCTCCTTTGTTGCAGAAAACGAGCGTGAAAACATCCGCGCTCGTCAGGCGGAAGGTATTGCGGCAGCAAAGAAAAAAGGCGTCCGCTTCGGACGCCCTCCTAAAACTCATTCACAAAATTTTTTTGAAATTATGTTCTCTTATGAGAACAAAGAAATCTCACTGCAACAGGCTCTTACTCTTACAGGAATGTCTCAATCTAATTTTTATTATCATTTCAATAAATGTAAAAACCTTAAGACATAAAAAGAGGGAAACGACTCCCTCTAATTATATTTTACTCTTTCGTTTTTGTATCTGTCCTTTCCGCTTCTTTCTTGGTATCTACCACCTTTTCACAGTTAGAACATACATACAGTCCGTTTGATTCCTTTAAGTCCAATGCCTTATTTATCGTCCCACAATACGGGCATTTTCTATCTTCCTGCATAGTAGCCGCCTCATTCTTCCGCTATATATTTCTTCAAAAGTTCCAACAGATCGTCCGAGACGACGTGTTCGATTCGGCATCCGTCCCGTTCGGCAAGTTCTTTACTACCACCCAATTTCATAATAGCTGCGGTCAACACCTGATGGCGTTCGTATATCCCTTCCGCACGTTTTCTCCCTTCCGGTGTGAACTCTATATTTCCGTTTCCCTGATCTATCGTGACATACCCTTTTGCTTTCAATAAATTCACCCCGCGCGATACGCAGGATTTTACATAGCCGAGTTCCTCACATACGTCCACCGCGCGAACGTTCGCTTTCCTTCGGCGCAGTAATAAAATCGTTTCAAGATACATCTCTTCCGATTCACGGTTTTTCAGCCTGCCCATTATTGTTTTCCTTTTTGTTTTTTTACTTCTCTATCTATATATATATTATAATCTTTCGATATGTAAAAGTAAAGATATTTTCATCATAAAGGCAAGATAACTTGTCCTTACGTCTTATTTATTTTATAATTGTTTTAACGATAATTTAAGGGAGGCTCTTATGCCGAGTTTTCAAGATTACGAAAAAATAGAACTTCTGTTACAAGATTATTTCAAAGCCGTGAGCAATGCGGATATTGCCCGCCTTAAAACGATTTTTCATGAAAAAGCAGCCATGTACGGTTATTTGGGAGACAATGCCGTGATCGGCACGCCTGAAATTTTCTTCGCGGATCTGTCCTCAAAGCCGTCTATGCCGCATGGTCGTCAAAAACATCTCCGTCAGCGGAAACACCGCGCAGGCCTCGATCCTCGTGGATAATTTCTTCGGCGTTTTTCAAATAGAAGATTCCTTTCACCTGTTAAAACTCAACGGCGAATGGAGAATCGTTTGCAAAAATTTTACAACTTTATAAAGATAAACAAAATACGAGGCGGAATCGAATAATCGATTCCGCCTCTTTTTATATCCGATCCGCTTTCACCTTTGCATAATTTGTACCCGCATATCGGACAGGAGGCATACATTTTCACTATGCTACAACCTCCAACCTTCGGCTGTTTCACGAATCGTCATAAATTTTTTATAGATTCCGTCTTTCTCTATAAGTTCTTTATGTGTACCTCGTTCCGCAATACCGCCGTTCGCTACGACGAGAATCTGATCCGCATTTTCTATTGTCGCCAGACGATGCGCTATCGTTATAATGGTTTTACCGTGAGTAAGCTCCCCGATAGCCGCTTGTATAAGATGTTCGTTTTCGGGATCGATACTCGCCGTCGCTTCGTCAAGGATAATTACGGGCGCGTCTTTCAGAATGGCACGGGCAATGGAAATACGTTGTTTTTCGCCGCCGGAGAGGGACGAACCTCCTTCCCCGATAACTGTATCGAAACCTTCGGGTAATGCTATGATAAAGTCATAGCAACAGGCTTTTTTCGCCGCTTCGATAATTTCTTCATCGGAAGCGTCCGCTCTGCCGAAACGGATATTATTCTTAACCGTATCGTTAAACAGATAAACGTTCTGAAAGACCATGCTTATATTTTTAAGCAGACTGTCGCAAGTGAACTCTTTTACGTCATGTCCTCCAATCGTTATACTGCCGCTCTGTACGTCGTAAAACCGCGCGATAAGATTGCAGAGCGTCGTTTTGCCTCCTCCGCTCGGCCCGACGATTGCGGTCGTTGTATTTTGCGGAATACGGAAAGATACGCCGTCCAAAATTTTGCGCCGCTCATAGCCGAATATAACATTTTTGAATTCAACGTCAAAAGAATTCAAATGTATATCTTTACCGTTTTCGTCGATAATCCCCGATTTTTCGATCGTATCCAAATGGTCGAGCGCGCTGTCCACGATACTTAAAACGTGTGCCGCATCGTTTATATTCTCAACCCCTGCGAATACCGTAAAGGCAAACATACAAAGCATAAGCATGACCGATAAAGACATTGTACCTGCAAGCGCGAGCATCGCCGAGACTGCAACCAGTCCTACCGCCGCGATTTTCAGCATTAACAGGTGCATACAATTCAGCGGAGTGAATCCTATTTCTATACCGATATTTATATCTTTCAGATCTTTGCAGGCCTTTCGGAAATTTGCTATCGCCGCGCCTTCCTTACCGAATGATTTAACGACAGGCAATCCGCGCACATATTCAATGGCAGCGTCCGACATATCTTCTATCGCTTTTGTATGAACAGGCGCCGTTTTTGAACTTCTTTTAGAAACGAGCAGTAAAAACACAAAGGACAATACCACTCCCGCAACAGCGATAAGAGCGGCTTGCCATGAGAATACAAACAATGCCGCTATAACGGCAAGTATATTGATATATCCGTTGATCACTCGGTCAACCATTTTCATGCTCTGCAATTCGAGAGTAGAAAATTCGTTCGTCATCGTTGCGACGATATTGCCGATATTGTTTTTCGAGAAATAACCGAGGGATACCCGTTTCAGCATATCTCCCATAGCGATACGCTGGTTTGCGGCAAGTTCGTGTCCGATACTCTCCTGTAACCGATTCCGGCCGTAAGCGAGCAGCCAGCGGCAGATCACGAAACCCGCGATCGCAAGCAACGAAATCCATATATAATCTGTATTGAATTCGGATACCCCGCGCGCGTCGTCTATCGCTTTTCCGAGCATATAAGCGGCGAGCATGGTCGGAAAAGCGGCAAACCACGTTTCAAAGAAAGAACAAACGCAGCCCCAGACGATTCGGACTTTATAATCTTTGCACCATTTCAATATTCTTCCGACCGTTCTAAACATTTTGCACGACCTCCTTTTTCGATACCGCCCAATTTTTCGCGCCGATATGAGCCTGCCACATATCCCGGTACAAAGGACATTTTTTTAGCAGTTCTGCTTGCGTCCCCGTATCCTCTATTTTTCCGTCTTTCAATACGACGATCTGCCCTGCGTTCTGAATCGTGGAAAGCCTGTGCGCGATTACGAGCAGAGTTTTTCCCTTTGTGAGCGCCATAACAGACGCCTGAATCTTATCCTCGTTTTCGGGATCGGTAAAGGCTGTCGCTTCGTCCAAAATGACGACAGGCGCGTTTTTCAGAATGGCGCGGGCAATCGCGATACGCTGTTTTTCTCCGCCGGACAATTTCTTTCCGGCATCTCCGGCAGACGTATCGTAGCCGTTTTCCAACCTTGCGATGAACTCGTCGCAGCAAGCTGCTTTTGCGGCGCGATAAACTTCTTCATCGCTCGCGGACGGATCTCCCAAGCGTATATTTTCTTTCAGCGAACAGTTGAAAAGAAAATTATCCTGCGTAACAAAACTTACCGTATCGGAAAGCTGTTTTAAGGACAGCTCTTTTATATTCCGTCCGCCGATTTTTATTGCGCCTTTATTCACGTCCCAAAACCGCGCTATAAGTTTTGCGACCGTGGATTTTCCGCCTCCCGACGGCCCGACCAACGCAGTAAAACTTCCTTCGGGTAATTTCAGGTTAATGCCGTGCAAAACTTCGTCTTTCTCTTCACCGTTGTATGAAAAATGTACGTTCTCCAAAACCACTTCATAATTCGGTAAACCCACGATCTTACCGCTGTCGGACAGTTCGGACATTTCAAGGTAATTTTCTATATTATCGATATTGAATTGCACTGATTTGATTTCATTGATAAAGCCTTGCAATTTCATTAAAGACGCCACGACAGACAGTGAAAGTATAAGGCACATACAAAGGTTTACGACGGAAAGAGAACCGTTTGCATAAAGCGCAAGACCGACGGGTAAAGTGCCGAGCAAAGTAGTCGGTAAAACTGCCAAAATCAAATTCATAGACAGCCAAGTGGAGCGGAACCAACCGAGCGTATAATCGCGGAATGATTTTACGGCTTTCGTAAATTTTTCATACGAACTTGTCGTTTGGTTAAATGCTTTTACGACTTCGATTCCTTCGACATATTCCACGATCACGCTGTTGACGTGATTGTTCGACGCCATATATTCGTCATATTTACGGTTGAATGCTTTCAGTAAAAACATAAACGGCACCACCGCCACGGGAAGCGTTACAAGCGCGGCGAGCGCCATACGCCAATCGATCGCGGCAAGCACAATATAAATGAGTACGGGCAGCACGAGATTTCCGCTCGCTTCGGGAATGAGATGGGCAAGCGGCGGCTCTAAGTCCTCTACCCGATCCACGAGTGTGTTTTTTAATTCCCCGATCGATTTTGACTGAACGGCGCCGAGCGGCGCACGCATCAGTTTGTCCGCGATTTTATGGCGAATTTTCTCTAAAATCGTGTATGCGCTGATATGAGAAAAAATCGTTGAGATTCCGAAAAACAGCAGTTTCCCCACAAATCCGCCCAACGAGATGCCGATCCATAACCATATTTCTCCCGCGGCTGCCGTACCTTCTATAAAGATTTCCAAAATCTTATAGACTCCGTAAAACGGAACAAATCCGCAAAGGACGCTTATGACGGAAAAAAACACGGAAAAAATCATTTTGAAGCGACAAGGAGCGCCGAACGACAGCAAGGTCTTTAACCAACCCCGTTTGTTCTTCTGTTTCTTCACTTCCATACCTCCTATAAAAAAATAAAGCCGTTGAGTTTTCAACGACTAATATTTTAATCCCGTTTGATTTTTATTTCCGCTCCGCGCAGTCCAAAATACTCCGTTCAGACAATTGATTTTCGGTATTCCAAAGGCGTGCGTTTCATTATCTCTTTGAACGCCGATATAAATTTACTCGGATTGTCGTACCCGACCGATAAAGCGATTTCGGTAACGCTCCGCTTGGTCGTTTTCAATAAATTCGCCGCTGCATTGATCCGGTATTCCCGCATAAAAGAAAATATCGGCGCGCCGTAAATTTCTTTGAAACAATTTTTCATCTGCGTAAGAGAAATATCGTATTCCCTCGCCAGCCATTCCAGAGTATAGTGTTTTTCGAGATTCTCCGTCATCAATTTATAAATGGCTTTTACTTTTTCGACATAAACGCGGTAAAAATACGGTTGGTCTTTTTTGTCGCCCGTGAAATCAAGCGCGGACAAAAACAGCAGCAGTTCTATGATTTTCAGTTTCTGATAAGGTTTTTTGATTTCGGCGGGCAGTTCGTACAATTCAGAAAATATATGTTCGATTTTCGGGTTTTGACGGATAATAAACGGCTTGCCCCCTTGTCCATCGCAATATTTGCGGTATATCTTCTGTAAATCTATCTGAAAAGTTTTCAGCTCTTCCGAAAACGTCCGCTCGGCTTCTTCCAAATCGATTACAACAGTCATTCCGTGATAATGCGCCAAAGGAAGCTCGAAATCTCCGTAATGCCGTTCCCGGTTATCGATCCTGAAATCGCCCTTCTCAAAATAATAATAAAAATCTTCGGTACGCTGTTCAAGCCGCCCTTCCCGGCAATGGTCAAAGCATAAAAGTTTTTTCGAACGGGGACGATAATCCGACTTGCATTTGCGGATATGAAAATCATTATACATGACCGCTATGCCTTCTCCCAATATATATACGGTCATAAATCCTTCACCGCCCTCGCCGTCTATACGAATTACCTTACCTTCGCCGTTAGATATTACCCTCATACTTTCCGTTTCGTTTACGCTTTCCAACTCCGTCAACACGTTGCACCTGACCTTTTCTTTTATTATACCGCATTTTATTCCGTTTGGACAATCATTTCATTACATAAAAATATTTTTCCCCTATTATTTTTGTTGACAATTTCGTTAAAAAGTTATAAAATAACTTTGTTATTAAATAACGGAGTTATTTATTGTGAGACTTGCCAACGACAAACTGAAATCGGATATACTTGCCTCAGCGAAGGAGGAATTTCTCGCGCACGGCTATCTCGGTGCACAGCTTCGGGAAATCGCCGCGAAAGCGGGCGTTACGACGGGCGCCGTCTATAAATACTATCGGGATAAAGAGGCGCTCTTTGACGAACTCGTTCAAGAACCTGCGGATAATCTCCTCAACCTTTATAAAAAGGTACAGGCAGATTTCGCAGTGCAGAATCTTAACGATCAGATTAAAAATCTGCCTGAAGTTTCCGAGGCGGGCCAACTTTGGATCATCAATTATATGTACGATAACTTCGACACGTTCACCCTCATCGCCCGATGCGCGGACGGAACGAAATATGCGCACTATATGGACGAATTTATCCGCATCGAAGCGGATGCCAGCCGCCGGCTGATCGAACAAATGCAGCGCGAAGGCCTGCAAGTTAAAACTTTGGACGACGATTTAATTCATATCGTTTCAAGTATGCTGTTTTACGGTATGCTTGAACCGCTGCGCCACGGTATGCCGAGGGAAAAAGCGACAGACTATCTCATGAGCCTGCACTCCTTCTACTCTGCCGGCTGGTTCAGACTTTTGGGAATCAAACGCTGATTCCCTCTTTTTTCGGCAATGTGTTCTCATAAGAGAACATTGTGCAAATTTATTTATATAAAGGAGTTTTGCTTATGGAAAAGCAAAAGAAATTTTCGCCTTATCCTGTTTTATGGGGTTGGGCGAAGGCGTATCACGGCGGGTTTATCCTCTCGGTGGTACTGTCCGTCTTAGGCGTGGCGTGCAGCCTGCTCCCCTATTTCTGCATTGCGGAAATCATCCGCCTGCTTTTATCAGGGAGCGCCGAACTGAACGCATGCCTTATGTGGTGCGGCATTGCGCTTGCCGGTTATATCGTAAAGGTTATCTTTGCAAATATTTCTACCGCGCTTTCGCATCGGGCTACTTATTACACATTACGCGACCTGCGGAAAAACCTCGTCGCCAAACTTTCGCGCGTACCGATGGGTACCGTACTCGATACTCCGTCCGGGCAATATAAAACGACTATCGTTGACCGCGTGGAAGGAATGGAACCTACACTTGCGCATCTCATTCCCGAAATGACGGCGAATATCCTTGTACCGCTCGGTATTCTCGTTTATCTTTTTATCCTCGATTGGCGAATGGCTCTCGCATCTATGATCACCGTCGTCGTAGGCATGGCGTTTTCTATGGGCAGCATGGTCACTTACGGCAAAAAATGGCAGGGAGCCGTGGAAGCGGGCAGAAACATGTCCAACGCAATCGTCGAATACGTCGGCGGTATTCAGGTCGTCAAGGCATTCAGCCAATCGGCGGGTTCGTATAAAAAATATTCCGATGCCGTCAATCATAACGCCGGTTACTATGTGAATTGGATGCGCGAAGTGCAGAAATTCATGAGCGGCTGGACGGCGATCATTCCGGCAGTACTCGTCACCGTTCTTCCTGTCGGTTTCGCGTTGTGGGCGGGAAACTCGCTCGAACTTCCGACCTTTCTCACGATCATCGTCCTGTCGCTCGGTCTTACGGGACCTATCATTGCGGCTTTCTCGTTTGTGGACGATCTTGCCGTTGTGGGAACGAATACAAAAGAAATTGCGGACATTCTCGACGCGCCCGAACTCGTGCGGCCTTCCGTTCCCGCGAAACTCCGCGGAAACGAAATTGTACTTAAAGATGTTTCTTTTGCTTACAACAAGCAAAGCGGAGAGGTGTTGCACGGCATTGACCTCGATATTAAACCGAATACCGTTACCGCACTCGTCGGACCGTCCGGCTCGGGTAAATCCACGATCGCAAAACTGATTGCTGGTTTTTGGGACGTTTCGGGCGGCTCCGTTTCGCTTGGCGGAGTTGATCTGCGGAAAATACCTCTTGAACAGCTCAATACCCAAATCGCTTACGTTTCGCAGGACAATTACCTGTTCAACACGACTGTGCGGGAAAACATCCGTATGGGCAGAAAAAGCGCGACGGACGGCGAAATAGAAGCCGTAGCGAAAGCGGCGGGCTGCGACGGATTTATTCGCGCTCTGCCGAAAGGTTACGATACCGTTTGCGGCGGCGGTGGCGGATACCTTTCGGGCGGTGAAAAACAGCGTATCTCCATCGCCCGCGCCATGCTCAAAAACGCGCCCGTCGTCATTCTCGATGAAGCGACCGCAAGCATCGATCCCGAAAACGAAGCGATGATCCAACACGCTATTTCCGCGCTTACAAAAGGAAAAACACTCATCGTTATCGCGCACCGGCTCTCCACGATTGCCGATGCGGATAACATCGTCGTCGTTTCGGACGGAAAAATCGTCGCGCAGGGAAAACAACAAGAACTTCTTTCGTCCAGCCCGCTTTACGCGCAGATGTGGCAAGAACACCTCGGCGCGCGCGACGAAATTATGGAGGCATAACAATGATAAATATATTAAGAAAAATTTTTGCGTTTGCCGGAAAACGCGGCAAGAATCTTACCCGTTCCATTATCCTCTCGTTTATAGGCGCTCTGTTTTCGGCATTGCAGTTCTTCGCGCTCATGGTCGTTCTTACCGCCGTAATCGACGGAGATACGTCCATGACCGCTATGTGGATCGCGCTCGGCATTATGCTGCTTTCTATTCTCGGCAAAGCGGCGACCGTGTATTTCTCCAATAACAGCGAAACGGAAACGGGATTCTTTATGGTCGCGGACAAACGCATCCATATCGGAGACAGGCTGCGTTATATCCCTATGGGCTATTTTAACAAAAACAGCCTCGGCAACATTACCGCAGTCGTCACCACCACCCTTTCCGACGTGGAAAATTCTGCGGCGCGCAGTCTTGTCCTTATTTTCGGCGGGCTGCTCAGTACCGCCGCAATAATAATCATGATGTTCTTTGCCGATTGGCGCATCGCACTTCTTGCTCTCGCGGGACTCGCCGTTTATCTCATCGTTACGGAGATTTCGCAGCGGCAGGCGAAAAAAACAGGTCCCGCGCGGCAGAAAGCACAGGAAACATTGGTTGAAAACGTATTGGAACATATACAGGGTATGAGTGTCGTCAAGTCTTACGGACTTGAAAAGGACAATAATCAAGCCGTTCAAAAAGCCATTGACGACAGCAGCCGAAAGGCGCTCTCCCTCGAATATTCCGTCGTGCCGTGGCAGGCGCTGCAGCAGCTTACCGTAAGGGTATTTTCTATTGCAGTCGCCGCATTGTCCGTTATTCTCTATTTCGCCGATCCCTCTTTCTCCCTCGCCTATTGCCTTCTGTTCCTTATCGCCGCATTTATGATATTCAAAGAATTGGAAAACGGCGGCAATATGAGTTCCATGTTGCAAATGCTGGACGCTTCTATGGATAAAGCGAACGAAATAGACAAAACGCCCGTTATGGACACGGACGGCGAGGACATCATAGCAAAAGACGGCTCCGTTTCTTTTGAAAAGGTATCCTTCTCTTACGGAGATAATAAAATTTTGGATAACGTCAGCCTGACGATTCCCGCAAAGACGACGGCTGCAATCGTCGGGCCTTCCGGCGGAGGCAAGACCACGATGTGCAATCTTATCGCCCGTTTTTGGGACGTACAGGAAGGCGCAATCAAAGTCGGCGGCAGAGATGTCCGAGATTACAAGCTCGACAGCCTTATGAAAAATATTTCTATGGTGTTTCAAAACGTGTATCTGTTCAACGACACGATCGAAAACAATATCAAATTCGGAAAACCGGACGCCACGCACGAAGAAGTCGTCGCAGCCGCTAAAGCCGCTTGTTGCGATGAATTTATTTCGGCTCTCCCCGACGGTTATAATACGCAGGTAGGCGAAGGCGGTTCTTCCCTTTCGGGCGGAGAAAAACAGCGTATTTCCATTGCCCGTGCCATGCTTAAAGACGCGCCTATCGTTATCCTCGACGAAGCGACGGCGAGTGTCGATCCCGAAAACGAAGCACAGCTGCAACAGGCGATAGGCGCACTTACGCACGATAAGACTATTATTATGATCGCGCATCGGCTGAAAACCGTGCGGAACGCCGACCAGATATTTGTTCTTTCCGGAGGACATATCGTACAGAGCGGCACGCACGAACAGCTTGCCGCTCAAAAAGGCGTTTACTCCGATTTTCTAAACGCCAGAAAAGAAGCCGTCGGCTGGAAACTTGCATAAAGATTTTCTTTTAGATACTAAAAAGGTGCTGTCAGCAAAACAGCACCTTTTTTATCGGATCACTTTCTAACGAATAAAGCATGTTTTTACATTACTTTTATGATTTTATCTATTCCATATCATTGTTAAATGTTCCCTTTTTCTTATCCCAAAGCGACGTCCAGCGCCATCATCACGGCAAAGCCGAACATCGCGCCCCACGTCCCATAATGCGGATGTTCGGAAAGATGTGCATCGGGAATCAGATCTTCCACGACGACAAATATCATCGCGCCCGCCGCGAAAGCTAAAAACCACGGCTGCGCCGCCGTGAGATTTGCCGCGAGAAAATATCCGACGACGGCAAATACAGGCTCCACCGCTCCGCTGCCCATGCCGTATAAAAAGGCTTTGCCGCGGCTGCCCGTCGCCGTTTTCATGGGCAGGGACACCGCCGCACCTTCGGGAAAATTCTGTATCGCCATTCCGATCGCAAGACCGAGTGCGGAAACGAATGCTCCCGTCTCTCCGAGCGCTGCCGCTGCTCCGAACGCAAAACCTACGGCAAGCCCTTCGGGAATGTTGTGTATGGTGACGGCAAGAAAGAGTTTTGCCGGTTTATTCAAGTGACTTTTAAGCCCTTCTTCTTCATTCGTTCCCTTATGGAAATGCGGCACGAGCTTGTCGATAAGAACGAGAAACGCTCCGCCGATGAGAAAACCTATGACGGCGGGCAAAAAACTCCACGCCCCGTATGTTTCTTCTGCACCCTCGATGGACGGAATGAGCAGCGACCAGACGGACGCAGCCACCATGACGCCCGAAGCGAAACCCAAAAACAGCGTGTTGAGTTTGCCGGACATCTCCCCTTTGAAAAAGAATACGAGCGCCGCGCCCGCAGCCGTCGCTATGAAAATAATACAAAAACCGAGTACGGTCATCATTGCCGTTGACATATCGCATTACCTTTTCCGCGAAAACAATCCGCGCTTTTCATAAGGTACGCACGTGATCTTTCCCACGCCGTAACCTTGTTTTATTATCGCCTCTCGAATAAGTTCAATGTTTACGCTATCTTCGGCGATCACTTCCGTCCTGCGCTTTGCGTGAGAGGACGCGACCTTTCTCACGCCCTCCACGCGGCGCACCACGTCATTGACGTGCGTTTCGCACATCCCGCAGCGCATACCTTCTACTTCCAAAACTATTTTGAGCATAATTCTCCTATCCGATGTTCTCCGCGATGCGCTGTTTTTCGCGCAGACGGACAAAAGTATTGTAAATCCCTCCGCGTTTCATCAGCTCGTCATGCGTTCCCTGTTCCGCGATCTTCCCTTCGGACACGACGACGATCTTATCCGCCGCGCGGATCGTGTTCAGCCTGTGCGCGATCACCAAAAGCGTTTTGCCCTTGACAAGCTCGGAAATCGCTTCCTGAATATACCGCTCGTTGTCCAGATCGACGCTCGCCGTCGCTTCGTCCAATATGACAATGGGCGCGTCCTTTAAGATGCACCGCGCAATGGAAATGCGCTGTTTTTCTCCGCCGGACAAACTCGCGCCGCCTTCGCCTATAACGGTTTCAAAGCCCTGCGGCAGATTCATAATGAAATCGTAACAGCGGGCCTTTCGCGCCGCTTCTTCCACTTCCGCTTTCGTCGCGTTCGGTCTGCCCATTGCTATGTTATTATATACGGTATCTTGAAACAGATATACCCTTTGGAACACCATGCTGATGTTATCCATCAATTCGGAAAGCGGTACTTCCCGTATATCCGTGCCGCGTATTTTTATGCTGCCCGACTTAATATCCCAGAACCGCGCCAAAAGATTTGCAAGCGTCGTCTTTCCTCCGCCGCTCGGACCCACGAGCGCCGTCATCGTATTCTTTTCTGCACTAAAGCTCACGTTATGCACCGTATCTTCCTTGCCGTAAGCAAAGGTCACGTTTTCAAACTGAATTTCAGGTGCGGACGATTGAGCGGGAATATGTTTTCTGCCGTCATCAGGAAGAGTCTTTTCTCCGAACACTTCCTCTATTCTGACCAGACAGCTCGCCATGACCGTAAGCCGCGAGGAATCGCCGTACAGCGTTTTTATCGGCACGAAAATACTGAACGCAAACAGCACGCAGCCGATGAGATACGGGAGCGTCATTATTTCTGCAAAATACATCCATACCGCCAGCGCGAGTATTCCGACCATTCCCGCCGTATAGAGGATATTCAATGCGGCCATCCACGGCACCTGCGTGAACTCGAATTTGAGCGCCGCGTCGCGCGTTTTCCTGAAATTATCCGTCAAATCTTCCGACTTTTCGCCGAGCAGATTATAGCTTTTGATAACGCCGATGCCTTCGATATGCGAAATAACCGCGTCCGTCAGCTTCTCGTTCTGCGCCTGTCGGATATCGCTGTGTTTTACGCCCGATTTATTCATAAACATGGCGACGATTACGACCGCGAGCGAAACGCCCGTTACGAGCAGACCGATACGCCAGTCGATGACGTACATAAACGCGGCCATCAAAAGCGCGGAAAAGGCGTTTCCCAACATTTCCGCGATGGACTGCATCACGTTTTCTTCCACGAACACCATATCCGAGGAAAGCACGGAACTTATTTTGCCGATATTGCCCGCCGTGAAATATCCCATCGGGAGTTTTCTGAGGCGCGCGCCCAGTTCCATGCGTTTATCCGCGAATATCTTATATCCTGCCGTACTCTGCAGCTTATCGCTCAGATTCGTAGCCAAAATATGCACGATGAGGGAAGCCGCCATACCCGCGAAATAGATCCAGCACCGCGCCGCAGTCATCGTTCCCTCGTAAAACTCGTTGAACATCAAAAAGCCGAGAAACAGCGGCATCATGATACAGATGCCCTTGATAAACGCAAACAGCGCCGCCGAAAGAACCCTGCCTTTATATTTGCCCGAAAATTTCAATATCTTTACGAAAAACTTTATCATACCGCGCCTCCTTCCGTACCGACCACGTTCCATGCCGCGCTGTCCTCCGAAATCTGCCAAAGCCGTTTATAGATACCGTTGTTCTGCAAAAGTTCCTCATGCGTTCCGCTTCCCATAACCTTTCCGTTATCCAAAACGTAAATATTGTCCGCGTTCCGAATGGACGCAAGCCGGTGCGCAATGACGAGCAGCGTCTTTCCTTTCACCACCTCGGCAATGGCTTTTTCCATTTTTTCTTCGTTTTCCGGATCGGCGAACGCTGTCGCCTCGTCCAATATGACAACGGGCGCATTTTTCAAAATGGCTCTTGCGAGCGACACCCTCTGCCGTTCGCCGCCCGATAGCGCGCTGCCGCAATCGCCCGCCGGCGTTTCAATTCCGTTCGGGAGCCTCCGTATGAACTCCATGCACTGCGCTTTCTCCGCTGCGGCAAGCACTTCTTCCCTCGTCGCTTCGGGGTTGCCGACTTTGATATTGTCGTATATGCTCGTATTGAACAGGAAATTATCCTGCGACACGAACGAGATATGAGAATTGAGCGCGTCGTGGCTCATATCCGTTATATCCTGACCGCCGAGTTTAATAGAGCCGCCTTTTATATCGTAGTAATGTACGAGTAATTTTGCGAGCGTGCTTTTACCCGAACCCGACTCCCCGACGAGCGCCGTTTTCCGCCCTTCCTTTACCACGATGTTTGCGTTGCTTATCACGTCTTTGTCCTCATACGCGAAAGTCACGTTCTCGAATACAGCCGTGTTATCTTTCCCCGTAAAATTATTTCCTTTGCTTTTGAGCGGTTCGGCGTCCAGCGTCTTTTCCAATTCTTTGACTTTCCTATCCACTTGCGCAAGAGAAGGGACAAAGTGCATAGCCTTCATCAGCGGGCCGCCCAAGCCGAAAGAAAGGCAGAGTACGAGTATGAGATCGGCAAGTTCCGACAGACCGTTCACCACGAGCATACCGCCGAACGGCAGCGTGAACAGCGCACAGCAGGCGAATACGCCCGCATACACCGCCATCCACGGCCAGCATACCCTGTACCAATCCAGCGTAAAATCGCGGTACGCCGTTATGTCCTTTTTATACCTCTTATATGAATCGCCGTCTTTATTAAATACCTTTACGACTTCCATTCCGTTGACGTATTCGATAATGGTATTGTTCATCATCTGCGCCGAACGGTAATAGCTTTCCATTTTCGCAAAACCGGATTTCGTCATCATCATGACCGCCCACACGCCGACGGGCAGCATGATCATCGTTAAAAGCGCGAGTTTCCAATCGACGGCGAACATGGCGATAAACACGCCGACGGGAATCAGCAGATTGCCGATCCCTTCGGGTATGGCGTGCGCGAGCAATAATTCCATACTCTCCACGTCATCCACGAACAGCTTTTTCAGATTGCCCGTCCCCTTCTCCTGCACCACGCCGAGCGGGAGTTTTTCCATTTTCCCCTGCAAGCTCACGCGCAGATTGTACAGCGTGTTGAACGCCGCGATATGCGAGAGCGACAATCCGCCGAGGTAGAAAATAAAGTTTAGCACAAGGCAGACGGCAACGCCCACGACTCTGCCTACGGCATACTGCCATGTAATGCTCTCGCCCACTATGAGCGGCGCAATGATCTGATACGCGAATATGTACGGCAATATCTGCGCCGCAACCGCTACGATAACCATAACCGTGGCGACGGCGGTGAGTATCTTGTACTTCTCCGCATACTTCAATATACTTTTTATCATACAGTCTCCTTTTATTTTTCAGTTCGCATAAGCGAACATTATACCGAAAGAATTGCCGCCTCTGCGGGCGGCAAACTTTACCGCTCAAATCCGAGCATTTTATACCAATCGAAAAGATTACACATTATGTCGGACACACGCATCATTTCGTCCCACGAAAATCCGTGTACGATCGGTTCGTATATCGTCATCCAAAATGCCGACAGCATTACGTGCATTTCTTTTTCGGAAATATCCGTTTTTGTCAATCCTCGCCTTTGCGCTTCCTGATAGTATGCGTAGGTCGTTTGACTCATCCTCTCCACCCATTCATGCTCAAAGTTTGAATACTTCGTCCCGTCCGAACAGACGAGCAGCAACCGCATAGCGTCAAAACGTTCGTAAAGATACCCGAACCACCAACGCATATACTCTCTGTCCATATCCCACGCTTGTTTCAGTTCGCCGTCCGTGAGATCTACAAGAGAAAGCGACCTCTTTTCTATGACCTTTTCTAAATCTGCTATCGTATCCTCCACCAGCGCGCAGAAAAGTTCCTCTTTGCCTTTGAATCTTTTGTATAGCGCGCCCGTCGTCACGCCTGCGTTTTTACAGATCTCCTGCAACGAGGCGTCTAAAAAGCCTTTTCTTAAAAATTCTTCTTTCGCGCTCTCTATGATGCGCGGATCGATGCTTCTGTCGGGTACGGACATACGCCTCTCCTTTTCATCAGTACGATAATATTATTATCGATAATTATATTATCATTATAGCCATTGAATGTTCGCCTGTCAAGCAAATATTTATGGCAAACAAAAAAATCAGGGAATTAACTTTCTTCCGTTATTCCCTAATATTTTTATTATCAGCTTTTCGCAGTTAGAATATATATAGTCCATTTGTTTCTTTTAAGTCCAATGCCTTATTTATCGTCCCACAATACGGGCATTTTCTATCTTCCTGCATAACATCCGTCTCATTCTTCCGCGATAGAGCGCGATCACCGAATGGCTGACGAATGAAGACCTCCTGCAGCTCCACGAATCCTCTAACGGAAATACTTATAAAAAGCCTACCGACACAGGAAAAGCCCTCGGTATTTCCGATGAGTTCCGTTCGGGAAAACTCGGCGGTTACATAGTCCTGAAATATAATGCAAACGCGCAAAAATATATCGCGGAACACGCGAACGTCATAGGCGAGATGAACTATAAAAAGACGGAAAATCAGGGAAAGCCTTGGGATGACGAACAGGACGCACGCCTGAAAGAATTATTCGATGATGGGCTGATCGTTTCTGAAATAGCGAAAGAATTAGGGCGTACTCCTGCTTCTACACGTTCCAGAATGGTTGCTCTCGGTTTAATAAGCGATAAAAACGATATTGTTTGAATTAAGAGCAGGATGATATTGAACTGACGAAAAAAAAGGCCCCAAAGACCTCTTTTCTTATCTATTTTTTCACTTTATTTGCATGGAATTAAATAGCTCGGCAGGTTCAATTTGTAAAACTTCACAAATTTTTAATATCGTTTTCAAACTTATATTGATTTTACCGTTTTCTACTTTATGAATATAACTTGCGTCTTTGCCTATCCTTAAGCTCAATTCATAAGCAGATAAATTCGCTCTTATTCTTACCTTTGCTAAATTTATGCCAAACTCTTCAAATTTCATACTTATAGTTTAGCTGAAAAAACTTCTTGACTAATTGACTGATACGCCATATAATAGAATTATAGTCAATTAGGGAGTTTTTATAAATGTCGAGAAAGATAAAATTAAAGCGAACAAAAAATTATAATGGCCTCACTCTTTGATAGAGCAAGGTCATTATTTGCTTATTCTATTTCAAGATTATTAAAATTGAAAACAGGGTGATTGAAAAATTCAGTAAGCGACATATCCAAAGCACGAACGATTAAAGCGATACTTTTGAAGTTAGAGGCTTTCACTCTGTTATTCAAAATTGCGTTCATCGTACTATGATATAAACCGGTTTCTTGCTCCAATTTATATTGCGACATCTTCTTTTCTTTCAGCAATTCGCGTACTCTAATTGCAAGCGCTTGATTTATAGTCATATACTCACCTCTCTTGGCTAATTTATACTATGTATATTTTATCAAACGTATTCTGAAAAATATGTAGTGTAAATTAGCCAAATACTTGATTGCATAAAAAAACCATGCTACAATATGTAGTATGAATTAGTCAAATCGTTTTTATACACTTAATGGAATTTTTACGGAGGAACCAAAAACATGAAATTATCTACCGCGTTATCGGAAAGAATCAAAAAATTAATGGAAGAAAAAGGCATAAGTGAAAGCGAGTTAATTGAAAAGAGTAAACTTTCAAACACCACAATCAATCGGCTATTAAACGGATCGCTCGACCGAATTTTAGATACTCAAATTTATAAAATTTGCCGAGCATTGGATATACCTATACAAGAATTTTTTCAAGACGATTTATTATCATTAGAAAATATAGACGATACGAGAAAAGAAAAATTATCATGAAATATATAATAAAGAATTTCCATGAATATACAGAAAGAAACACAAGCTATGCTTGTATCGGATATGATCGATAAAATCATTTTAGAAAGATTTTTAATCAAAAGTATTCCGAAAATCCGAATTATTCCTTATGAACAATTAGAAAAACTGACTCACTTAAAAATAAAAGGCTTACAAAGATTGCTTAAAAGCAAGTTATTCATAAGCCATAAAAATGATATTGAAATCACTGAAAACGATCAATTATTGGCAGGCAAGGCAAACGAACTCATCAGAGGGCTGATCAAAAAATATGTTATCCCCTCTCAATATACAGGCGGCGAAGAATTGCGCGATATTGCCGGGGTGTTGGACGAACAAAGTTATACCGATACCGAAAAAAATTTTATAGATTTTATTTTTAACACTTTTATCAGCCTTACAGAAATAAATTTTAGTCCTAAAAAAGTAATGACGTTTGAAACCATACGAGTTTTACTGAATTTTAATTTAGTAAACAACAGTCAATTCCGTCATTTCTCCAAAGGCATATACAATGCCGTCCTGCAAGCAAAACTTCATGCAGGCGATACCCTTAAACCGTATATTGAGAAATCATACAAAAACAATAATGAAAATGAAATCGAAACGCGATTAAAATTAAGTGCAGAGTATGATTATTATTTTGACGATAAAGCAAATTTACGGTGTGATTTAGACACGAATAAAAGCGTCTTTATCAAAAACTTACTGAATACAATCATTTCGGAATTAAACGATCTTACCGTAAAACTGCTTCTGTTATTCAATCTTCAAAATAAATATCACTTTTTAATAAGAGATAAAATTTTCAGTGAATTTAGTTAAGCAGATTATATATATTCAAGCAAATGACACTATGGCGTCAGACTGCGGAAAAAGGCAAGGAATAAAGAGGCAAACTTGCAAAAACAGGCAAACTATGGTATAATTATGATATAAAAATCAGGGCGGTCAAGTATGAACTACGTCAAAGGAAATTCCAGGGAACAAATCAAGATATTATGTATAGACGAGCTTGTATCCCGGGACAGTTTTGCAAGGATAATAGATGACTTTGTGGATAATATGGACACGAGTTACTTTGAGAAATCGCAGTTAAATCATACGGGGAGACCGCCGTATAACCCCAAAGATATGTTGAAATTGTACATATACGGGATAGAAAACGGGATAAGTTCGTCCAGGAAGCTTGAGCGGGAATGCAGCCGGAATATTGAATTGATGTGGTTAATGAACGAACTTGTTCCCGAAAACAAGACGATAAGCAATTTCAGGAAAGATAACGCCGAGAACCTTGTAAGGTTTTTCGGCGAATTTTGCTGTGTGTTAAAGGAAAACGGATATATAGACGGTAAAATTATGGCGCTGGACGGAACGAAAATCAGAGCCAATAATTCAAGGAAAAACAACTATACCCTTAAAAAAATAAATCTGCGGCTTATGGAAATAGAGGCGAAAATGACGGAATATCTTTCCGATTTAAGCCTTAATGATGATATAGAAGAAAAAATCGAGAGTATGAATAAGAAGAAGGAAAAATATGAAGCTCTCAAAACAGAGATGGAAAGCAAAGGCGTTAAAGAGATATCGACCACGGATAAAGACGCAAGGCTCATGAAAGCCAACAACCAAGGAACGGACGTAAGTTATAACGTTCAATCGGTTGTGGATTCCAAATACAAACTGATTGCGGGAATGGAGGTTGTTTGCAGTGCGTCGGACAACGGGTTGCTCGGAAGAGTCATGCCGAGGATAAAAGAAGAATTAGGGCTTGAAGAAACAACCGTATTGGCAGATACGGGCTATTATAAAGCCAAAGATTTTGACGTTTGCGAAAACCGCGGTATATACCCCATAGTAGCCAAACAGAAAGAACGCGCGGGAGATTTAATAAAGATAGATGAGTTTGAGTACGACGCAAAAGAAGATGTATATATATGTCCGAATAACAAAAAATTAACCCGCAAAGGGATAGTATCCGAATATTATTACAGGTATATGAATGCAAGCGGCTGTAAAAAATGTCCGCAAAAAGCCAAGTGTACGACCGGCGGATGGAGAGAAATAAAACGAAATATTTGGAAAGAAAGTGCAGACAGAAATGACCGGCGCCTGAGTGAAAACAAAGGATTGTATAAACAAAGGCAAGCACTTGCGGAACACCCGTTCGGGACGATGAAGCGTGCCATGGGAGTAAGGCAGTTTTTAACGCGAGGGAAAACAAACGTAGCCGCCGAGGTTGCGTTGATTTTCTTATGCTACAATTTAAAACGCTTGCGGAAAATAATGACGCAAAATCCAATAATGAACGGTGCATTCCCAAGATTGAGAGCAGTATGATTTCAGATACTGTTCTTTTTTTGATTTCAATGAGGTATTTTAGTTAAAGTATAAAAACCGTGAAAAATACAGCGCTGATTTTATTCAAGCTTTGGTACTTTTATGTAACTCATTTTTAGTTATTCCGCAGTCTCGCGTGTGCTTGTCGAATGAGGAGAAAAAGGGCAAAATGAAATATTTAACGAAAGAATGGCTGATACAATATAAGTTGTCTTATACAAACAGACTTGTGAGAAAGTCAAAAAAAGCGGAAAAAACTGACGAACGCTTTTATAATACGCTTTTACAAAAACACTTGTCACGTTTTATAGAACTTGAAAAATCAAGCGAAATATTTTCCGATCCGCAAAAGGACATGGAGCGAGTTGAAAAATATGTCAACGAAGAAGGCATCTCCGAATTAGAACGGCAAAGCCGAAAACACTTTCAAGCAGTCTTTAATGAAGAACGTAAAACCCTTATAGAGCTTGGCGCGCCGTTCGTATTCGATGAAAAGGCAGCCGAACGCAGATTTTGGGAAACCACACGACAAGAAATAGAACTGATGCAGAATTTGCCGCCGTATATTTTAAGCAAAATTGCCGATATACGGGTATTTGTTTTCGGATATGCAAGCGCAGAGGTAAAAAAATTGCTGAATCCCTATTGCGCTGAATTAAAGCATAAATGTTCTGAGGCAGAAAGGCAAGCCGAACGGGAAACAAGAAAAGCACAGAAGTTTTTGACGATCGAGACAGATATAAATACGCTCGGAGATACATTTTTAACAGATATTGAATTTCAAAACGGCGATATATATTTGGTATTCGATGACGGCGATAAACTGCTGATAAAGGACGGAGAAATTGTCGAAAGAGAGGAAGAAAAACTGTATATCATGAACTGCTATTTGCCGGACAGCGGGTACAGCCTACTTCATGCAGCCGAGTTATATCATATAGACGGGAAATTTGAAGTACACTTTTTAATGGAAAATCGAAACGAATTTGATACTTGTAAAATCTGGTATTTGACTATACGAGGAACAGACATACAAGAGATACTGACACCGTTATCTTTAAGCATTCGTGAATCGTTGGAAAAATTCAAAGAAAACGAAAAATAATTTATAAACACGGAAACAGAGAATAAAAGACTATTATCATAACTCACAACTATACTCAATCTCCATATTAAAAAAGGTGGCTGATTCGTTTAGAATCAGCCACCTTTTTCGACTTGCCCTATCGTATTCTTATAATACAAGAGTACAGGCAAAAGTTACCTGTACTCTTTGGCAGTACATTTAATTTAGAGTACGGTGTGCTCCCCATTTCCGCTATTTTTTCTATGACTGTTTTAGTAAATCACTGTTTAGAAGAAAATCATAAATACCGATATGCCGAATACCGTAATCGTCCGTCCACGGTTTCATCATTGTCTTAGTTATCACTATTCTCCTTGTAAAATCATTCCGAAGTTTCAAAAAAGGTCGTATCTCCTGTTCACGTTTTTCATCATCATCTATCCGCAAAGCCGATTGTATATAATATTTTTCTCCCGTACTATTGGCATTCACAACAAAATCTATTTCCCGCATAACATGCGTTTGCTTGCCCTTGACCAGTTCCGTTCCGCTTACTACCCCCACATCGACGGAATAACCGCGGCAGATCAACTCGTTATAGATTATATTTTCCATCAAATGCGTTTCTTCGATTTGCCGAAAATTCAAACGCGCATTATTCAATCCCGTATCAACACAATAATACTTATTCGGATACGAGAAATACTTTCTGCCCTTTACATCGTATCGTCTTGCGAGGGAAAACAAAAAGGAATCTGTCAGGTAACCTAAATACGCTCCGATCGTTTCGCTGTCGATTTTGATTTTTCTCACGCTTCCGAATGTATCCGCTATTTTGCTTGAATTTGTCAGTGATCCGACGGAAGAACACAGTTCGTCCACTAACATTCCTAACACTTCGGGGAAAGCGATATGGTTGCGTTCCGTAATATCCTTAAAATAGGTTTCGGAAAACAGTCCGGATAAATACTCTCTCTTCTCTGCATCGTTCTGCTTCGATAGGACTAACGGCATACCGCCATAAGCCATATAATCGGCAAATGCTTCTTCTTTGCTACCGCCGACTGCCTCATAATACTCTTTGAAAGAAAGCGGAGTTATGTGCAATTCGTCGCCACGTCCCCTGAACTCGGTTGCAATATCCTTGGATAGCATTTTTGAATTACTTCCCGTAACATAAATGTCCAGATTTCCTTTTTGTTGCAGTCCGTTCAGTACATCGTAAAAGGTAACGTAAATATCCGGATTGCTCTGTATTTGTTTCCTGCCGACAAACTGTATTTCATCAAGGAATATATAATACTTTTTTGCATGATCCGAAGTTTTTGCTTCCAAATACTCAGACAAAGTCAACGGATCGCGCAGTTTTGCGTTCAATACGTTATCCAGCGCAAGTTCTACGATATAATCTTCCCCTACACCGGATTGCACGAGATATTCTTTATACAAGTGAAACAGCAGAAAAGATTTACCGCACCGCCGAACACCCGTTATGATCTTTATAAAGCCGTTATCTCTTTTTGCTATCAACCGCCGCAAGTAATCGTCTCGTTTAATATACATCTTTGACTCCTTTCGGAATTTATTCATAATTTTACACAACTTCCGATTGGCAATACTGTATCATATTTTTTTAACCATGTCAAGCACACAATCGGAACTTGCACCACTTTTTATAAAAGTTCCGATTTGACTCCGCAAAGGAAAAAGACAAATCTTGCCCAATTTTAGACCTTTCTACTCTGCATAGTAAAATCAAGGAGATAGACTTCGTAACGATAAACAAAGAAGAAACACTCTATTTTTAAATTGCTGAAACGCTTGCGGATAAAATAACGCAGGAGCGGAAAATAGCGGCGCTTCGTTCTACTCACGATTTTTATGAAAAGACGATTATCACCGCGGATAAAACCTATATTACCAATGCAAACGGTATAAAAATCGCCAATCTCATTGATTTACTGTTGTCATAGCATCCTGGTTTCCGCGATGTGCTGATTTTCACGCAGATGTACAAAATTGTTATAGAGACGTTCCCAATATGTCAGGAACGTCTCTGTAATATTAAAAAGGGAATAACTTTTACTGTTACTCCCTCGTTAAACCTTAGATTTCGCTGTTTTTAATTGTTTTTTCATAGGTATATAATTTTGCGAATACTCTTCATCCCAATAATATCCGCGGTAGCGGAACGGGTTGATATTTTCTATACAGTTTCCTCGTGAAGTTACATTATTTCCGGTTGCATCATATACCATGTGATTACCCCAGGCATCATACACATAACGGCACAAAAAATCCCCGTTTGCAGCATATACAGCAAGCACATCTCCGAAGATATTCTTATAGTAATGATATTCCTGCCCCTCATAATAAAAACCGCATACTCCGCTTTCATCGTAAAAATAGTAAATAAACTTCTCGGTTTCATTTTCCTTCCATAGTTCCGCAATCAGGTTTCCGTTTTGCCAATAAAACCGTTTATCCCCTTTCTTTACGCGTAAACCATTATAGTCATAAGCCATTTCCACGGAGTTGACTTTTATCAACTTTCTTCCCTGCCAAGCGAATGTTTTTCCGAAATAATTTAACGGATTTCCCGATGCATCATATGAAATCACATCTCCGTTATACCGTTTCAACTGATCTTTCCATGCGGCATTATGTCCGCATTCCACGTTGACGGTCATATAATCGTAAATTGCCGTGCTTTCAACAACACTTTGTACAACCCCGTTCAAGATTTCATACTTTTTCTTACATATAATGTTTCCCGCTGAATCGTATTCATATCGGAAAGCTGATCCGAGTTCGTGGTTGTCCTCTTCGATTATCCTACTATATTCGTCATAACGATATTTATTCAATAAAGTACCGTTTAAACGAATTTCCGAAAGATTACCGTTCGCATAGTAACTATATTTGTACTCCTTCGTATCACCCACTCCGATCGTTTTTTCCGTACAAATGCGCGGAGACTTTCTATTTCCGGATATCGTTTCGTAACCGTAATATGTCACAAACGCTTTTTCTCCCGATTCGGAAACGCATTTCGATGTCTTTTGTTCTACACGGTATAAAGAATCGTATTGATATCCGATAGTTTCGCCGTGATTTGTTCTTGAAAGTACAATCGGTAAGCCGTTTTTGTCGTATCTTGTTACTACCCTTTCAAACGGTATCACCTCATCCCCGAAATAACGATCAAATATTGTCGTGCTTCCGTCCGAACTTTTCGCAATTCCGGTCGTTTTCAATTGTTTTTTTGTTATTTCTTCATTGAAACAAACGATTTCTTCCGTCGTTATCAGCTTTTGATTGATAACATTTCTTTGATAATCAACACCGCATGCATGCAAAATCCGAATCGAATCTCTCGCCGTATCTGCATATGTTATTGTTACGGAAGGATCATCTCCGTTTTCCTTTACGGCAACAACGCGATTTTTTTCGTCATATTCATAAGAAATATGATCCCCGTTGGCATAAGTGATTTTATTCAAATGCCTCTCGTCACATTCGGTATCGATCAAAGAAACTTCCCCGATACTCACAGTTTTCACATTACCATACAAATCGTAAGTCGTAAAATTCTGCTAAATTACGGAGTGTTTCACAAGAATAATCGTTATTTTGATTAAATATCTGGACTAAAAAATCAATGAATGATTCCTGATCGTCATCGTCTTTTTTTACGACAAGCCAAGAATACCCTCCTGTATCCACATCATATGGCAAATTGTCTGATTTTGGAATTCCTGCCACTTCCCAAACTTGTTCCGTTTCTTTTTCCTTTACCATTTGTTTTATCTTTGAAAAATACCACGGAACTCCTATAACTGAAAAAATTTTTCCGCTTGCCAGCGCCTCAAACAGGTCTTCATATTCAGGAAAGGAAATCTCAGGATACAATAACCCTTCACTATCAAGCGACTCGACAAGTGTCATGATCTCACAAGCCCCTTCCGGCGAAATAGCTCCTTATATGTAATATTTGTCATTTTGCTTATCGGGTAAATACTAAAATCGAAAAGATTGTCCAGGACAGAAAATGCACTATCGAAATTTGCCAAATATTTTTTTATACTTGTATCTGGAACGAGAATAATATCCGGACATTCAAAGTCCCTGTTATAACATTCTTCGAATCTTTCATACATTGTTTGGGAAGATAATCCTTCCGGTAAAAAAGACACATCCGGATTTACATTAAAGTACAACTCGATTGCTTGATTAATGAACGACAAAAAAGATTCGTCAACCCAAATTCTGATAGTTTTTTTCGCCACTTTTATAAGAAATGCTCATCAATTTATTTTCCCTCCGTTTTTTTCCATTATACCTAATATTTAAGACGTTTGCAATAGGTTTTTTAAAGTTTCGTCAAATTTTAACAATTATCCGATTCAGAAACAATCCTGAAAACACTTGAAAAGTATTTTACGGAAAACATTGGCAATGTATCAAAAAAATAAACCGAAGATCAAAAAAACGATCCTCGGTTTTTCCGACGCCAGGCAAGATTCGTTTTATTCTTGCCTGGCATACGAAACGGATTACATGCTTTCGTGAATGGTTCTCGAGATCACTTCGTCCTGCTGTTCCTTCGTAAGTTTGTTGAAGTTGACGGCATACCCGCTGACGCGAATGGTGAGCTGCGGATATTTTTCCGGATGCGCCTGCGCATCCAGAAGAGTTTCGCGGTTGAACACGTTAACGTTAAGGTGATATCCGCCGTCTTTTACATAACCGTCGATCATATTGACGAGATTTTCTTTTCTGGACATAAAACTTTACCTCCTGTTTGTCAGTTATCTCTTCCGAGAGATTCGGGCGTTACGCTGAAAGTGTTGGAAATGCCGTCTCTCGCATAGCCGAACGGAAGTTTCGCCACCGATTCGAGCGAAGCGAGCGCGCCGCTGTGATCTCTGCCGTGCATGGGATTCGCGCCGGGTGCAAGCGGTTCGCCTGCCTTTCTGCCGTCCGGCGTGGTACCCGTTTTCTTACCGTAAACGACGTTCGACGTGATCGTAAGAAGGCTCATCGTGGGAACGGCGTTGCGGTACGTCGGATGGCTGCCGATCTTCTTCATGAAACGCTTTACGATATCGATCGCGATCGAATCGGCACGGTCGTCGTTGTTGCCGTACTTCGGATAATCCCCTTCGATGCGGAAATCGGTGACGATGCCGAATTCGTTGCGGACGGGATACACTTTCGCATAGCGGATCGCGGATAAGCTGTCCGCCGCGCAGGAAAGCCCGGCAACGCCCGTTGCAAACAGGCGATGAACGTTCGTATCGTGCAAAGCCATTTCCAAAGCTTCGTAAGAATATTTATCGTGCATGAAATGGATGAGGTTCAGCGTGTTGACGTAAAGCCCGGCGAGCCAGTCCATCATCGTGTCGAATCTCTTCATCACGTCGTTATAATCGAGTGCGCCGTCTCCCTGCACGCCCTCGAATGCGGGCGAAACCTGAACGGGCTTCCCCGTTTTTTTATCGAGCAGAAGCTCGTCTTTGCCGCCGTTGATCGCATAGAGAAGGCATTTCGCAAGATTTGCTCTCGCGCCGAAGAACTGCATGTCCTTGCCTTCGCGCATACTCGAAACGCAGCAGGCGATGCAGTAATCGTCCCCCATATCGGGACGCATCAGATCGTCGTTTTCATACTGAATGGACGAAGTTTTGATGGAGAGATCGGCGCAGAAAAGCTTGAACCCCGCAGGAAGTCTCGTGGACCAGAGAACGGTCAGGTTCGGCTCCGGCGCGGGTCCTAAGTTTTCGAGGGTGTGAAGGATACGGAAACTCGTTTTCGTGACGAGCGTTCTGCCGTCCGTACCCATTCCGCCGACCGATTCCGTCACCCAGGTGGGATCGCCGCTGAACAGCTCGTTGTATTCCCTGATTCTCATAAACTTGATGATTCTGAGTTTCATGACGAACTGATCGATCAGCTCCTGCGCGTTCTTTTCGGTAAGAACGCCGTTTTTCAGATCTCTTTCGATATAAACATCAAGGAAAGTCGTGTTTCTGCCGATGCTCATCGCCGCGCCGTTCTGATCCTTTACGGCGGCAAGATATCCGAAATACAGCCACTGGATCGCTTCTTTCGCATTCGTTGCGGGCTTGGAGATATCATACCCGTAAGAAGCCGCCATCTGTTTCAATTCGCCGAGAGCTTTCACCTGCATGGCAAGCTCTTCTCTCTTGCGGACGGTCTCTTCCGTCATGTCTCCGTTCACGTAAGATTTGTCTTCTTCTTTTTTGGCGATCAGGTAATCGACGCCGTACAGCGCGATCCTTCTGTAATCGCCCACGATCCTGCCTCTGCCGTACGTATCGGGAAGCCCCGTGAGAATGTGCGCATGGCGGGCAAGGCGCATTTCCGGCGTATAGGCTGAGAAAACGCCGTCGTTATGGGTCGTTCTGTATTTCGTGAAGATCTCCTTTACGGAAGGATCGATCGTGTAACCGTACATGGCAAGCGCCTGCTCTGCCATTTTGATCCCGCCGAAGGGCTGAAGCGCGCGTTTGAACGGCTTATCCGTCTGTAAACCCACGATCTTCTCTTTTTCCTTGTCGATATAACCGGGCGCATGGCTCGTAATGGTGGAAATGATTTTCGTATCGGCATCGAGAACGCCGCCCTTTTCTCTTTCCTCGGCGGAAAGTTTCAGAATATCCTGCCACAAAGCCGAAGTATCTTCGGTCGCGCCCTCCAGAAAGGAACCGTCACCCTCATACGGGGTATAGTTTTTCTGAATGAAGTCTCTTACGTCGACTTCGCCGTTCGACCAGTTGCCCGGACGAAACCCTGCCCATTCGTTTTCAAAATTCATGATAGTACCTCTTTGCGGGAAAACTCCTTCCCCGTCATTTTTTCGTTTCACCGGGATCCGTCTTCGCAGAAAACCCGATTTTGCTTTTCAGCCAGAGAGAAAGGATCTCGGGCGGCTGATACCCGTAGCACCGCGCGACCTCTTCGTCGCCCTTCAGAACGATCGTACAAGGGATCCGGTCGATCCCCTTTTCGCGGAAGATCTCCCCGTCCGTTTCCGCCGAAACATAGAAAAATTCCGTTCCGGGGAACTCCCCTTCGATCATCTTTACGGACGAACCGAGTTCGGCGCAACCGCCGCAGGAATATCCTCCCGCAACGATCACCGTGCCGTTTGCATTTTGTAATTTATCCATAATTGCCTTACTTAGTATGTGCAGAAATCGCCGTTTTTCACGCGCCCGGAACTTTTTATTCGCCGTGAGACAAAACGGCGGCTTTCAGCCGGTCGGAAACATGTTTCACACTCTCTTTCGACGGGGGCGCAACTCCTTCCAGTCGATACGGAATGCCGAGCGATCTGTATTTCACGATCCCCATCGTGTGATAGGGCAAAACTTCCGCTTTCACGAAACACCGCTGAGATCTCACGAAATCGCAAAGTCCGGAAACGTCCTCTTCTCCGTCCGTATAGCCGGGAACGAGAACGTATCGCAGCCAGGCTTTCGCCCCTTTTTCGCTCAGATACCGTGCGAAATCAAGGATCGGTCGGTTAGACTGCCCCGTGAGAACTTTATGTTTCTCTTCGTCGATCTGCTTGATATCGAGAAGAAAAAGGTCGGTAACTTTCAGAAGCTCGTCGAGAGCGGAAAGAAAGGGTTCTCCCCTTACGAAAACGATACCTGACGTATCGACGCAAGTTGAAACCCCCTCTTTTTTCAACAAGGCGAAAAGCTCGGTCACGAAACCGATCTGCAGAAGAGGTTCGCCGCCGCTGACGGTGACGCCCCCTTCTTCGCCGAAATAATTGCGATATTTCAGAACTCTTTCCGCAACGTCTTTCGCCTCGTATTCCGTGCCGCCGGCAACGTTCTGCGTGTCGGGGTTATGGCAATACAGGCAACGCATAGGACACCCCTGCATGAATACGACGAAGCGTATGCCGGGACCGTCCACCGTACCGAAAGATTCGAATGAATGGATCCTTCCCTTCACGAGATCACTTCTTCCCGAAAAGTCTCTTCATGAAAGAAGGCAGTTCTTTTCCGTTCTGCTGTTCGCCGCTCTGCTGTTGCGGACGGGAAGACACGTTCTGATAATTTTCCGCATCTTCTTTCGCGGTATTCTGCCGGTAGGAAGCCTGCTGTTGCGGTTCGTAACCGGTCTGTCCCTGCTGAGGATATCCCTGCTGCGGTGCGGCATATTGCTGCCCGGGGCGTTCGTATCCGCGGTTCGCATAGTCCTGCTGAGGCGCCTGGCGATACGCCTGTTCCTGCGGCTGACGATACTCGTTCTGCTGAGGATACCCCTGCGGTGCCTGACGGAACGCCTGTTCCTGCGGCTGGCGGTATTCGCCCTGCTGAGGATATCCCTGCGGCGCGGCATATTGCTGCCCGGCGTTCTGCTGGGCGGTATGCGGATAACCGTTCGGTTCCGCCGTCTGCTGCGGACGGTTCATCGTCTGCGCCTGCGGTTTCGGCGGATCTTTCATCAGATTATTGAAAGCCTGTCTCGTGCCGGAATCGCCGTGCGATTTTCCGCCGCCGGCGTCCTTTCCGACAAAGCCCGTCGCAATGACGGTGATCTCGATCTCTTCCTGTAATTCTTCGCTGACATTCGCGCCGAAAATGATATTCGCGGAACTGTCCACCACGCCCTGCACGAGGCGAGCCGCTTCGTAAACCTGCCCGAGGGTGAGGTCTTTTCCGCCCGTCACGTTGATGATCACGCCGCGCGCCCCTTCGATCGTCGTTTCGAGAAGAGGACTGCTGACGGCTTGTCTCACCGCTTCCACGACGCGGTTTTCGCCTTTTGCCCTGCCGACGCCCATATGCGCGAGCCCCTGATTGGAAATGATCGCGCGGACGTCCGCAAAGTCGAGATTGATCATTGCGGGGGTAGAAATCAGATCCGCAATGCCGCAGATACCCTGGCGAAGATTATCGTCCGCATATTTCAAAGCGTCGATCATACTGATGTCGTTGGGAAGGGCTTCCAGAAGTTTGTCGTTGGGGATGATGACGATCGTATCGACATATTTGCTTAAATTCGCGATCCCCTTTTTGGCGTTTTCTTCTCTCTTTTTCCCTTCGAACGCGAAAGGCTTCGTCACGACGGCTACCGTTACGCAACCCTTTTCTTTCGCCGTTTTCGCGATGACGGGCGCAGCGCCCGTGCCCGTACCTCCGCCCATACCGGCGGCGATGAAGAGAAGGTCGACCCCTTCCACGAGTTTCTCGATATCCTCTTTCGATTCTTCCGCCGCTTTTTCACCCACTTCGGGATCGGAACCGGCGCCGAGACCTTTCGTCAGATTTTTCCCGATGGAAAGTCTGTTTACCGGCGCGACTCTCGAGAGCATCAACGCCTGCTGATCGGTATTGACGCAGGCAAACTGCGCGCTTTTGATATCGAGTTCGATCATGCGGTTAACGGCGTTGCTTCCCGCGCCGCCCACGCCGATGACTTTGATTTTACATATATTGAGTCCCTGGCTCATTTCTTCTTCGGTCATGTTGAATTTCCTCCGTTATGCGCCGGCGGGGAACCGCCCCTTCTTCCGGCTTAAACTAAAATATAAATCGCTCCGACAGACGGAAATGCGTTCCGCCGTCAGAAAAACAGAAACTTTTTCTTTTTTTCTTCTCTTTTTCTCAGCGCGTAATCGAGAATGCCGAGTTTCGAAGATTCGTACGGCTTGTTGTAATGGGGAACGGACGGTTTCAGAATTTCTACCGCCAGCCCGATCCTGCCCGCGATGTGCTCTTTCGCTCCGCGCATGCAGGATACGCCGCCCCCCGTGAGATAAACGCGCACGGGAGAACGTGTTCTTAAAATATTTTCTTCGAGCAGCGTGTCGATATTGCCGGCGAGCACGTCCAGACACTCCACCGCGATCTCGTTTACTTCCCTGACGGAAAATTCGCGCAATCCTTCTTCGGTATCGACGCGGTAAACGCTGTCTCCCGGATCGGAAAACCCGAGATTGATCACCCGTTTCAGTTTTTCCGCCGAATCGAGAGAAAGAGAATATTTTTCGAGGAGCGCCGCCGTGACGTACCCCCCGCCGAAATCGAAGGAATCCTTCGCGACGACGCCGTCTCCCAGAAGAATGGACGAAGTCGTGGCGATATATCCCGAATCGACGAGAAGAACGGGCGTTTCCCGCTGTTCTTTCGCGAGAAGAAACGTTCCTTCCGCAAAACCGTCGAACACGAAATCCACCTTCGTCACGCCCGCCTGCGACAACGCCTTTCTCATCGTAACGACGAAATAATTTTCCGCCAGAAAATATGTGAGATTGCCGCCGAGCGCGGCGGATTCGTTCCCGATCGGATCGAAAACTTTCCTGTTGTCGTCCAGCGCGAAATAGATCGCGGATTCGGATATGACTTCGTATCCGGCGATCTCCACGAGCCTGCGACCCGCGTCGAACAGATCGGTGATATCCCCGTTTTTAATTTTCCTCTTTTTCTTAAGCGCGATCTTATACTTTCTGTTCTCCAGGCGGACAAACGCGCCGGGCACGCCGACGCACACCTCGGCTACGGGACAACGCACGTTGTCCGAAATTTCCGCAATGGCTTCCGAAACGGCTTTTTCCGTTTCTTCTTCGTCGAAAAAACGCCCTTCGGCAAAACCGTTGTAAGGCACTTCGGCATAAGCTTTCACGGCAAACGTGCCGTTCACGCCCCTGTCCCCGAAGATCGCCGTGATTTTTGAAGAACCGACGTCTAAAACCGCGACGCCGCTTTGAACCATAAGCCGACCGCCGTGTTTTTCTTTCGCTCCGCAGCAGGGAGTCGTTCCGGAAACGCAGATCTCCGCAACCGGGCATTTTCCCGCCGCGCTCTCCCCCGCTGCCTCGCGACAATATAATATAGGGGAAGAATCACAATAATTATATTATATTATGCCCCGTTTGTCAATGTTTTCGCAATCTCTTTTCATGAAAGAATCGCAAAAAAAACGCTCGCACGGTGAAAATACCGCGCGGGCGTTCCGTCCGACAAAGACGGTCGCTTTTTTAACGGAAAAGATTTTCACGACTCCGCACGCACGGTGTATTCCGTACGGACGGTAAAGGCGTCGTCCGTCATATAAACGAGGTAATATCCTTCCGATTTCTGTTTTTCGGTAAAGGCGTCGTAAGCGGCTTTCACTTCCCCGATCTTATCGCAGAGGGAATTTCTCGCCGCCGCGATCTCCGCTTTCGACGAAGAGGAAAGCCCGCGGGGAACGGCGAAACGGAATTCGAGGCTTACGCCCGTTTCGGTATTGAGATAGATTCTCTCTTCCTTTTCCCCGCCCGAACCGTACACGGTAATGGATTTGAGAAAGTTCAGATCGTCCAGCGAACGGAAAAGGCGTACGGCATAGCCGAACATCCCCGTCTCGTCATAGGTGATCGGCTTTCCGATGCGGAAAGCGGCGAAACCGAGCTTCACGTTTTTCACTTCCACGGGAAGGATTTTCCCCGCGCTGCCCTCTTTTTCGAGCGTCGTTCTCTTATCCAGCAGATTGTAATCGCGGTCGAGTATGTAATAGAGCTCTTCGTTTTTCACGGCGAAACATTCCGCGCGTTCTTCGATCTCCACCTCGACGGCATCCGGGAAACGGCGTTTCACTTTTTTTACCGTAACGTAAGGATCTTTTTCGAGCTCCGCGACGATCTCGTCCGCCGAAACGGAAAACAGTTTTCTGCCGAGCAGCATTTTTTCCAGTTTTTCGTTGCATTCCGCATAAACGGTGCTTCCCGAGGAAGCCTCCGTCACGCGGACGTCGACCTCACGCACTTTCAGAAGCCACATGACGGCAAGCGCGAGCGTTAAAACGTAAATGACGATCGTACTCACGACGATCCATCTTCTGTATCTCATTGTTTACTCCAAGGCGAAGCGTTACTCCGCCCGCCTTATTCTCCTTTCCGGAAAATATCGGCGCCGAGCAAACGCAGCTTATTTTCAAATCGTTCGTATCCGCGGTCGATGTGTTCCGCCCCCGCGATCTCCGATTCCCCTTCCGCGGCAAGCGCGGCGATGACGAGCGCGGCGCCGCCCCTGAGATCCCGTGCGGTCATCTTCGCGCCGCGGTGTTCTCCCCCGCCGGTAACCGTAAGGGTGTTCCCCGCAAGGCGGATCCCGCCGTGAATTTTCCCGAGCTCTTCCGCATAGCCGAACCGATCCGGAAAAACGAGATCGGTCAGTTCCGTTCCGCCGCGGCAAAAACATGCCGCCGCGGCGAATTGCGGTTGCAGATCGGTCGGAACGCCGGGGAAAGGCGCCGTAACGATCTTTCCGAACCCGACCGGATCTTCGCGAAAGGTCACCGTTTCTATTTTATCATTTTTCGGGATCGTTTTGCAAGCGTTCTGCCCGATAATTTTAAAAACCTCGTCCAGATTTGCGAGCGAACCCCGCGGAAAAGAGATTTCGCCCCCGCAGGCGATCCCCGCAAGGAGAAAAGTTCCCGCTTCGGCGCGGTCGGAAAGGGGGCAGAACGACATTTCCCCGCCGTAAAGCTTTTCCGCCCCTTCGATCGCGATCGTCTCCGTGCCCGCACCCGAGATCTTTGCGCCGGCGGCGTTCAGATACCGCGCGAGATCGACGATCTCCGGCTCTCTCGCGGCGTTGCGGATCACCGTTTTTCCCTTCCTTGCGGCGGAGAGCATCACGAGATTTTCCGTCGCGCCGACGCTCGGAAAAGAAAGGGTCGTTTCCCCGCCCTTACCCGTGACGTCGCGGAAAAGATACCCCTCTTCTTCCGTCACCTTCACGCCGAGTTCCCGCATGGCGGAAAGATGGATATCGATCGGTCTTTTGCCGATGTCGCACCCGCCCGGACGGCAGACGGCAGCCCTTCCGAACCGTCCGACGAGCGCGCCCGCAAGAAAGACGGACGCGCGGATCTTCCGCGTGAGATCGCAAGGCAGATCGTAACGGCAGACGCCGTCCGCATTCACGACGAGCGAATTTTCCTCAAACGAGACCTTTGCGCCGAGCGAGCGAAGGATCCTTCCCATCACGATCACGTCGCATATCCTCGGACAGTTTTCTATAACGGTTTTGCCGCCCCTGAGCACGCAGGCAGCCATCAGAGGCAGCACGGCGTTTTTCGCGGCGGCTATTCCGACTTTTCCGTATAACTTTTTTCTTCCCCGGACGATCAGTTTTTCCATACAGCGTTTCCTTCGCCCCGCCGCGGCGCGCGGAATGAAATTTTCCGTTCGCCTATCATGCGGGCATACACTGTATTTTATGACGGAACGCGGGGAATCGTTCGGAAAAGCCTTTCCGTTTTCATCCCCGCCGTTGCCGCGATACGTTATAGAGAACGCCGAAGGAGAACAAAAAGACGATCAGCGACGTGTTCCCCGCGGAAACGAGAGGGAGAGGAAGTCCTGTCGGGGGAATGCTCCCCGTCACGACGAGAATATTGACAAGAGTCTGGATCGCGTAAATACAGGAGATCCCGCCCGCCAGAAAATATCCGAACAACGTTTCCGCCCTCGCCGCGACCGAAAGCCCGCGGATCACGATAAACGCCATCAGGGCAAACAGAAGAACAAGCCCGACGAATCCGTATTCCTCACCGATAACCGCAAGGATGAAATCGCTTTCCGAAAAGGGAAGAAAACGGAATTTCTGACGGGAACGAAAGGCGCCGACGCCGAACCACCCGCCCGAACCGAGCGCGTAAAGGGACTGCAACAACTGATACCCTTCCCCTTTCGGCGAAGCCCACGGATCGAGGAATGCGGAAAGACGGCGGAGCCGGTAAGGTTCCGCGGCGATCAGCAGAGGGATCGCGAGGATCGCCGGCAATGCCACGACCGCGAAATGCCTGAATTTCATCCCGCCGATAAAGAGAATCGCGGCGGTAAGGATCGCAAAGCAGACGGCCACGGACATGTTCGGTTCGGCAAGAACGAGAGCGCAGCACCCGCCCCCGGCAAGAAGCACGGGAAATACGCCACGGAAAGTCTCCGTCCTCTCCGGTTTTTTCGAGAGATACCCCGCCGAAAAGAGGATAAAAGCGATCTTCGCGAGTTCGGACGGCTGAACTGTGATCCCGCCGAGGGAGATCCACCGCTTCGCGCCGTAATTTTCATACCCGAGAGGGGTAAACACGAGCAGGAGAAGAACGACCGCCCCCGCAAGGGCGAAAATCCCCGTCTTTTCATATCGTTCGTAGTCGAAACAACAGCCGAAGATCATCGCCGCATATCCCGCGCACAGCCCGATCAGATGTTTTTTCGCCACGAAAAAAGGGTCGCCGTAAGTGACGTTCGCCGAATAATTGCTTGCCGAATACACCGCGACAAGCCCGAAAAGGGACAACCCGACGACCGCCGCGAGAAGGAGGACGTCTCCCCCCTTCCTTTTCCCTTTTCCGTCCCCGACGAAAAGTTTTCCGCCCGCACGCTCAATCCGGCTCATCGGCAAAAAAATCCTTCACGATCTCCGTAAATCTGTCTCCCCTTTCCTCGTAATCGGAAAAGGAATCGAAACTCGAACAGGCGGGGCTTAAAAGCACGCAATCTCCCTCGCCCGCAAGAAGACAGGCAAGTTCCGTCGCCGCGCGGAAATCCTTTACGACGGAGATCTCGTCGTAATTTTTCTTTTTCGCCTCTTCGAAAAGAGCGTAACGGCTTTCCCCTGTCGCCACCACGTGTTTCACTGTGCTTCCGGGGATCGCCGAAAAAACCGCCGAGAAGGACAGCCCTTTGTTTTTTCCGCCGAGGATCAGCACGCAGGGCTTCTGCATCGTTCCGATCGCCTTCACGGTCGCGTCCGGATTGGTCGCTTTCGAATCGTTGTAAAAATCCGTTCCGCCGAACGTTCCGACGTATTCGATCCTGTGGCGGACCCCTCTGAACGTTTTCAGACCGGCAACGATCGCATCGCCGCCGATCCCGAGGATCTCTCCCACGCAGATCGCCGCGAGAGCGTTTTCGATATCGTGTTCTCCGCGAAGGGGCAGATCGCTTTCCTCCGCGACGAATTTTCCTTTGAAATAGATCTTCCCTTCCGAAAGGTAACAGCCGTTCACTTCGTCCTTCACGGAAAACGCAACGACTTTCCCTTCCGTCTTCTCGCCGAGCTTCCGCACGACGGCGTCGTCGTAATTGAGAACGGCATACTCGCTCTCTTTCAGGTTCGAAAGGATCTTGCTTTTTACGAACACGTAATTTTCCATGTTGTAATGGCGGGAAAGATGATCGGGCGTGATATTCGCGATCACGGCGATATGCGGGGCGAAACGCGCCGTCGTTTCGAGCTGAAAACTGGAAACTTCCGCCACCACGACGTCGTTTTTCGTCAGAGAATCGAGCACGCACGAAAAAGGATTTCCGATATTCCCGCAGAGCACGGGCGAAAGTCCGCCCGCTTTCAGCACGCACCCGAGCATCGTGCAGATCGTCGTTTTGCCGTTCGTTCCCGTAACGGCGACGACCGGATTGACACACAGCGAAGACGCGAGCTCCAGCTCGCCGATCACCCGCTTGCCCGCCCGTTTCGCCCGGACGGGGATCTCGTGATCGATCGGCACCCCGGGGCTCAACACCACGACGTCGCACAGAGCAAGCACCCCGTCGACCTCGCTTTTGCCGACCGTTTTCGCTCCGAGAGAACGGAGTTCCTCTTCGGCGGTTTTCACGGCGTCGCTCTCCCCGTCGTCGTATACGTAACATTCCGCCCCGCGGGAAAGAAGCAACCTGCACGCCCCTTTCCCGCTTTTCGAAACGCCTACGATCAGAAATTTGCTTTTCGGAAAATACATTTTCGTCACCTCGCATCGTTATTTACCGTCTCTATTGTATGCGAAGGGATCGGGTTTTACGACTTATCCCGCAGAACTTATCCCGCGGCGAGAGATATCAGCAGAAAAATCGCCCCTGCGACGAACGTGACGAGCTTGTACCCGAAGGCGATCTTGCTTTCCGTATAGCCGAGGTGCTGAAAATGATGATGAAGAGGAGCCATGAGAAAAATTCTTTTCCCCGTACGCCTGAAATGCAGGACCTGCAGGATCACGGAAAGGCTCGAACAGACGAACATGATCCCGACGACCGGAATGAAGAGAAGATTTCCGCTTACGATGCTCGTCGCGGCGACAAGTCCGCCCAGGGCGAGCGACCCCGTGTCCCCCATAAAAACGGAGGCTTTCGACGTGTTGTAAAGCAGATACCCGACAAGCCCGCCGACGAGAGAAAAACAGAGCAACGCGAGATTTTCGTATTCCCTTTCGAAAGCAAACGTTTCCGGCGAACGGGAAATCAGAAGAAGGATCGTAACGCCGAGAAAGGCGAAATAAAGATAACAGACCCCCGCGGCAAGCCCGTCCAGTCCGTCGGTCAGATTCACGCTGTTCGTCGTTGCCAGAAACACGAGAATGCACAGAGGGAAAAACCACAGACCGAGATCCGCCGTTTTACCCGAAAAGGGAAGAAAGATCCGCGTAAGCCCCCTTTTGCAGCAAAAAAGAGCGATCACCACGGCGATCGCCGTTTCAAACAACGTTTTCTGCAACGGATCGAGCCCTTCGTTTCTCTTTTTCGCGATCTTGATGCCGTCGTCGATCATTCCGACCGCGGCATACCCCGCGCCGACCGTCATACAGACGACCGCAAGATAAAAATCCCCTTTCCCGACGATAAAAACAACGAGAAAAGAGGACAGGAGAAAAATGATGCCGCCCATCGTGGGCGTTCCCTTTTTGCAATCGTGTTCCTTTACGTATTTCAGAATGTTCTGCCCGAATTTCAGTTTCGCGAGAAGGGGAACGAGGATCGCGCCGAACAGAACCGACAGCGCGACGGAAAGAAGAACGGCGAGAAGATAAGAGAAAAAATTCTTCATTCAGCCGATCTCCCCCGCGAGCGCGAGCACCGTTTCCCTGTCCGAAAATTTTCTCTTCACGCCGTTCGTTTCCTGATATTCTTCCGCGCCCTTTCCCGCAACGACGAGGATATCCCCTTCTCTCATGAGGGAAAGCGCATAGGCGATCGCCTCTTTCCGGTCGGATACGGAAATATAATTCCTTGTGGAAAGGCGCACGCCTTCCTCGACTTCCCGCATGACGGCAAGCGGATCTTCGTAGCGGGGGTTGTCGCTCGTGATCACCACGAAATCGGCGAGATCGCCCGCGATCCTGCCCATTACGGGTCTCTTCTCCCTTTCTCTGTTTCCCCCGCAACCGAACACGACCAGAAGCTTCGCCCCGCACAATTTACGGAAAGAGGTCAGCACGGAAAACAGCCCGTCCGGCGTGTGCGCATAATCGACGAAAACGGTTCCGCCGCGGAAAGAGGAAACGAACTCCCCTCGCCCGGGCACCGGCGCCATACGGGCAAGTCCTTCGGCGATATCGGAAACGGAAACCCCGCAAAGCACGGCACACGCGGCGGCGGCAAGGGTGTTATAAACGTTGAATCCCCCGACAAGCGGGCACGAAACGTCGTATACCGCGTCGAACAGATTGATCACATAGGAGATCCCCGCCGCGCTCTCTTCCGTATCGATCGCGAAAACGTCCGCCGGGTTTTCGATCCCGTAAGAAAAGGCGACCCCTTCGTTTTCCGTATAAATCGCGATCCCGAGCGGATCGTCGCTGTTGACGAGCATACGTCGGCAGTTTTCCCTTCTGAAAATACTTTTTTTCACGGCGGAATATCGCCCGAACGTTCCGAAATAATCGAGATGATCTTCCGTACAGTTCGTAAAGACGAGAACTTCGAAATACAATCCTTCGATCCGCCGCTGATCGATCGCATGGGCGGAAACTTCCGTTATGAAAAAACCGGCGCCGCGATCCCGGGCTTCGGCGATCAGCGCATAGAGATCGAGAAGTCCGGGCGTAGTGAGATCGCACGGTCTTCTTTCTTCTCCGAAAAATACCCCGATCGTTCCCGAAACGAAAGCCTTTCTTCCCGCATAGCCGAAAATTTCGCGCAGGATATGGCAAACGCTCGTCTTGCCGTTCGTCCCGACGACGCCGATCAGCTTCAGATCCTTCTGCGGATCGCCGTAAAACGCCTTCGCGATCTCGGCTTCCGCCCGGATCGCGTCCTCAACGATCGCCAGGGCGACCGGACATTCGAATTCCTCTTCGGCAACGACGAGCCTCGCCCCTTTTCCGATCGCTTCTCCGACGTATTCTCTCCCGTCGCCGTTCACCCCTTTCCGGCAGAAGAAAAGCGATCCGTTTTCCGCACGGTCCGCGCGGTCGCAAAGCGACAGGATCTCTTCCGGCATAGCTCCGACCGTCCGGAGCACGCCCGCCCGTTTCAATAAAAATTCCGTATTTCCCTTTCTCATATTCTCCCCTTTTTCTTTTCCGTCCGCGCCGAAAATTCCCCGAAAATCCCAGGGCTCGGCATTCGACGTCTCTAAGCCTGTTCAAGCGGCGCGATATTCTTACAGCCGATGATCCCTTCGAAAACCTTTCTGACGAGGGGCGCGGCGACCGTGGAACCGTATTGCCCGCCCACGGGTTCGTCCACTACGGCAAGCGCGAGATATTTCGGATCGTTCGCGGGGAAAAACCCGACGAAACTCATCACGTATTTCCCCTGCGCGATCTTTCCGTTTTCGTATTTCTGCGCCGTTGCCGTTTTCCCGCCGACGCGATAGCCTTCGATATAAGCCTGTTTCCCGCTTCCGTCTCTCACGACCCCTTCGAGATAGCCGGCGATCACGGCGGACGTATCCTCGCCGATCGCCCGCCCTTTTGCTTTCTTGTACATTGTCTGCGCGATCCGCCCTTCGTTATCGAAAATCTCTTCCGCGAAACGCGGCTCGTAATAAATGCCTCCGTTCACGGCGCAGGCGGTGGCGGCGGCAAGCTGAAGAGGGGTCACCGCAATGGTCTGCCCGAAGGAAATTCTCGCAAGATCGCCCGTCGTGACCGCGCTTTCCGGCAGGACCATGCCGAGAGCTTCTCCCGAAAAATCGACGCCCGTCGTTTTGCCGTAACCGAACGCGCGGATGTACTCGTACATTTTGCTTTTCCCGAGGGAGAGCGCAATGTCCACGAAGCAGGGATTGCAGCTGTTGTTCAGCGCCCGTGCAAGGTTTTCGTTTGCATGCCTTCCGTTTTCGTGACTGCTCCAGCACTTGATCTTCCGCCCGTCCACAATGCGGTATCTCGCGGAAGAAAAAATATGATCGGGCGAAAAGGCGGCGGGATTTCCCTTTTTATACTCTTCCGTATTCGCGGCGGCGGTCAGAACTTTAAAAGTCGAACCGGGCTCGTAGCTGTCCGATATCAGAGAGCTTCTGGCGGAAATGCGGAGCAGTTCTGGATCGTTTCTCGGCACGTTATTCAGATCGAACGAAGGGCTTTCGCTCATCGCGAGGATCGCCCCGCTCGACGGATCGAGCACGAGGATCCCGACCGATTTCGGCGAATAGATCTCCGTCGCTTCCGCAACCACCTCGTCCGCAATGCGGGAAATATCCGCGTCGATCGTCAGTCTGAGGTTAAGACCGTCCGTCGCGCGGACGTATCTTGCCGTTTTTCCTTCCACGTCTTTCCCGACGAGGTCGGCTTCGTATAAAATTTCCCCGTCGAACCCGCGAAGGATCTCGTCGTAATAAGCCTCCAGCCCGCTCTGCCCGCGCCCGTCCGTCGAAGTGTAACCGAGAACGCGGCATAACAGATTGCCGTAGGGATAAACTCTCGTGAAATCTTCTCCGTAATACACGCCGCTTAAGTTCCTGGACATGATCTCGTCCACCTTGTCCTTTCCGACCCGCCTTTTCACCGTGACGACGGAAGAAGACGCGCCCGAAATTTTCTCTGTCAGGGAACCGACATCCAGACCGAGCGTTTCCGCAAGCGCTTCGGCAACGAGTTCCGGACTTTTCACCGTTCTCGGGCGGACAAATATCGTAAAGGAAGTATCGCTTCCCGCCAGAACGACGCCGTTGCGGTCGACGATCTCTCCCCGTTTCGCCGCGATCGGCAGCTCTCTCGTCCACTGGTCGATCGCTTTGGACTGCAAGTCCCGTCCGTCTGCGATCTGCACGACGAACACCCTGACCGTGACGGACAAAAAAAGAAAGGTTACCGCGAGCACCGTCGCGAATAACCTCTTTCGTAAAATCCTTATTCTGTTTCCGGAAATAGCGAAAACCTCTTAACCTTTGATCAGACCCATTTCTTCCGCTTTGGAAATGATGGTTTCGTCGCTCGAAACGTAATCGAGTTCGCTGCGTGCGTCCGTATACTCTTTCGTCAGCGTTTCCACCCGGCTCGTGTACGTGTCGATCGAACGATCGAGATTACGGAGCATTCTGGAATTGAGCAGAATGAGAGAGAATATGGTTAAAATCACGATGGCGTAAACGGCGATGAGCACCTTTCCTTTCGTGTTGATCTTATAATCTTTTTCTTCGTCGCTCTTCGGGCGGATCTCCTCGTAAATATCGGCTCCGTCCTTCAGCGAAAACTGCATGGTGGTAGAGCTCGGCTTGAGATCCTCGCTCTCTTTTGCGGGGGCAGGCGCAGCCTGCGTATAGGCGGACATGCGGGCGGCGTCTTCCGCTGCCTGCGCGAAAACGTTCGTCGGCACATACTCCACCGTGGGAGACATATAAGCTTTCTTGACGGTGGTCGAAGAAGAGGAATACGCTGCGCGCGCGCTTTCCTGCGCGTTTCCGCCGAGGTATTTCTCGTAATTCATGATCTTGTCGAGATTGCTTCTCATTGTATTCTTTTCGCCCTGACGCGCGCTTGCGGCAGTCGTTTCTTCTTTTTCGAGCAGTTCCGTTTGTCCGTTGTTATACATTATTCCCTCTCCTTTAAATTTATTATCTTATTTTTTTATTTCTCCCCCGAAAAGAGTTAAATTTTTTCCGCGATCCTCAACTTTGCGCTTTTTGCGCGCGGATTTTCTTCGCACTCTTTTTCGTCGGCTGTGATCGGTTTTTTGTTGATGAGTTCTATCGTCTTTTTTCTTCCGCAAACGCATACGGGAAGCCTTTTGTCGCACACGCAGTCCGTCGCTAAGTCGTTAAACGTTTGCTTTACGATGCGATCTTCCAGCGAATGGAAGGTCATGATCGCGATCCTTCCGCCCCGTTTTAAACCCTTTACGATATCGCGGATACAATCCCCGAGACCGTCGAGTTCTTCGTTGACTTCGATGCGGATCGCCTGAAAAGTTTTTTTTGCGGGATGCCCGCCCTGCTTGAATCTGAAAGGAATGCTGCGGTCTATGATCTCACAGAGCTGCCCCGTCGTATCGATCGGGTGAAGCTTCCTTTCTTCCGCGATATTCTTTGCGATTTTATCGGCGAATTTTTCTTCGCCGTACGTCGAAAGGATATACGCGATTTTTTTCGGTTCGTATCGGTTGACGACGTCCCACGCGCTTTTTTTCTGTTCGCCGTTCATCCTCATGTCGAGGCGCGCGTCTGCCGCCATATACGAGAACCCTCTTTCGCGGTTATCGAGCTGGTAACTCGAAACGCCGAGGTCGAGGAGCGCGCCGTCGAACCCGTCGACGCCCGCCTCTTCCTTCACGAAAGAAAAGTTTTTATAATTCGTGTGAAAAAGCCGATATCTGCCCGCATAGGGTGCGAGCCTTTTTTCGGCGTTTGCGATCGCTTCCCCGTCGAGATCGGTCGCGATCAGTCTGCCCGAAGGGCTTGTCCGTTTCAGAATTTCTTCCGAATGCCCGGCTCCGCCGAGCGTGCCGTCGAAATAAATGCCGTCTTTTTTCAGCGACAGAGCTTCCATACACTCGCCGAGCATAACGGGTACGTGAACGAATTCCATAGGTCACTTCGTCCTGTCGGCAAGAATTTTCAGTCTCTCGCGGAAGGTCTTTTCTTTTCTTCTCTCTTCGCGAACTTCTTCGCTCCAGATCTCGAGCTTATTGAAAGCACCCACCGTGACGACGTTTTTTTCGATCCCCGCGTATTCCCGAAGCGCCGGCGGGAGAAGAACTCTGCCCTGCTTGTCCTCTTCCGGTTGAAAGAAGGAAGACATAAATTCGGAAAGCGCGTCCTGCGCCTCTTCGTCGAATAAGGAGATGGAGGAAAACTTTTCCGCTTCTTTCTCGAACGCCGCGAGGGGCATTACGTAAATGCACTTCGTCGCACCCTTGCAGAAAACGTATTTGTCCCCAAGTTCCGCTTTGTATTTCGCGGGAATACGTATTCTGTTTTTTTCATCGAGCTGATGAGCGTATTCTCCCGAAAACATTTGGTTCTCCTTTTATCGTGATTTTATTATATAACTATTTTTAACCACTGTCAACCACTTTTAACAACTTTTCTGAAATTTTTTTTCACACTTTGAGAAAAAGCCCCCTTAAAAGTCGAAAAACGGAAAATTAAGGTTAAAAAACGGGTGGTCATAAAATTCTCAAAAGCGGTTACCGGACGCCGCCGTCGCATTTTCCGGCATAAAAAAAGCCCCCTTTTCAAAAAGAGGGGGCAAATGTGGTCTTATTCTGATTTTTCCGGGAAGGCTTCCGCGAACGACCGACGGATCCTTACTTCTCTCCCGCCGGAAGACGGAAGCGCCATTTTTTGTCCGGTATGGGTTTTCCGTACCGTCACAAAACGTTCACGACGTTCACTTTCTCATTTCCGGCGTTCCGTCGAGCTTTTCTTTTCTCATCCAGATCTTCATCACGAGAGAATGCGGAAGCACTTTCGTCGCGAATTTCTGCAAGCGGTTGATCTTTCCGTACACGGACAGATCCTTCCCTTTCCTCATATCTTTCAACGCCTGCCGCACTACGTCTTCCGGACGATATAAAACGTCATACTTCACGACGACCGTCTTTTCGGAAGGATCGATCGCGCGATCGAAAAACTCCGTCTTCGTCCAGAACGGACACACGGCAAGAACGGAAATTCCGCGGTATGCGAGCTCGCGCGCGAGCGCGCGGGAATAACTTAATAAAAATGCTTTCGACGCAGCGTAAACGTTGATATACGGGATCGGCTGAAATCCGGCGCAGGAAGCGACGTTCACGATCCTCCCGCCTCGTCCCATATAAGGAAGGGTGCGGTCGATCATTGCAACGGGCGCTTTGCAGTTGAGGTCTACCATATTCAGCTCCTGTTCAAGGGGGATCTTTTCGATATGCCCGAACTTCCCGAACCCCGAACAGTTCGCAAGGATCGTAACGTTCGGTTTTTCCGCCGCGAGTTTCTCGGCATAAACGGCAATTCCTTCCGCCGAAGAAAGATCGGCGGCAACGGGAACGATTTTCGTTTTCAGTTCTCCCTTAAGTTTTTCAAGACGATCGAGCCTTCTCGCAAGGACCCAGATCTCGTCCGCCTTTTCCGTTTTATCGAGCTGCACGGCAAATTCCTTTCCGATCCCGCTCGACGCGCCCGTTATCACGATTATGTTTTTCATGTTTTTCTCCTGTTTTATATTTCCCGTTGTATTTCCCGTACGGAAAGGGACGGATGTACCGTCTCCCCCGCCAAGTCCGATAAAGTTGTCCGTCCGTTTTCCATCGCTCAGCGGCGAAGAATATCCCCTTCGTATAAACGATAAGGACACGCGATCGCGAGTTTCTGCTGTACGAGTTTCGCGTCTTCCACCCGTTCGCCGTTTTCGTCGAACAGATCTTTCACGGTAAACGATTGATTGAAATTCTCTTTCGGCGAAAGGATCTCGAGTTGGTCTCCCGCACGGAAACGGTTTCTCATTTCGATCACGGCGATGCCGTTTTCGTCCGTTTCCCTTATGACGACGGCGGCAAAAGTCTTTTCGCCGGCAGACTGCGAATCTTCGTAATTCACCGTATCGCTGCGATCGGAAAGCATATACGCCGTGGTGAAAGCACGGTGATTCGTCTTGCGTAATTCATCGTAAAACTCACGATTATTTCTGTAATTTTCAAGATTATTATGATAGGCGTCTATCGCGCGGCGGTAAGCGTTTACCACCGTTGCGAGATAGTATTCGCTCTTCATTCTCCCTTCGATTTTAAAAGAGACGATGCCCGCCTTTTCCATTTCCGGGAGATGTTCTATCATATTCAGATCTTTGCTGTTCAGAATATACGTGCCGCGCCCGTCTTCTTCCACGGGATAAAAATCGCCGTTTTTCGACCGTTCGCGCAGTTCGTAATGCCAGCGGCACGCCTGCACGCATTCGCCGCGGTTACTGTCTCTTCCGTTGAAGTAGTTGGACAGAAGGCACCTTCCGCTATAGGAAATACACATCGCGCCGTGCACGAAAGCTTCCAGCTGCATATCCGGCACCTTTTCCGATATTTCGGCGATCTCCGCGATTGAAAGTTCCCTTGCGAGAACTACCCTTTTCACCCCTTCGTCCCGCCAGAATGCGACGGAGCGATAATTGAGGGTGTTCGCCTGCGTGCTTAAATGGATGGGAAGAAGGGGCGCGACTTCCCTGCAGAGAGAAATAAACCCGGGATCGGTAATAAGAACGGCGTCCACCCCGATATTCTGTAACAGACGGAAATACCGCGCGGCTTCTTCCATATCCGCGTTGCGGGGAAAAATATTCACGGTAACGTAAAACTTCACCCCGTGTTTATGGGCGTAAACAACCCCTTCGGCAAGTTCTTCTTCGGTAAAATTATCGCTGAGCGCGCGGAGAGAGAAATTCTTACCGCCCGCATACACGGCATCCGCGCCGAACCGGATCGCCGTTTTCAGTTTTGAAAAATTGCCCGCGGGCGCGAGCAATTCTATTCGGTTCATACTGTTGTTTCCTTTCCTTTTTTATAAGAGATCGAGATCCCGTCTCCGACGTCGGATATCGTGGTGATCATCTCCGGATCGGTCGTGATCGTTTCTAAAAAGTCCGTCATGTTATGCTGAATGGTTTTAAAACGGTGCGGCACCTTCACCTCTTCCGTAATATACCCGCGGAAGAGTACGTTATCGGCGAAAAGCACGGCTCCGTCCGACATAATCTCCTTTATTTTTCCGTATAATTCCTTATATTTTGACTTATTACAATCCAGAAAAACAAAGTCGAATTTTTCCCTTATTCCGCATAAAACGTCACGCGCGTCGCCGAGAAACTGTTTCACCCTGCCTGCCACGCCGTACGAAATGAAATTCTCTTTCGCCGCGAGATAAGATTTCTCCCGCGCCTCTATCGTGTAGAGTTCGGCGTCCGGCAAAGCCTTCAACAGCGCAATGCCGGAACACCCCGCCGCGGTGCCGAGCTCAAGAATTTTTTTCGGCTGTCTGATCTTAGCCAGAAGGATCAGTTCGTTCAGCCCGTCCGTCAAAATGGTGGGAACGCCTTCTTCCCGGTTTTCGTCGTGTAAACGGCGGATGTCTTCCCCGATATGGAGCGCGGCGTTATCCGCGAGCATTTTTTTGATTTTTTCGTGCATTACACTTCCGTGATCACGGGAAGGATCATAGGATTCTTCTTCGTTTTTCTCATGATGTAATTGCGGAGGTTTTTACGGATGGCGTTTCTCACTTCCGATTTATCCGCCGAAGCTTTCATATCGAATCCGTTCAGCGTTTTCGCAAGAATGTTCTTCGCCTCTTTCACCTGCGCGTCGGTCAGGATCGAGCCTTTGTTGATGATATCGGGATCGGACACGATCTCGCCCGTATCTTCCGAAACGCAGCATACGGCAACGATAAGCCCGTCTTCGGCAAGGCGTTTTCTGTCTCGCACGACCGTTTCGGTATCGTCGATGGAAAGCCCGTCGATATAACGGGAACCGGACTGGAACCGCTCGCCTTTCTTCATGCTTCTCGCCGTCACTTCCACCGTGTCGCCGATGTCGGCGATCAGCATGTTCGCCTCTTTCATGCCCGTCGCTTTCGCGAGGCGGCAATGCTTTTTCAGATGTCTGTATTCGCCGTGAACGGGTATAAAGAACCGCGGATTCAGCAACGTATGAAGGATCTTCAGTTCTTCCTGGCAGGCATGCCCGGAAACGTGGATCTTCGCGATCGATTTATAAACGACTTCCGCGCCTTTCCTGTAAAGGTTATTGATGACCTGATAGATGCTCTTTTCGTTGCCGGGAATGGGAGACGCCGAAATAATGATCGTATCGTTGCTTCCCACCTGCACCTGATTGTAATCCCCGGCAGCCATTCTGGTAAGCGCGCTCATCGGCTCTCCCTGACTTCCCGTGGAAACGATAACAAGGTCTTTATCGGCAACGTATTTGATTTTTTCGATATCCACCACCATGTTTTCCGGAATGGAGATCTCGCCGACCTTGGTCGCCGCGTCGACGACGTTCAGCATGCTTCTTCCCGAAAAAGCGATCTTCCTCTTATGTTTTTCGGCAAGATTCACGATCTGCTGAAGACGGTGAACGTTCGTCGCGAACGTCGCTACGATGATCCTTCTTCTCGCATTGTCGCGGAAAAGCCCGTCGAGCGTTTCGCCGACGACCATTTCGCTCATGGTATACCCATCCTGCTCGACGTTCGTCGATTCGCACAAAAGAAGGGTCACGCCTTTTTTGCCGATTTCCGAAATTCTCGGAATATCCGTCATCTGCCCGCTGATCGGCGTCATGTCGATCTTGAAGTCTCCCGAATGGAAAACGATCCCGACGGGCGTAGAGATCGAAAGAGCGCAGCTGCCGGGGATAGAATGATTCACGTGAATGAATTCCACCTGAAAGCATCCCGCTTTTATGACCGATCCCGGGCTGACGCAATTGAGCTTATACCCGTTGACCCGCTGTTCCTTAAGTTTGTGCTCGCAGAGCATCAGCGTGAGCTTCGTTCCGTAAACGGGAACGTTGAGATCCTTCAGAACGTACGGAAGACCGCCTATGTGGTCTTCGTGTCCGTGCGTAAGGAAAATACCGCGCACTCTGTCTCTGTTCTGCATCAGATAGGTGATATCGGGTATCACCTGATCGATCCCGGGCATTTCCGCGCTCGGGAACGTAAGCCCCGCGTCGATCACGATAATGTCTTTTCCGTACTCGAGCGCGGTCATGTTCTTGCCGATTTCCCCGACGCCGCCGAGGAAACGGACTTTCAATCCGCTTTTATTTTTCAATTTTCACTCCGTTCGGATCTCTCTTTTTGCTGACGCCGAAGGAAAAACATTACTTTTTCCCGCGACGGAAAAGAATGCCGCAAACTATTCCGGCACGACGAAAAAACCTCTTTCAGAGGAATTTTAAATCGCATGACGGCAAAAGCCGCCTTTCTCGTGTGAAAAGCCGCCCGGACAAGAAACCCGTACCGGCAATACTTTTCCGCAAAAAGGAGATCCTTTTTGATCAAATTCTATTTCAGGCGATCGGCAAACGCTATTTCCCGGAAATATTCCGTTTCACAAAGGCGCGCCCGACGCTAAAACTCCGATTGTCCTATCTATTGTAACATAATTTTCGATTTTTAGCAAACCATAGAGGCTTGAAAAAGTAAATTTCTCGTAAAAAACAGGATTTTACGGGAAAGAACTCTTTTTTTTCGACACTCCGGTCCGAACGAGCCTCTCATGCCGGACGACAATATAATACGGAAAATAAAAACCGCAGAGAGAAACGCCGATCTCTCTGCGGTTCGTACATCACGACCTTCTCCCGCTTACCTTCTGTTTTTCGGAAGAAATTCGTCCGTCAGACCGGGCAATGCCGGAAGAATTACGGTCAACCTGTTCCGCAACGTAACAAACAGAAAATCACCTACCGGTTTCGCCGATTTAATTTGCGCGCGGTCGAACTTAGAGTTTGTATCCTTGGTCAGATTCCTCAATTCGTAGGTGGTTCCTTCCTTCGAAATCACACACTTCGCGACGCCGTTTTCGCTTTGAAATTCAAACCCATCGCAAAGTTGTTTTTTATAGGAAAAATATAAAAATACCCATAAACCGACAAAAAACACAAAGCAAAAAGATACGACCGCGATCGCAAAAGCGAGATCTTCCGGATCGAAACGAATTTTAATAAAAAGATAAAACGCAGCGGCAACCAGACAGAACGGCAACAGAACCATAAACGGTTTAATTAAATTCAGAAGGATTGCTTTTGCGGTTTTCTCCCGCATTTCCCTCGTTTCTTCGTATTCCGCAAGTATCATTCCATTTCCCCTTCCGTTTTCACGCTTCGAGCTCTTTCAGAGAAACAAGAAGTTTTTCCCTGATCTCGGTGAACTTCTGCACTTTCGCCTTTTCGCCTTCGATCAAAGCCTTCGGCGCCTTGGAGACGAAGCCCTGATTGGAAAGTTTTCCGTTTGCGCGGGCGATCTCGTTTTCCGTTTTTTCGATCTCCGCTTTCAGTCTCGCGATCTCCTTTTCGGTATCGACAAGCTCGCCGAGAGGAATATAAAGTTCGAACCCGTCCAGGATCTTGGAAACGACTTTTTCGGTCAGTTCGTCTTTCGAAGAAATAAAGGCGATCTTTCCCACATTGCAGAGCTTATTGAGATAAAGGGAACAATCGGAAAGAAGCTTTTTGCTTTCCGTCACGACGAACAGATCGACTTTCGCGGAAGGAGCGGCACCCGTTTCCAGCTTGATCGCTCTTACCGACTTCACCACGTCCATAATCTTTTCCATAGCGGCTCTTTCCTTGCGGTAAGAGAATTTCATGTTATAACGGGGGAATTCGGAAACCATGATGCTGCCTTCCGTTCCGGGCAGATGGCTGTAGATCTCTTCCGTTACGAACGGAATGAACGGATGCAGGAGTTTGAGCATATTTTTCAGAACGTAGCAAAGCACGCTTACGGTATCCTGCTTTTTCTTTGCGTCCTCGCCGTAAAGGGTCGGCTTACAGAATTCGATATACCAGTCGCAGAAATCGGACCAGACGAAATCCTGCAACGCCGCGCAGGCAAGACCGATCTCGTATTTTTCCATATTCACGGTCACTTCGCGAACGACGGTATTCAGCTTGGAAACGATCCATTTGTCCGCAACGCCGAGCTTGCATTCGGAAAGCTCCTTCTTCACTTCCACCCCTTCGCAATTTAAAAGCACGAAACGGGAAGCGTTCCAGATCTTATTGATAAAGTTGCGGCAACCTTCCAGTTTTTCGGGAGAATAACGGATATCGCTTCCGGCGGAAATACCGTTCAGAAGGCAATAGCGCAAGGTGTCCGCTCCGTAGTTTTCGATGATCTCGATAGGATCGATGCCGTTGCCGAGAGACTTGCTCATTTTTCTTCCCTGAGAATCTCTCACGATACCGTGGATCAGAACGTCCTTGAACGGAATTCTTCCCATGTGTTTGATCCCGCTGAAAATCATTCTCGCGACCCAGAAGAAGATGATATCGTATGCGGTAACGAGAACGTCCGTCGGATAAAAATAGCGGAGATCTTCGGTATCGTCGGGATAACCGAGGGTCGAGAAAGGCCACAACGCGGAAGAGAACCACGTGTCGAGCACGTCTTCGTCCTGACGGAATTTCTTTCCGCCGCACTTCGGGCAGACGGCAGGCATTTCTTTCGCCACGACCGTTTCGCCGCAGTCCTCGCAATAATATGCCGGGATCCTGTGCCCCCACCAGAGCTGACGGGAAATACACCAATCCCTTACGTTTTCCATCCAGTTATAGTAAACTTTCGTGAAGCGATCGGGGTTGAACTGAATGCTCTTTTTCCTCACGGCGGCGATTGCCGGTTTCGCGAGCCCTTCCATCTTCAGGAACCACTGTTTGGAAACGATCGGTTCCACGGTGGTGTGGCAGCGATAGCAATGCCCCACGTTGTGGGCATGCGGCTCGATCTTTTCGAGATTGCCGCTCTTTTTCAGATCTTCCACCAGGGCTTCTCTGCACTCGTAACGATCCATGCCGGCATATTTGCCCGCTTTTTCGTTCATCGTGCCGTCGTCGTTCATCACGCGGATGACTTCGAGATTGTGGCGAAGCCCCACTTCGAAGTCGTTCGGGTCGTGCGCGGGGGTGATCTTCACCGCGCCCGTGCCGAATTCGAGATCGACGTAATCGTCCGCGATGACGGGGATCTCTTTTCCCACGACGGGAAGAATGAGCGTTTTCCCGACGAGGTCTTTATACCGTTCGTCTTTCGGGTTCACCGCCACGGCGGTATCGCCGAACATCGTTTCCGGTCTCGTGGTCGCCACGACGAGGTAGCGGTCGCTGTCCTTCACATAATAGCGGAGATGCCAGAAGAAAGAAGGCTCTTCGGTATATTCCACTTCTGCGTCCGAAAGGGCGGTTTTACAGCAGGGACACCAGTTGATGATACGGCTTCCCTGATAGATCAACCCTTCGTTGTACAGATTGACGAAAACTTCTTTCACCGCTTTGGAACATTTTTCATCCATCGTGAAAGCCATTCTCGACCAGTCGCAGGAAGAACCGAGGCGTTTCAGCTGCTCCACGATCCTGCCGCCGTATTTTTCTTTCCATGCCCACGCGCGCTTTAAAAACTCTTCTCTGCCGACGTCCTGTTTGGTGAGCCCCTCTTTTTTCAGCTGATCGACGATCTTCACTTCCGTTGCGATGGATGCGTGATCGGTCCCCGGCAGCCACAGAGTTTCGTACCCCTGCATTCTCTTGAAACGAATAATGCTGTCCTGAATGGAATTGTTAAGCGCATGCCCCATGTGCAGCTGCCCCGTAATGTTCGGCGGCGGGATCACGATGGTGAACGGAACCTTTTCTCCGTTCGGATGCGCTTTGAAATACCCGTTTTCTTCCCATTCCCGATAGATCCTCTCTTCGAAATCCTTCGGTCGGTACGTTTTTGACATCTCCATAACAAACTATCTCCGAAATTTTATCTTTCCGCGGAAACGCCCGTATCCCGCCGCGCCCGGCGCGGTAAACCCGTTGCCCTTCTCCGCATTTGTATTGCCGCCCCGTAAAAAAGCGACCACGGCAATCCGCCGCGACCCCTTTCTTTTCTCCCGGGACAAAATTTTGCATGTAGACTTATATTATATACAAAACGAAAATAATTGTCAAATAAAAGAAGAGCGGCGTATGATATATTATGAGGAAAATCGGAAAATCAAGCATTCCGGAAGGAAAGATCCTTCGCCGGAACGTCGCGGGAAAAAAGCCGCGTTCCGTCCCCCTCACAAACAATAAGGAGACTTTTATGAAAAAATTCATTGCCGCTTTCGTTGCGGCGTGCACTCTGCTTTTCTCTTTCTCCGCCTGCAAAACGGAAGAGACGAAACTCACGAAAATACGGTTGAACGAAGTGACGCATTCCGTATTTTACGCTCCCCTTTACGTCGCGATCGAAAACGGCTTTTTCTTAAAAGAAGGGCTCGAGATCGAGCTTACCAACGGCGGCGGAGCGGACAAATCGATGACCGCCCTTCTCTCCGGAAGCGCAGACATCGGGCTGATGGGTCCTGAAGCCGCGATCTATGTGGTTGCGGAAGGAAAGAAAAACAGCCCCGTCGTGTTCGGTCAGCTCACCAAGCGCGACGGCTCCTTTCTCGTTTCGAGAGAAAAAGAACCCGATTTCAGATGGGAAAATCTGCAGGGGAAAACGATCATCGCCGGAAGAACGGGCGGCGTTCCCGCAATGACTTTCGAATACGTGGTGAACAAACACGGGCTTAAAAACGGAGAAAACGTAACGCTCAATAACGACGTGGCTTTCAATCTGATGGGACCCGCCTTCGAGGGCGGCACGGGAGATTACGTCACCCTGTTCGAGCCGACGGCAAGCGAATACGAAAAAGCGGGCAAAGGATACATCGTGGCAAGCGTCGGCACGGAAAGCGGAGAGATCCCCTACACAGCCTTCATGGCATTGTCTGACTACGTGAAGAAGAACGAAGAAACGGTAAAGAAATTCTTAAGCGCCATGCTTGCGGCGATCCGGTACATGAACGAAACGGACGAAAAGACGGTGGCGCAAACTCTCGCGAAACAGTTTCCGGGAACGAGCGTCGAATCGGTTGCGACCGCTCTCGCAAGCTATCGGAAAATCGACGCATGGTCTGAAGATATGATCATGAAAGAAACCGCATTCGACAATCTGCAAACGGTAATGGAAAATGCCGGCGAACTCAGAAAAAAAGTGAAATTTACAGATATCGTCGATAATTCTTACGCTTTTTCCGTCAATCGCGATAACGAAAAAACATCGGAAAGCCAACCTTAAATTTTCAGCTTCACCGAGGAGGAAACCATGAACGATATACTGATCCTGAAAAACGTTTCCCTGATCTACCACACCCCGAAAACAGAAATTACGGCGATCGAAAACGTTTCCTTCACCCTTTCCCGCGGGGAATTCGTTTCGATCATCGGACCGTCCGGGTGCGGAAAAACGAGCATCCTTTCCATCGTGGCAGGGCTTCTCCGCCCGAGCGGCGGCGAAGTGATCCTGAGGGGCGAAAAAGTGAAAAAGCCGAGCGCGTCCGTCGGATACATGTTTCAGAGAGACGAGCTCTTCCCGTGGCGCACGATCGAACAGAACGCCATGCTTCCCCTCGAGATCACAAAGAAAACAGAGAACGGAAACAAAACGAGAGTGAACGAACTTCTCCTCAAATACGGACTGAACGATTTCCGCAAACGCTATCCTTCCGAACTTTCGGGCGGAATGCGGCAGAGAGCCGCTCTTATCCGGACGCTTGCGCCCGATCCGGAGCTTCTTCTGCTCGACGAACCGTTTTCCGCCCTCGATTACCAGACCCGCCTCAACGTTGCCGACGACGTATATTCCATCATCAAATCGGAAGGGAAAACGGCGATCCTCGTAACGCACGATATCTCGGAAGCGATATCCGTATCCGACAGGATCCTCGTACTTTCCTCCCGCCCGTCCGTCGTCCGGCACGAACACATTCTCGATACCGATAAATCTCTCTCCCCGCTGAAACGCCGGGAGAAGCCCGATTTTTCAAAATGGTTCGAGAGGATATGGGGAGAACTCAATCATGCATAAAACTTTTGATTTTTCGTTGCAACATAAGGAATTTTTAAAGAAAGAAAAACAGAGAAAGATCTCGGTTCACCTCACCAGGATCCTTCTCCTCGTCTTCTTTTTTTCGCTGTGGGAGATACTCGCCCGCCTGAATGCGATCGACGCTTTTTTAACGAGCAGCCCTTCCGGAATCGTTGCCGCGATACGGGATCTATTGAAAACGGACAGTTTTTCGAAACACGTTTTCACCACCCTTTACGAAACGGTAACGGGATTCCTGATCGCAACGTTTGCCGGCGGTGCGGTCGCACTTGCCCTCTGGTGGTCTCCTTTTCTGCGAAAAGTTCTGGAACCTTATCTGATTGTTTTAAACGGATTACCGAAAATCGCTCTGGGACCCATCATAATCATATGGTTCGGCAGCGGAACGAAAGCCATCGTCTTCATGGCGGTGATCATCACCGTGATCGTAACGATCATCGGCATGTTAAACGGATTTCTCGCCTGCGACGAGGGAAAGATCATGCTTCTCCGGTCCATGGGGGCGAACCGGTTTCAGATCCTGACGAAACTCGTTCTGCCGTCCTCCCTTTCTACCTTCATTTCCTGTCTGAAAATCAACGTGGGGATGTCCTGGATCGGATCCATCATGGGAGAATACCTCTCCTCGAAACAGGGCATCGGCTATCTGATCGTGTACGGCGGGCAGGTTTTCAAACTCGATCTCGTAATGGCAAGCACCGTGGTTCTGTGCATTCTTGCCGGCGGGATGTATGCGATCGTATCTTTACTCGAGAAAATACTCGTAAAAAAGTAAGAAAGATCAGAAGCGCAAGCCCCGCCACACCTACGGCGGGGTAAACTTTTTCCACGATTTTCTCAAACCCCGCCCGCGCCAACGCCAAAGCGGCAAGCGACAGGACGATTTTCTGTAAAATCGCCGTTTCCCCGCGGCAGACCTTCATCAGCCCGTAATGAGAACAGAACAGCGTGCTGTAAATTCCGACGATCAGAACGAAGAAATACACCGCATACGCCGCCGATCCTTTCTCTTTCGAATACCGGTACAAAGGCATGGGATCGCCCGAAAGGAAAAATCCGCATACCACGTAAAGAATCAGAGAAACGGATACCGTCAGCGTGACGGCGGCAATCACGGAAGAGAATGCTTTCCCTGTTTTTCCCTCCGTCCCGCCGGCATCCGCTATCACGGGAAAAGAGAGCAGAACGTTCATGCCGACGTATAAAAGAGGCATGCTCCTGCCTTCCCCCGTGACCGGAGAGATCGGGATCGTACCGAAATATTTTACGGAAGGCGCCGTAAGCCACAGGACGGAGACAACTGCCAGGGGAAGAAAAACAAGAGAGATCTTTTCGATGAACCCCATGCCTTTCCCGCAGATAAAAAACGATAAAATTAAAGATATTATCGGAAAAATTACATTGTTTTCCGACAGACGGAACAAATCGCGGAACACCTCCGACAAAGCCGACAGCATGCAGGACAGCACCACAATATTGACAAGCCCGACCGCCTTTTCCGTCGCGAGGAAAAACTTTCCCCTCTCCGCGGTGCCGATAGAATAAAACGCCGCGGCAAACAAAAGGCAACACGCCCACAGTGCGGAAACGGACGGGTCGGCGGCGAAGAAAACGGCGATCTCCTTTCCCGTAACAAACCCCGCCCCGATCACGCTTCCGACGATCGCGAACGCGCGGGACAATACCGCGCCCGCGCGCAAAATAAAAGACCGTTTCATACGCATATCGTATGAGCCGGTCCTTGTTTTTATTCTCGGTGGCAGTTTTTTTCCCGTCGGCATCCGGGCGGAGAAATCCGTTGTCCGCCTTTATTCCTTTGCCGTAAAACCGGCAGGCAACGACCTATCTGCTCTTTTTATAACTCACCGGGCACTCACCGCCGAGCGATTCGATCGCAAACCGGATCTCCTTGAAATCGTTATACGAAACGGAAGGATCTTTTGCCGCTTCGATCAGAAGAGGCAGAACGCTTTCGTCCCCGTAACGGGCAAGATAATCGGCATAAAGAGAACGATCTCCCGCATGCGCGGTAAATTCGTCCGAAAGAATCTTCGTGACCCTTCCGTCTGCCGGCATACAGGAAAGAATTTCGGCGAAATATTTTCTGCCCGAAGCTCCCGCCTTATCCCAGGCGGCGAGCACGGCTTCCTTCACGGCATCGCAGGGAGATTCGCATAATTTCTCCGTCAGCGTTTCCGCAAGGCTTTCGCCCGCGCTTTCTTCCAGCAGAACGGAAACGTACTTTTCCGCCATCGCCCCGTCGTTTTCGGGCGAAGGCAGAAGGTTTACGGCATACACCGCGAGTTCTTCCGTCTCTGCTGCCGAAACGAATTTTTCGAGACAGGACGCGGCGTCCTTGCGGCGGGAGATCTCCTCACACAAGAAGTCGGAAACGGATTTCCCTTTCTTTACCCGCTCCTTCAGTTCTTCCGCGAGCTCTTCCGTGGAAAAGCCGCCGAAATATTCGTCCGGCGTTTTATTTCCGAGTTCTTTCAGTTTTGTTTTTCCGAACTCAGAATAAACTTCTCCCACCTTGTTTTCCAGTTCCTCTTCCGTAAATTTTCCCGCATTTTTTGCGAGGTATTTTCTGAAAAAAGTTTCAAAAAGTCCGTCAACGTCAATCATTTTCGTTTGTCTCCTTTGCAAGGTACAGAATATTCACCACGTCTTCCTTCTTCGCGTCGAAAAACCGGTAAGCGATGTCTTTATCCGGAAAGATCTTCAATCCGGAATAGAAATAAATCGCGCATCCGAGGGCGGCTACGTCCTTCACGTTGCGGACGTTTCCGTTTTCGATCAATTCTCGCTGCAGCTCTTCCGCTCCGTAAGAAAGCAGTTCGAGCCGGTCGCGTTCAAACAGCGTGAGCCTGCCGAAAGCATAGGCATGCGCCTTTGAAAAAAGAACCTTTCCCGTTCCTTCGAGCTCCGGATGCGAAAAAGCAAACGTGCAATACAGATCGGAATAAACGACGGCGCAACTCCCCTTTTCCCCGTTCTGGCAAAGCATGGAGATCAGGCGATGTTTCACGTCGTCCGAAACGCCGATCGAAATGAGTTTCGATTTCAGAAAATCGATAAAGACCTTTTTCCCCGAACAGGCAAATACGACGCCGAGCGCGATCTGCACGGAAGTGTTGTTCTCCGTGAATCCCCATTCGGCAGTTTCGAGGATCTGTTTCTGCGTATAATTTTCGTGCGAGCATTTTCCTTTCGCGAAAAGATCGCGGATCAATCCGACGCGCGCTTCCCTTTCTTTTTCCGGCAAAGAAAACGATAGCGTGAGAGGTTCCGCTTCTCTTTCCCCGTCGACGACCCCCTGCACGAATTCCGTATAATACAAAGCGATCGGATTGTACGAGATGAGATAGGCGCTTTTGAACGCCGCGAGAGCTTCTTTCGTCATTCCCTTTTCATACAGCAGAAACCCGCGGATGAAATTGGTGTTCACGTCGTGCGGAGAACGGGATATGATGAGCGAAGACACGTCGAACGCATCTTCCTTTCTCCCGATTTCGAGCAGGAAGTTGAGTTTCTTGTACAGCTCCGCGATATCTTCTGGAGAATACGCCAGAAACTCGCCGACGTATTTTTCGGCTTCTTCCGATTTTTCTTCCGCCCGCAGAACGCGGATCAGCGTGGCATACACCGATGTGTCGGCTTTTCCTTCCCCCGCGATCGCGCGGAGGTCGTCTGCGGCTTCTTCCTTTTTCCCGAGATCGTATTCGGCGATCGCCTTATCCGTTCTCGCGCGGACGGAATACGAGGTATTGTCCGGAACGGCGGAAAACGCTTCGATCGCGGCGGCATAATCCTGTCCGGACAGCGCTTCCGATCCCTTTTCGTAATTCTCTTCGGCAACGTCTTCCGGATCGGGCGGATAGACCACGCGGTAAGCCGCGAGCCTGTCCTCGTTTTCGCTTTTCATGTATTCTTCCAGAACGTCGTCGAAGAAACCCTCTTCCCCGCCCCCGCGGGCTAACTGAAAGCCGAAATAAATTCCGGCGAATTTTCTGTTTCCGAGAAAATAAAAGTTCGCACCGAGCCCGTTATACGCCTCGGGCGTTTCTTCATCGGTCGCAATCGAAAGATAACGGAACCAATAATCGATCGCATTCTCGAAAAGCCCCATTTCGGTATACAGATCGGCAATCTGGGCGTAAAACTCCGTCGTCGGCTTTCTCTTCGCCTCGTACACGAGAGAGGAGACGGCGCTCACGTAATCGTCGGCGTCCCGCTTCTCTTCGGCGCGGTCGAGGATCCTGTCCGTCGTCCTTACAAATTTTATCACGTTGTTATTCTTCATTGGCACCGTCCGTTTTATCGTCTTCCGAACCGTTTTTTCCGCCGTTTTCCCCCTTCACGGAAGATTCTCCGGCAAGCAGACGGTTCACGTCTTCTGCGGTATAAACGTATTTCCGATCGCAGAACTGACAACACACCTCGATCTTCCCTTCCTGTGCGAGAGAATCCCTCAGTTCCTTTTCGCCGAGAGTAACGAGTACCCCGTCAATATAATCTCTGCTGCAGTTACAACGGTAAACGGGATATCGGTCTTCGTAAGCGTTCCCCGCAAAAAAGTCCTTCCAGACCCCTTCGAGCCCGCCCTTTTCCATCATGGAACTGATATCTTTGAACTGTGCGAGAAGAGCTTCCGCCCGGGCGATATTCTCTTCGCGGCAATCCGGCAGAGGCTGAAGGACAAGCCCGCCCGCGCCGAGACATTTTCCGTCCGTTCCGATACGAACGCCGAGCGCCATCCCCGTCGGCTGCTGTTCGCTGATCGCGTAATACGCGGCGAAATCTTCGGCGATCTCCCCGCTTGTGAGTTCGCATCTTCCGACGTAAGGTTCTTTCAGCCCGATGTTCTTCACGACCGTCATTCTACCCTTGCCGACAAGCCCGCCCACATTGAGTTTTCCGTCTGCGCGCGGCGGCAAAGAAGCGTCCGGATGATCGATACATCCGCGGATATGCAAAGCGGCGTCCGCCGCAACAACGATCCGCCCGCCGGCGCCGTCTCCGTCGATCGTGACGGAAAGCCTGTCGTCTTCCCCTTTCATACAGGAAACCATAAAAGCGCAAGCCGTCATCGTCCGCCCGAGCCCCGCCGCGGCAAGCGGCGATAAACCGTGGATCCGGATCGCTTCGTTCACGATATCCGTCGTTTCGAGAAGAGAAACCGATATTTCGTTGTCATACAATAAAGTTTTTCTCAAAATACCCATATTTATTCCGTTATTCTTATCGCCGCCGGCGGTTTCAGCCGCGCAGAGAGGAGAACGTGAGACGATCTCCCGTTTCCGACGCCGTCACCTCGATTTCGCGAAAACCCGCTTTTTCCAGCGAGGAAATCAGGTCGTCTTTCCTGTGTACATACTGTACGTGCGTTTCGTCCCGCCGCTCGTAAAGATCTCCTTTCCTCAGAAAAAACGTGAGATCCATCGTCACCTTTTCCCCGTCGAAAGAATTGAACCAGAGATAGGACACATCGTCGTCCACCTCGCCGTACATGTTGTTGCCGAGCGTGTTTTTCAGTTTTTCTTCCGAAGAAACGTCGAAAAGAAGCAAGCCGCCCTTCGCGAGAGCTTTCGCAAACGCGGCAAAAGCCTTGTCCGTCTCTTCCGGTCTCAGATAATTCACCCCGTCGTTGATGACGGTGACGAACCCGAGTTTCCCGTTTGCGCGGAACTTTTTCATATCTTCCAGAACGAAAGGGATCGAAAGCCCTTCCTTTGCCGTAAGCCGCGCGGCTTCATTCAGCATTTCCGGGCTGAGATCGGCTCCGAACACGTCGAACCCCGCCCGCTTGAGAGCCCTTGTGAAATGCCCGCTTCCGCAGGCGACGTCCGCCCCTTTTTTCGACGGAGCGCGTCTTTTTACCTCATTACAAACGTTCTGCGACCATTGTTTATAGTCGCAGGAAGTCATGAGATATTCGTAACAGGAAGCGAGAGCGCTGTACGCTTCTCCCTTTTTATTCATCCTTCTTGTCTTCTCCGCTTTCGTCCGGCGTTCCGCCGTCGTTTTCGTCTGCCGCCTGTTTTTTACAGGTGCGTTTTTCTTCTTCGGCAAGAAGATCTTCGAAGGTTTCCGTTTTTACGTCGCCGTCGCGGAGATGTTCTTCGGCATAGCGGTCGCTGTCGCGGCGCATCGCCTCTTTCGTCTCCTCGAGCTTTTCAAGGTCTTTACGGCTGAAACTCGTCGGCAGTTCGTAAAGTTCCACGTCGTAGTCGGTAATCGGTTTGACGGGTCTTTCTTTGAGTTTCGACTTGCCGATGAGAACTTCTTCCTTGTCCCCTTCCGCAGTCTTTTCCTGTCTGTAAATTCCCCTGTTCTTCTTCGCGCCGGGCACTTTGTCGTTGATGAACTTATCGAACACCCAGTTGGAATAGTCCGTCCAGATCAGCATGAAGACCGAAACGCCCCACACGCAGATCAGAATCACGCCGAGCATGGTAAGAAGCTGAACGCCGAATGCGCAAAGGAAGAAGAAAACCGCAGCAAACAGAGCGAAAAAGATATTCGTGGGAAAAAGCGCGATCGAAAGAATAAACGAATTGCGGACCAACTGCCAGAATTTCAGCTTGTAGGTCACGCCGATCGTGAGCATGTAAAGCACCATCATCGTGGCGATCACCATCACGAGAACGGTCACGACTTTCGCGATGACGAAAAGCCAGTCCTTTCCCGCATGCGTCGCGATCATGACGGACGACATATTGAGCGAAAGCACCGAAACCGCCATGATGACGGCATACAGCAGAAGAGAAAACAGCACGACGAAGAAGTTCTGTTTCACCCCTTTCCAGAAATCGGACGCAACGGAAACGCCTTCCGCCCACACCAGGTTTCTCATCACGTAAAAACCGCCCGAAAACCCGACGGCGGCGATAACGACGCCGATCGGTAAAAAGCGGAAGATGTAGAGATTGAGGGAAAGTTCGAGCTGTTCCGCAAGACCGACCGTAGACGGGAACACGGGATACCCGACCCCGAAGTTCTGCGCAAACGGATAATTCGCCACGTCGTAAGTCTTCATCATGTAGCGGATCACGAAAATCGCGACCGTCGGCAACAAAAACAAAAGGGTGAGAAGATTCAACCCGAAAAGTTTCGACATGTTGGTTTTGAAAACGTCCCATCCGAGACTCCAACGGCTTGTCGGAAGGGTGGAACGCGCATAGCTTTCCGAACGCTCCGGACCTTCGAACATTCTGGCAATAAAGCCTTTTTTTGCCATAATACTCCTCTCGGGCATATGCCCGCAGACGCGGTTTTCCGCGAGCTTTCCCGCAAGTTCTTCCGCATCGTAACATAATTCGATTCTTTAATATAATATACTATTACGGGAAGATTGACAAACGTTTTTCCGAATATTTCGAAAAATCATTTATCTTTCACAAAAAATCACGGGAAAAAGCAAGGAAAAAATGGAAAAATATTTATTTACCGGCGTTGCGACGGCTCTTTACACCCCGATCTCAGGCGGAGAGATCGATCTCGAAGAAACGGAAAAACTGATCGGACGACAGCTCGCGGGCGGCGTTTCCGCCCTCGTTCTTCTCGGCACGACCGGCGAAAGCGCGACCGTTACGCGAGACGAGAGAAAAAAACTGATCTCCTTCGCCCTTTCCCGCATAAGAAAAAGAGTTCCGCTTATCGTCGGAACGGGAAGCAACTCGACGGCGCACGCCGCGGAACTAACGGAAGAAGCGAAAAATCTCGGCGCCGATGGCGCGCTTGTCGTAACACCGTACTACAACAAGTGCACGGAAGAAGGAGCTTATCTCCATTACCGCAGGATTTCGGAAACCGGGCTTCCCTTTCTCGTTTACAACGTACCCTCCCGGACGACGATCGATCTGTCGGCGGAAACGCTGAAAAAAATTTCGGAACTCCCCTGTTTTTACGGGATCAAGGAAGCCTCGGCAGACGAAAAAAGCGTTTCGGAAAAAATGGATCTTCTCACCGGCGCCGTCCCGTTTTATTCGGGAGCGGACGAGAAGAATTTATGGTTTTACCGTCGCGGCGCCGCGGGCGCGATCTCCGTCGCATCAAACATAAAACCTAAAACAATTGCAGATATTTACTTAAATTTTAAAAATAATTTCACATCGGAAGCCGAGCGTCTCGACAAGGCATTGCAACCCCTTTACGCCGCACTTTTCCGCGAAGTCAACCCGATCCCCCTGAAAGCCATGATCGGCATTTTATACGGAAAGGGACAGGAATTACGGCTTCCCCTTACCGCGGCAAAAAAAGAAAACGTCGAATATTTCGGAAAATTGCTGCGTACTATCGAAGACCGATTTTAATGCGAGAAACGTTAAAAGTTACTACTATAACAATTCATTATACGAGGTGAAAATATGATCAATCTTCTGATATGCGGAATAAGCGGACGTATCGGACGCTTTGTTTACGATTCGGCAACCGAACGGGGGTTCAACGTCGTTTGCGGCGTAGACCGTTCTCCTGCGGGACAATCCGACTGCCCCGTTTATAAAACGTTCGACGAAGTAAAAGAACTCGTCGACTGCGTGATCGATTTTTCCCTGCCCGACGGCACGATGCAAGCCGTTTCGTTCGCACTGTCGCGAAAATGCGCGATCGTGATCGGAACAACGGGGCTTTCGGACGCTCAGAAAGAGGAAATCGGCACCGCAGCGAGACAGATCCCTGTCTTTATGAGCGAAAACATGTCTCCCGGCATGAGCGTGATCGCCGAACTCTGCCGGATCGCCGCCGGAACATTCCGCGGCTTCGATATCGAAATCACGGAGACCCACCACGCAAAAAAAATCGACAGTCCGTCCGGTTCCGCGTTTTTGCTGGCGCGGGCGATTGAAGAAGGGCTCGGCGAAAAAAGAAACCTCGTATCCGGGCGTTCCGGAAGCCGCATACGGGACAGAAAGGAAATCGGCATTCATTCCCTCAGAGGCGGTTCCGTTACGGGCAAACACGAGGTGTACTTCTTCGGAGAAAACGAAACGATCGCGATCTCGCATACGGCGTCCTCGAAAAAGGTATTTGCGGAAGGCGCTCTTGCGGCGGCAGAATTTATAACCGGACGCGCGGCGGGATTCTATACCAGGCAAGAGTAATACGAACCTTGCCTGGCATACGATGCATTCCCTCCTGTCACCCGTTTTCACATAACATAAAAGATCGTAAAATCACTTATAAAACAAGGAAATTTACAACATTTTATATGTATATCATCTGACCGGCGTACAATTCGTCGGTCTTATTTTTATTCATAAGCGCAAACACCTTTTCCCTGTTTCCGCCGGCGAGACCCCCAAAGGTATCGCCCGGTTTTACGACGTACCGTTCCCCTTCCGCTCTCTCCACGACGATCAGTCTGCCCTTTTCCGGCTCTCCAGTAAGCCCGTTGACGGAGATCAGGATCTGCCTTGTGGTATGATACTTTTCCGCGATCCGGTAAAGAGTATCACCCTCTTCCACCCGATACACAAACACCTTCAGAAAGCGGTCGATGCCGCATAATTTCAATTCGTCGTTCATAGTTTCAATATATGCGTAATAAAAATAAAATAGAATCGATCGAAAGGCGGACAAAACTTATGAATACGACGATAGGCAAAACGGTTTTTACGGTAACGGCTTTTTCCTTTGCGGAGCGATTTCTCGGTTTTATATATCGGGTTTTTCTCTCGCGAACGCTCGGTGCGGAAGGTCTCGGTATTTATCAGATCACCCTTTCCGTTCTCGGACTTTTTATGACGATAACCTCGTCGGGCGTGCCGATCACCGTTTCCCGCATCATGACAAAACATAAAGCGGAAGGGCGTTCGGATCGGGACGGTGCCGTCGTTTCTTCCGGGATCCTGATCGCCCTCGCACTGTCCGTTCCGATCACGGCAGCCGTTCTTTTCCGATCCCCGCTCGTGAAAATTCTTTTTTCGGACAATCGCTGTATGACGGCGCTTACCATTCTGATCCCGGGGCTTATCTTCACGTCCGTTTATGCGGTATTCCGGGGCACGTTCTGGGGAAAGAAGCAATTCCTCACCTATTCCGTTATCGAACTCGCGGAAGAAGCCGTTATGCTGATCACCGGGATCGTTCTGATCGTTTGCGTAACGGGAAAAGCCGACGGCGTGGAAAAAGCATGTTTTGCCGTTCTCGTTTCCTATCTGTTTTCCTTTACGGTATCCGCTCTGATGTATTTTCTCCGGAAAGGAAAACTCTCCCCGCCGGACGGCGAACTGAAACCGCTGATTTCATCGTCCGTTCCGATCACAACGATGCGCACGTCCACCTCTCTCGTCAATACGCTGATCGCGGTATTGCTTCCCGCAAGACTTATCCGCTACGGCATGGATTCCGCCGCAGCCGTAAGCGAATTCGGCAAGATTTTCGGCATGGCGTTGCCTCTTATTTTCATTCCGTCCTCGCTGATCGGCTCGATCGCCCTCGTTCTCGTCCCCGAACTTTCCGAAAACTTTTATTCCGGGAAATTCTTCACCTTACGGAACAATATCGAAAAAGCAACGAAATTCTCCTGCTTTGTCGCCTGTCTCGTCATTCCGATCTTCTTTTCTTTCGGGAAAGAACTCGGCTATGCGATCTATTCCGACGCCGTCGCGGGGGAATACGTTTCCGTCTCGGCGATCGTCATGTTTCCCCTCTCGATCTCCCTTATCACCACAAGCATGCTCAATTCGATGAACAAAGAAAAACAGACGCTCCTGTTTTATGCGTTCGGAGCGTCTGCACTGATTTTGTGCGTTTTGTTTTTACCGAAGTATTTCGGCGCGAAAAGCCTTGCCTTCGGCATGTTTTTCAGTTTTTCGATTGCAAGCATATGCAATCTCGCCCTTCTTTCGAAAGTCTGCCCCGAAAAACCGCGGCTGACAAAGTTCCTCGCCGAATCTTTTTTCTTTACGATACCGTGCAGTCTCCTCGGAATTTTTTTGCGGAATCTGCTTACGATCCGTCTCGGTTCGTTGCCCGCCCTTCTGATCGGCGCGGCGATCCTCGGCGCGGCGGAGCTGACCGTTTATTCCGTCTTCGGACTGACCGGGCTGGAAGACGGCTCGCCCTTCGTTACCCGTTCGTCTAAAAACGGACGGAAGAAGTTTACGGGATGCAGAACGGAAACAAGAATGAAAACGAGCGCATAATTGGCAACGCTGTTCCAGATCTGCCCTTTGAAAATGAGACGATAGCACAAGTAAACGAAAAAGGTCACGTTGCCGCCGAAACGGGATTCGGCATACTCGATGACCGTTTTGGAAAAGGCGTGCTTATTATAAAAATAGAAACCTGTGCTGTTGATCCCGATTGTACAAACAAGAAAAGTTGCCAGACATATCAGAGCGAGTTTCGCATAAACGCCCCCGCGGGAACGAAATGGAAGCCCGTGATACATAAGCCCGGAAAGAAGGGCGACCATTCCCGTGGAAATACCGACCCACGGCATATAAAAATAGCCGAAACTCTGGATCAGATATCCGACAAGATCTCCGACCATACAGGCAACAAACCCGCTGCCCCCGCCGATAAAGATACCCGTCAGAACGGAAAACGCGAGCGTGCAGGAGAACTGCGTGTCTAAAAAGCGGAATTCAAGCATGTTCGTCACGACAGAAAAAGCCGCAAAAACTGCGATAAACGCTACCTTTTTCCCGGACGACATCTTTTGTACCGCCGGCGAAAAGAAGAATGAACGAAGGGAAAACTTTTCCCTTTCTTTCTCGGAATCGACAAGATTTACCGACATAAAAAAACCTCCCTGAGAAGTGAGAGATCCCTTTTCAAAGATCGGTCGAAAATTCAAAAAGAAAAGGCTTCCGCAAAATGCAGAAACCCTCGCTTGCCCACCTGCCGGCAACCTTCCCGCCGACAAACGCCAAGCCTTACAAAACCTTCTTCCGGTATTTGCATTGGATGCGCCAAAAAATCGTAAGGGATTCCCTCTCTTCCCGACCGGATTCCGATTTAAGCAAACGATCGGTTTTGCGAGACCCTTTTCGTACACGGTCAACATCCCGTTCCGTGTCACTTGCGCCGTACGACCTGTCAATTTATTTGCCGAACGACTAACGCTTTTTGAGCTACTCTGCTTTTCTCGACAGTTATTATACACCGCCGCGACTCCGATGTCAAACGATTTGAACACGAAAATTATCCCTACGGCAATTTATCTTCCTTCTGCGACCGCCCGCCCCGGTATTTCGCCCGTGAAGGCATAAATTTTCGCCGGAAAAGCATATTAAGCGTATGCTGATCATTTTCATACGTGCCGTGGTCACGTTTTTAACCCTGCTCATCGTGCTCCGCCTGATGGGAAAACGTCAGATCGGCGAAATGCAACCCTTTGAACTCGTTATCACCCTGCTGATCGCCGAGCTTGCCTGCATCCCCATGGCAGACGTCTCCGTCCCTCTTGTCTACGGGATCGCGGCGATCGTCGCGATGTTCGTCCTTCATCAGCTCATCTCCGTTGCGGAACAGCTTTCCCAACCCTTCAAAAAAATCGTAAGCGGCAAGCCCGCACTCGTCCTCACGAAAACGGGAGTCGATTTCCGGGAACTGAAAAAAAACAATATGGGCGTGGAAGATCTGATCGAATCCATGCGTTCGGCGGGATATTTTTCTCTTTCCGACCTCGATTACGCCATTTTCGAATCAAACGGAAAACTTTCCGCCATGGAAAAACAGGAAAAAAGCGAAAAGAAAGGTTCTCTGCCCGTCCTTCTGATCGGAGACGGCAAACTGAACGAAAAAAACAGAACGCTTGCGGGGATCGGCTACGACGATATCTCAGCCATGCTGAAAAAACATAACGTGCCTTCCGTCAGAAAAACCGGCGTGATGACGGTGGACGGAAACGGCGAAGTCTACCTGCAGGCATTCGGCAAAGAAGCCGTGACAGACCGTTTTTCGTTCCGGGAGGCAAAATGGTAAAATCGATCGTCTCTTCCCTGATCGCCCTTGCGATCCTGTTCGCCGGCGCGTTCTACGAACAGCGTTATATCAAAAAAACCTTCCGGGAGATCCACGACCGTTTCGATATCGTTTACGAAAAGCTGAATGACGAAACGATCGCCGACGGCGACGTGGAATACGCCTACCGCTTCTGGCTCGAAAAAAAGAAACAGCTTCACATGTTTATCCCACACAACGAGATCAAAGAATTCGACCTGTGGATCGGAGAATCTTTCGTTTATGTATACGACAAGAACTACGAAGAAGCGAAAGCGAAGATGATCGTCGTTCTTCACCTGGCGGAAGAGATCCCGAAAACCTTCTCGATCCGCCCGGAGAACATCTTTTAAAAAAATCTTATATTTTTCGATAACTTCTTATATTTTCAATTGTTTTACGATATTTGAAACCCGGAGTAACAGCAAATATTTACCCCTTTAAAAAACAACAAAAAGAACCGACCTGTTTACGGTCGGTTCTTTTTGTATCGAGTCGGTCTGTAAGCCGAGTTCTGTCATTGAATACGGTTATCTATCTACGCTTGCCGTTGCCGGCAAGCTCAAGCGACGTTTTGCGAACAGCCCCGACTGGCTATCTTACGGACTGTTCCTATCTTGCTCCGGATGGGGTTTACACAGCGCGCCGCGTCTCCGTAGCGCCGGTGAGCTCTTACCTCGCCTTTTCATCCTTACGTTCTCTCGAACGCGGTAATTTTCTGTTGCACTTTCCTTAAAGTCACCTTCACCGTCCGTTAGGCGGCATCCTGCCATATGGAGCTCGGACTTTCCTCGTGAAATTTCTTTCCCGCAACCGTACAACCGACTCGACATTCTTTATTATATCACTTTTTCCTCTCTTTGTCCATTCTTTTGCGCCCGAAATCGGATGAGCGTTAATTTTTCCGTAAAATTTGTCTGTTAAAAAAGAGGATCGGCTTTCCGCTATGTGGGGCGAACCGTGTCGTAATTTGCCGGAAAAGGTCGTTTTATGTTTCCCGTGAAACGTGAAACACAAAAAAAACGGAGAACCCGTTTTCCCCGGGATCTCCGTAATCTTTCCGATCGGGCCACGCTGAAATCGTTACCTATCGCGATAAACACTCAGATTCAGCCTTCTGCCGACTATTTTATTTTACGCCCTGCGGATCAATATTTATTCGTCGAACCGAACAGTTCCATTTTGTGTTTCACGGCTTCTTTGATCGCACGCTTCTTCACTTCTCTCGTGGTCAGGTAATCGAGCCCCGCTTCCGAAGCGAGCTTCATCGCCGTGGACCCGGCAATGCAGAGATCGGTGAAAATATTGACTTTCGCAATACCGTTTTTGATCGTGTTACGGAAATCTTCATCCGAAAGACCGCTTCCCCCGTGCAGAACGAGAGGGGTCGTTACCGTCATGGCAATTTCATGCAGACGATTGATATCGAGCTTCGGTTTCGTTTTGTATGCGCCGTGCGCCGTACCGATCGCGACAGCCAAGGCGTCTACCCCGGTCGCTTTGATATAATCGAAAGCTTCCTTCGGCGTGGTATATTCGTCCGTATCGCTGTTATCCCCCGTGGCGGCAAGACCTACGTGTCCGATTTCGCCTTCGACCGACGCGCCGAACGCGTGGGCGATTTTAACCATTTCGTTCGTATTCCTGATGTTCTCTTCCCATTCGTAAGCCGAACCGTCGAACATAACGCTGGAAAAACCGAGTTTCAATGCCTCGATACAGCGATTGAAAGTAAGCCCGTGATCGAGATGAACGACGACGGGAACGCTTGCCCGCTTTGCCGCGGCGATAATTCCGGGAGCGATAAGCTTCAGCTCGCCGTGCGGAAGGAGAACTTCCGCGGTTCCGATCACGATCGGACTTCTGAGTTCTTCTGCTGCTTCGATTGCGGCATCGAGCATGTCCGAATCGGTCGTGTTGAACAACCCGACCGCATATTGTTTCTTTTGTGCGTCTTTTAAAACGTCGTTTAACGTAACAAGCATGTATGATCAATCCTCCACTTTGGGTGCTCTTACAATGTTTTTATCGGTGAAAATATCCGTTTCGTCCGTACTGTGCGTCGAAAACTCGGAAACGACCGCACCGTCTTTTCCGCCCTGAAACCAATGTTTCGTTTCGGGCATGATCGTATACTGTTCGCCCGGGCGAAGAACGATCTCGTGAAAAACGGTAACGTCCGTCGGCGGAAGTTTCGCTTTGATATCTTTTTTATCTCCTTCGCCGAAAACGTAAAGATAAACCTCGCCGGCACGGCAACGGAAGGTCTCTTCCTTGCCCGGTTTTCCGTAAGAAGGAATGTGCCAGTGTTCGGGGCACGTCTGATAGGGCAAAAGAACCATTTCCTTTGCGCAGACCCTGTCCGTGTTGACATAAGTCAAAAGCTGAAGTCCCACGCTGTCAAGTTTCCCGAGCCCGAAATCGGCGACTTCGATTTTCCCTTTTTCTTCTTCGGTAATGCGGATGGAAGCTTTTTCGAAAGCCTCGATCGTTTTTGCCGCATGCAGTTCGTATTCCTTTTTCGTCATGACAATCTGTCTCTCCTATAAAATCATAAAACAAATCAAAATGCTTTATTTTATCTTGTTTTTTATAAACTTTTCCGAAACGCGTCAAAGTGTTTTTCTTCTGAATTGTTTTTCAACCGCAAGCGTTTCGGATAAAGAACGCGCCCCGCCGATCGAATCGGGGGAGCTTAAATTACATACCGCCGCACACGAGGCGAGTTCCAAAGCTTTTTTCAAAGGCATGTCCGTAAGGAAAGCGTACAGCATGCCCGCGCAGAACGCATCGCCCGCACCGACCGCACCCGAAATATACCCTTTCGGAAGGTCGAGCGAAGGAACGACGGCATACTCGCCGTTTTCGCCGAGCGCAACGCCGACTTCGGGACAATGCACGGACACGACCCGTTTTACCCCGAGTTCTTTCAGTTTTTCGCACGCCTGTTTCATGGCGGAAAGATCGACCTTATCCCCTTTGCGGATCGCGATCCCCGTCACAAGGCTCGCCTCCACCTCGTTGATCACGACGTAATCGCAATAACGAAGAGCCGGCACGACGATCTCGCGGAACTTTGCGCCTTCGCCGGACACAACGTCGATCGACGTCCTGATCCCCTTGTCCTGCACCCGCTTTAAAAGCCGCGCCATTTTCGTTCCGTATTCCTCATCTGGCGCGTCGAGCGCATCGAGCAGAAGCAGATAACCGATATGAAAAATATCGCAATCCAGAGAATCGAAATCGATATCATTTTCACTGAACGCCGCACTTGCCGCAGGGGCGGTAAAAAACGTTCTGTCGCCGTTCGGCAACGTCATCACGTCCGTAAAAGACGTCGCCGAAACGTCGTCTTCCGTGATCCCGGAAATATCGACCCCGTGGGATGAGAGAACTTTTTTGATAAACGCCCCGTTCTCGTCTTTCCCGAGCCTTGCGATCGCCTTCACTTCGACCCCTTCGGGGTCAAGCGTTTTCAGATCGATTCCCGTATTGGGAACGCTCCCCCCTACGCCGCGCACGATCTCGCCGATCTTACAGAGCATCCCCGGAGAGGGATACGCGTCGATCCGTTTGATCACGTCGGCAAGCGCGTTGCCCGCAATCGTCAGTTTTTTCATGGTTTCCGCCTTCGGTCGCCTTTTCTCCTCTGCCCGTAGCAGAGCAAACAAAGAAAAAAGCCCCTTGATTTCTCTCTTCTATTATATCTTCTTTTCCTCGATTTTGTCAACCCGATTTCGGAAAATGATATTACATAATAATCTTATACACTTGACTTTTTACCGATTATGTTATATCATAATAGCAATAAATATACTTTAATCGGAAAACGACAAACCATGCAGACTTTATATCAGAAAATCTATGACGATCTTTATATGAAAATCCAGTCCGGATACTATAAAACCGGCGATCTCTTGCCGACCGAAGAACAGATCTGCGAAATTTACGGGGTGAGCCGCATCACCGCCACCCGCGCGCTGAACGACCTGAAAACAAAGGGCTTTATCGAACGGAAAAAGAAAAAAGGCAGTGTCGTTCTGCCCGTTCCCGGAGCGATCCCGAACAAGATCGATTCGCGGAAAATCGCCGTCGTTTTCAGCTATTTCGATAATTTCGACAGCAAGATCGTAAACGCGCTCGCACCGTTCGCCCACAAAAAAAACTGCTCCGTCATGACTTTCGACTCCTGCCATTCCAAAGAAAAAGAAGGAGAGATCCTGAAATCTCTCCTCTCCCAGAAGATCCTCGGGCTGATCCTGTGGCCGGTTTCCCGCTCCTCCAATCTCGACGTGCTGAATCAGTTCGTTCTGGATAACGTTCCCGTCTGTTTTCTCGATTATTCTTCTTACGGGATCAAAGCGCCGTGCGTCTGCACGGACAATTTCGAAGGAATGTATAACCTGACGAAGCTTTTACTGACGCTCGGTCACAAACGGATCGCCTACTTTCCTTTTAAAGAAAACTTTTTGCCGACGGAAGAAGAGAGATTCGGCGCGTATTGCCGTGCAATCGTGAAACACGGCGGCGCGATCGATCCGAAAATGTTTATCCCCCAACCTTCCGACATCAAGGAAACGACGATCGAAAGCTACGAAAAACTTTCCTATTGCGCCGAATCGGCGATGAACTATCTCGCAACCCTCACCGTCCGTCCGAGCGCGATCGTCTGCGTGAACGACGCCATGGCGTTGTACGTGATCAATGCCGCGAAACGACGCGGATTTTCCGTACCGGAAGACCTTTCCGTCACCGGGTTCGACAACCTTGCCATCTCCGTGAAATACGACATCACGACTTCCTCTCAGGACTTCGGCGAAATGGCGAAAATGGCATTGAATCTCATTTTCTATCAGTTGTCCGACGCCTCGCTCATCAATAATTACAGCGAAACCCGCCGCATCCGCTCCACGCTGTGGGAAAGGGGGTCCACCGGAAAGGCAAAAACATAAAACATTATAAAATCAAAGTAAACACAATAGATTTTGCAATGTTTTATGTCTGGCATAATTATAAAACTTTTCAGATTTTTTCTTTCAGGCTCGCTATAATTTTATTTTCGATCCTCGAAACCTGCACCTGAGAAACGCCGAGCGCCCTTGCGATTTCGCTTTGCGTTTTATCCCTGTAATACCTCATCACGATAACCTTCCTTTCCCTCGGCGGAAGGCTTTCGATCATGCTTTTAAGCAGAATCTTATCGATCATATCCTCTTCCCTTTCGCCCGACGGGATCTTGTCGATCAGTTCCGATTTATTATCTCCCGAATCGTCCGTCTTTTCGTAAAGAGAAAGGGGCATGCGCGAACTGTCGAGCGCGAGAACAACGTCTTCCCGATCGATATTGAGCGCGGAGGCGATCTCTTCGATCGAAGGTCCCTCTCCCGAACTTCCCCGGTAACTTTCGATAAAGCGGTTGATCCGCATCGCCTGCGATTTAATGATCCTGGAAACCTTCAGGGAGCCGTCGTCGCGCAGAAAACGCTTGATCTCCCCTACGATCATCGGAACGGCATAGGTGGAAAACCTTACTTCAAATTTTTCGTCGAACCGATCGATCGCCTTTAAAAAACCGATACAGGCAAGCTGATACAGATCGTCGTATTCCACTCCTTTGTTTTTGAATCTGCGGATAAGACTTTTCAAAAGCAAAGCATTATGCTCCAGGAGGATTTCTTTTGAACGGTTGTCTCCCGTTTTTGCTTTTCTTAAGTAAAAGACGGTCTCTTCCGCACTCAGCATCCTTCACCTCTTTCATCCCGCGATCGTCTTTCTCATATCGACAACCGTTCCTTCGTTCGGCTTCGATATCACCTTCACCTCGTCCATAAAGGTCCGTATCACGGTAAACCCCATGCCGGAACGCTCCTCTTCCGGTCGGGACGTAAAGAAGGGTTCCAGGGCTTTTTCGAGATCCTCGATCCCGACCCCTTCGTCCGACACGACGATATGTACGTCATCGCCGTCGATCTCGGCAACCATCGTAACATCGCCCGCGGTATCGGGATAACCGTGCACGATGGCATTCGTAACAGCTTCGCTGACAGCCGTTTTGATATCGGACAATTCCCCGACGCTCGGGTTTAAAGGTAACAAAAAGGAAGCGATAACGTTTCTGGCAAACCCCTCGTTTTCGGAAAGGGACGTAAACGTGACAGACATTTTATTTTTCATAACATATTTCCTCGCCATTATATTTTCGGCATGATCTCGTAAAGACCGGAGATCTGTAATATTTTATTTACGCTTAAACTCGGGCTCTGGATGAACACGGGCACCCCCATTTTCTTTAATCTTTTATACCGACCGAGCAAAACCCCGATTCCCGTACTGTCCATAAACGTAACGCCGGAAAAATCAAACACAACGTTTTTAAGCCCTACGGCACGATCGATGATCTCATCCGTTTTTGAGCGACAATAACCGGCGGAGAACTCGTCGAGTTCGCCGTACAGATATATGTAGAGACCATTCCTCTCTACCCTGTATTTCACTTCCATTTTTCACCTCGCGTTTTCATAGGAAACGTCCGCCCGTCGCAAAAACAATTTAACGGATTCCGCAAAACGGTGGCAACGTTTTTCTTGTTATATGATAACATGGAAGAGAAGAAAAATTTACGGATATTTTGTCGGATTTTAGCTTATTTTCCGTATAAAACCGGACGGAATACCCGACCCCTTATACAGCCGTTTGCCCCGCCGCAAAAATAACGCCGGCACTCTTCCGCCCAAACGAAAAGAATACTCGCCGGCACACAAAAAAAGACGGAATCGCTCCGGTTCTCCGACGGGAGAACCGAACATTCCGTCTTTTTGTATGTTTACCGAAAACGGTAAATAAAATATGTTAATTGGTTAAAGACACCACAGGCTCCGCGATTTCCGGTATTTCATGCGAAGAAAGGTACTCCAGAACGATCTGAGGTTCTTCTTCCCCCTGCTCGTCCAGGTAATGAACGCGGGCGCGAAGGTGAATCCACTGCTTGTTTACGACCGGCATCGGCTGATTCAAGGCGCAGAGATGCCCGAGAAGCTGAATGTCGTTCGCACAGCACGTCATCGCAAGTCTCCCCGCGATAAAGGTGTTTTTCGGAAGCTTGCGCGAGGTCACGGTCATACAGTCGAATTCCACGATTTTTCCTTCATAGCGGGGGCGGTTTTCGAACGTATCGATATAAAAAATACCGAAATCCCCGTCTTCGATCTTCATCTCGTCGCCGAGTTTATAAGGCAATTCGTCGGTGAAACGGATAGGCTTATCGTCTTCTCCGAGGGCGAGGATCGTTGCGTCTTTATTGACGAGACGCAGATTCCGCTTATAACCCGCCATTTCGGCGGTATCTTCCGCGCGGTTCATGATAACGATATCGGAAGCCGTGATCATATCCACGAACTTCTGCCTCATGTTATTGAAATACACTTTGAAGGTAGACGCGTCGATGATCGTAAAGGACTGCTCCACCAGAATATAGGGCGGAAACTTGATTTTGTCCTGATCCCACATGGCGTTCATTTCGAAAAACACCGCGTGCGGTTTATTTACTTTGATCAGTTCGTTGATCTTCTCCACGGTAAATTCATCCTGAGAGGCAAAGGTATAAACGCAGGCGTTGTATTTCGCAAGCTCCGCGGGATCATACTCCTCTTCTCCCTCTTCCATGGAAAGGATCAGCACTTTGCCGAGATCGCCGAAATCTTCGTTTCTGAGGGAATCGACGATAAATTTCGTCTTTCCGCTCTCCAGAATTCCGTGTACGACAACGGCGGGAAAAGTTCTCGCCATAACGATCACTCCTTATCGAAAAGCTTTTCGATCTTCTGTTTTTCGAGTTTGGAACCGATCACGACCACTCTGCCCGTCACGTCGGGCGCACCCGTTCTGATTTCGTAATCGCCGGCAACCAGATCGAAATAATACCATTTTTCATTGTCCGAAGCTCTCACGATCCCTTTGGAACGAAGGATCACGCCGAGAGACATATCGTCGCAGAGTTTCTGCAGGATCGAATCGAGTTCCGTATGCAAATAGGAAAGCACGGTCTCTTTACCCCAGCTTCCGAAAACCTCGTCGGCATCGTGATCGTGGTGATGGTGATGACCTTCCCCGTCGTGATGATGCCCGCAGCAGCAATCGTCGTCATGGTGATGTTCGTGTCCGCCCTCTTCGTGATGATGTTCGTGTTCATCTTCGTCGTCATCGTCGCAACAGCCGTCATGGTGATGTCCATGTCCGTCCTCATCGTGATGATGATGGTGTTCGTGCTCCTCTTCTTCCTCGTCGTCATCATCGTCGTCATGCCCGCAGCAGCAATCGTCGTCATGATGGTGGTGATGGTGATGATGTTCGTGTTCCGGCTCTTTGTTGAGCTCTTCCAGAAGCTCGTCTACCATGGAAACGTCGCTTTCGAGCGCTTCGAGAAGTTTTTCGCCTTCCAGCCTGATCACGGGCGTGGTAATAATCGTTGCCTTCGGGTTGATTTCGCGGATCAGTTCTGCCGCAGCTTTGATCTTTTCGTCGGAAAGCTTATCCGTTTTGGATAAAACAACGGTATTCGCCTCTTTCACCTGATCGTTGTAAAACTCGCCGAAATTCTTATAGTACATTTTACACTTACCCGCATCGGCAACGGTTGCAACGATATTGATCTTAAGATCGAGCCCCGTTTTTTCGACCGCGCGGATAATATCGGAAAGCTTTCCCACGCCGGACGGTTCGATAATAATGCGGTCGGGAGAGAATTTATCCACCACTTCTTTCATAGAGGAAGTAAAATCTCCCACGAGCGAGCAGCAGATGCAACCCGAATTGATCTCCTTGATCGCCACGCCGCTCTCTTTCAGAAAAGAGCCGTCGATTCCGATCTCGCCGAATTCGTTCTCGATCAGAACGATTTTCTCTTTCCCGAAGCAATCCGAGAAAAGTTTTTGGATCAACGTTGTTTTTCCGGCACCGAGAAAGCCGGAGATGATATCTACTTTTACCATATCAGTCTTCATTCTCCTTTTTAAAGATATTCTTTATTTTATCGAGATCGATGTATTTATTGATCTGCGCATGCATGCGAAGCATAAATGCATCCTTCTTTTCCTTTCTTTTTTTGTTTTCTTCCTGCAGATACACCTTAATTTTCTCAAGCGAAACAGTCTGCTTGATGGAAATCGCATACTTACGAAGCTTGCCCATCAATTCGAGAGACTTGCAGAGATCCACCAGGAAGATCCCGAACGCGATCCCGAGAAAGAAGATCGCATAGGGAGAACCAACCACCCACAGGGAAAGCTTTCCGAGCGGTTCATACGCGAGAAAATAATAAGCAAGGCAGATCACGCCCCAGAAGAAGGAAAACAAGGGGCAAATGATCCCTTTATAATTTCCCCACTGCCCGGAATAATCCCACAAACGGTTGTGATAGAATTTAAGGGAGATATATCCCGCGATAAACTCGATCAGCGTCATCACAACGGTGGCAAGAACAAGCAGAAGGATCACTTCCGCGACCCTGTTCCCCACAAACGAAAAATCGACCGAGCACAACAGAAACATCGCGGTGCCGCCGAAACCGTAGATCGGCAGACAACAACCCGTCAGAAAGCCGGGATTGATCAGCCGTTTTCCTTTGATCGAGCGGAACGCTACTTCGAGCAGCCAGCCCGCAAACGAACAGAACAGAAAAATAAACAAAAACCGTATAAAATAATCCATAAAAACCTTTCGCGATATCAGGCAAAAGCAAACAAAGCCTGAAGCCCCGCGCCCGATATGTTTTCTTTTTCCCGAAGAAAGAACTTTTCCGCCCGGCAGCATCCGGCACGTCTTCCGCATGCCCCTTTACGGGAAAAGCCGAACCTCTCCGTATAACATTATTATATACTGTTTCCGTAAAATAATCAATCGATTTAACCGCTCTCCCGACCTTTCCGGCAAATATTCTCCGAAAAAACGGCTTTTACGCTCTCCGCCGATCCCGTTTCCGATAAACAAAAAGAACAGGATCCCGGACAGACATACCTTGCCGTCCTCCCCGTCGGTCCGATAAAAAACCGCGGACTCTGAATGCCCGCGGTTTTCCCATTTGCTTTCCGACCGTCACTCGAAAAGTTCCGGATGTTCGGAAAGTCTGTCTTTTTCCGTAATTTTTCTTACCACTCTGCACGGATTCCCGAAGGCGAGAGACCCTGCGGGAATGCTTTTCGAAACGACGGATCCCGCACCGATCACACACCCCTCCCCGATCGTCACCCCGGGCAGAACGGTCACGTTTCCGCCGAGCCAGCAGTTATTTCCGATCGTAACCGGCTTGCTGTATTCGAGATTGACGTCCGCCCCGATCTCCTCATCTCGCGGAAAATATTGCGATCTTCCGGACAAAGAGGATGAACGGGGGTTAAAATCGAACAGTTCGGTCCGATAAACACGTCGTCGCCGATCGTGACGTAATTGGTATCGAGCACGCAGAGGTTAAAGTTTGCGTACGAACGCTTTCCCATTCTGATATTCGTTCCGAAATCGAACTGGATCGGTCCCTGAAGGTATACACCTTCCCCGTGATCCGGCATCAGCTCGTTCAAGATCGCCTCCCTCGTTTCCGTATCCGATTCGGGCGTCGCATTGTATTTCTGGCACAACTCGTGCGATTTGCGCCGCATTTCCGTCATTCCCTCGCGGAAAGGATTATAGATCTTTCCCGCATACATTTTTTCCTTTTCCGTCATTTTCTTCTCCTTTCATACGGCACGAGCCAACGATCAGAACGCAGGCTGTTTTATGCAAAAACGGCGCGAAAACGAAAACGTTTCCGCACCGATCGATTGCGTTTAAACCCGGTCTTATCCCGTTATCCTCGGCATCTGTCCGGGCTTCCGATTATTTCTTGAAGTATCTGTTAAGAAGACCTTCAAACGCTCTGCCGTGGCGCGCTTCGTCTCTTGCCATTTCGTGTACGGTATCGTGAATCGCATCGAGATTCTTCGCTTTCGCCAGTTTTGCAAGTTCCGTCTTACCTGCCGTGGCGCCGTTTTCCGCCGCAACGCGCAGTTCAAGGTTCTTTTTCGTGGAATCGGTCACGACTTCGCCGAGCATTTCGGCAAATTTAGCGGCATGTTCCGCTTCTTCCATTGCCGCTTTTTCATAATACAAACCGATCTCGGGATAGCCTTCGCGGAAAGCCACTCTCGACATGGCAAGATACATGCCAACCTCGCTGCACTCCCCTTCGAAGTTCATGCGAAGACCGTTTTTGATCTCCTCGTCACAATCTTTCGCAACGCCGACAACGTGTTCTGCAGCCCAGGAAAGCCCGCCTTCCTGAACGGTAAATTTAGAACCGGGGCATTTGCAGACGGGGCAAAACTCGGGAGCGGAATCCCCTTCGTGAACATAACCGCAGATCGGGCAAACAAACTTTTTCATAAAAATAACATCCTCCGTAATAATAAATAGTTCCCACGGCGGAACGGAAAACCGTTTCCGTCGGATCGCACCATTATTTTACTATAAACTTTAACGTTTGTCAAGTTAAATTTCAATTTTTAGGAGTAATTCTTAATTTTTTTTGTCTCTTTCCTTATCTTCCTTCTTTTTCTTCCGTAAAAAAGCCGGAAAACCGAATTCCGAAAGCAATTCGGAAATAAACACGAATACGAATCCGATCACGATAGGAACGGTCATTTTATCGTTTCCGAGCAAGATGCCGAAAACCGTTCCGAACACAGCTTCGAGACTCAGGATGAGAGACGAAGAATTTGCCGGCACGTATTTTTGCCCGAAACACTGCCCGAACTGGCAATAGCACGTCGCAAACAACGCGAGATATCCGATTTTCAACGCCGCTTCTCCCGAAACGGAAAAGGACGAAGCGTAACGCGAAAACTCCACGGCACCGGAAACTGCCGCATGAAGCACCCCTGCCGTAACCATAACAACCGTGATCAGACAAACGGGATCGTCCTGTTTGGAAAATTTTTCGTTAAATACGATCTGCAAGGCGAAGAAAACGCCGCACGCAAAGGAAAGGCAATCGCCAAGGAATTCGTTGCTGCCATGCCCGCTTTTCCCGCCGAACGCAATACACGCGATCCCCGAAAGGCAGATCGTCGCCGCCACAACGTTGCTTACTTTCGGTTTCGAACGGTAGAATATCCAGACCAGAAAAGGAACCATCACACAGTACGCCGCCGTTAAAAAAGCGTTCTTGGACGCCGTGGTATATTTCAGCCCGATCGTCTGCACCGCATAAGCCGCAAACAGAATAATGCCCGTAAGCACGCCGTTTTTTACCGTCTGACGCGTCATGTGTTTCATTCGTTTTATCCCGAACAGGGCAAGGAATATCGCGCCGAGCAAAAACCTGGCAGCAAGAATAAAAAAAGTAAAATGTCCTCCGCCGAGCGTTTCGAGGGTATCTTTCAAAATAACGAAAGAGCTACCCCAGATCACCGTGACGGATAAAAGAACAAATCTGCCGAGAATCGCTGTTTTCTTATGTTTGTTATCGTTTATTTCCATATGTAGTGTCCAAACAGCGCATAAATCGCGCGAACGAAAATAAGGCGAATAGCAAATCGCTATCCGCCCGTTGATACGCCAGATCGAAAATCGTTTCTTCGCAATTTTCGCTCAGGCACATGGATCGAAAAATCAGTCAGCCTTCTTTTCAGCCTTTTCTACGACAAGTTTACCGTCATAATAACCGCATTTCGGGCAAACTCTGTGCGTAGCTTTCAGTTCATGACACTGAGGACATTCGACGAGCGTAGGAGCCTTCACCGTATAGTTACTTGCGAATCTCTTGTTTCCTCTCTGTTTAGATACCTTATGCTTAGGAACTGCCATTTGTATACACCTCGCTTGTTTATATTCTTTACTTTACTTTGCGCAATCGCAATCCGTATGATTCAGATTTGCTCCGCACGTGGGACAAAGCCCCTTACAGTCGTCTTTGCAATAAATCGTGTACGGCATGGAAGTAAGGATCTTATCGTTTACCATTTCCGTAAGGTCCACAAGACCTTTGGCAAACTTATACGCGTCCTCATCCTCTTTGCTTTCGGAAAAAACTTCGTCAAATCCGACGACGTTATGGAAAATAACGCTATCCAGACACCGCGAGCACTGCCCTGCGATCGTATATCCGATCTCCCCTTCGACCGTAACTTCGTTACCGCCAAGCGTAAGCGTTCCCGTAATCGATACGGGGCCGTCGAATTTCGCGTTAGGTAAAGTGATCATCGAATCGCTCGCTTCGTAATCGAAATGAAACGAACACTCCGTTTTTCCGCTGTACTTGAGTTTTCTTACGTCGATAACCATAATATGCTTATTGATTATACCTTTTTTTTTCGGTGTTGTCAATATTTTTTCACCCCGTAAGGGAAAAAACATCAATTATTTTGCAAGTCTTTCGGTATCGCGCGCGATCACGAGCTCTTCGTTGGTCGGAATCACGAGAACTTTCGCTTTTCCGCCCTTTCCCGTAATATCGCAGATGCCGTCTCCCACGTTCGCGTTTTTCTCTTCGTCGATCACGATTCCCATAAAGCCGAGGTCGCTCGCGATCGCCTTTCTGACCGCACCGTCATGTTCGCCGATACCGGCGGTAAATACCACGCAGTCCACCCCGCCGAGCGCGGCGGCATAAGCGCCGAGATACTTTTTGCAGGAATAGTTGAACACGTCAAGCGCAAGAGCCGCTCTGTGATTGCCTTCGTTCGCGGCTTTCGTGAGATCTCTGAAATCGGAAGAGACGCCGGAAAGCCCGCTTACACCCGATTTTTTATTGAGATACGTGATCGTTTCGGCAAGCGTCATCTTGTACTTTTCCGCCAGAAATTCCACGATAGCGGGATCGAGATCGCCCGATCTCGTACCCATCGGAACACCGCCGAGCGGCGTAAAGCTCATGGACGTATCCATACTCTTCCCGCCTTTCACCGCGGAAATGGAAGAACCGTTGCCGAGATGAAGGGTGATCACCTTGAATTCGGGATCGTTTTCTCTGCCGAGATATTTCGCCGCTTCCGAAGAAACATAGCGATGGCTCGTTCCGTGAAACCCGTATCTTCTGATCTTGAAGTCTTTGTAAGCATCGTAAGGAATACCGTAGATATATGCCTTTTCGGGCATCGTGGAATGGAAAGCCGTATCGAAAACGCCCACCATGGGAACGCCCGGCATGATAGCCTTGCAGGCATTCACGCCGATGATGTTTGCCGGCTGATGAAGCGGTGCAAGTTCGGCAAGTTCTTCGATCGTCTTCATCGTTTCGTCCGTCAACAGCACGGAGTCGTTGAAAACTTCGCCGCTGTGAACGATCCTGTGCCCTACCGCATCGATCTCCTTCATCGAAGAGATCGCGCCGTATTCTTTGTCTACCAGGGCGTTCAGAACCACCTGAATGGCTTCTTTATGGGTCGGCATCGGCGCGGAGATCGTCGTTTCCTTGCCGTTTGCCTTATGTTTGCAGAAAGAACTGTCAAGCCCGATCCTCTCGCAGCCGCCCTTGGCGATCGCCTTTTCGGTTGCCATATCGATCAGCTGATATTTCAGAGAAGAACTGCCTGCGTTGATAACGAGAATTTTCATGATAACGGATAAACCCCTTTTCTTATTTTTTTAGATCTGCGTCTGCAAAGCGGTGATCGCAACCGCCGCGACGATATCTTCCATATGGCAACCTCTCGAAAGGTCGTTGATGGGTTTCGCGAGCCCCTGGCAAAGAGGACCTACCGCCTGGAAGCCGCCGAGTCTCTCGGTGTTTTTATAGTTGGTATTTCCCGCATCGAGATCGGGGAAGATCAGCACGTTCGCATGCCCCGCAACGGGAGAACCGGGCGCCTTCGACGCGCCCACTTCGGGAACGATCGCGGCGTCGAACTGCAATTCGCCGTCGGCGAGAACGTCCGGGCAGATCTCGTGGAATTTCGCGACCGCCGCGGTAACTTTATCGACGTCCGGGTGACGTGCGGAACCTTTCGTGGAGTGAGAAAGGAAAGCCACTCTCGGCTCGATCCCCGCGATCGCCTTCGCGCTTGCCGCGGAAGACTGCGCGATATAAGCGAGCTCCTCGCTCGTCGGGTTCTGATTCAACCCGGAATCGGCGTAAATATAGCAACCGTCCTCGCAATATTTGTTCCCGCCTTCGGGAGCGATCATCAGGAAATATGCGGATACGATAGGCGTTCCTTTCGCCGTTTTGATGATCTGAAGACCGGGACGAAGGGTGTTTGCCGTGGAATGGCACGCACCGGAAACCATGCCGTCCACGTCGCCCGATTTCAGCATCAGCGCGCCGTACATGGTATAATCTTTTTTCAGCGTTTCATGCGCAAGTTCGGGCGTCATCCCCTTCACTTTGCGAAGTTCGTACAAAAGGTTCGCGTATTCTTCCGTTTTTTCATAAGTAAGCGGATCGATGATCGTGACGCCGGTAAGATCGACGCCCGGATTGTCTTTCAGGATCTGTTCTTTGTTGCCGAGAAGAGTGATCTTTGCGATCCCCTCTTTCACGGACACGGAAGCAGCTTCCACCACTCTCTTGTCTTCCCCTTCGGGCAAAACGATATTTTTGCCGAGAACAGACGCTCTCTTTTTGATTTCTTCCAGAACTTTTGACATGATTTTACTCCTTTTAAAAGAAAAGCCTTTCAAACGATTGAAATTTCTGATCCGATGGTATAAAATAGACCGGAAAAGAGAATACTCGGGCAGAAACGGCGCCTCCCGGCACACGAAACCGCCCAAACATATTCATTATACACCTAAAAATTTAAAATATCAATTAAAAGGGGGTTAAGTTTTGAAAATTTGTTTCGCCGTTTGCGAATATAACCCGCTTCATAACGGACATTTAAAACATCTCGCCGCAATCCGGAGAGAAATTGCGCCGGACTGCATCGCCGTGATCCAGAGCGGAAACTTTACCCAGCGCGGAGAGATCGCCCTGCTCGACAAGCACACCCGCGCAAAACATGCGATCCTTGCGGGAGCAGACATTGTTTTCGAGCTGCCGGCGGTATTTGCGATCGCTCCGGCGGAAGTGTTCGCCACGGGAGCCGTAAAACTGCTCGCTTCGGTAAAGGGAGAAAAATTTCTCTGCTTCGGAACGGAAAGCGGAGATAAAACGAGCATTTTATCGACCGCGGGCGCGCTTTCGGAAGAGAGCAAGGAATTCCGCTCGATCATGAAGGAAGAGCTGAAAAAAGGCATTTCGCAGATCCGCGCCAAAGTGAACGCATTGCAACGGTTAAACACGGAGAACGTCGACTTCGGGCTGCTGAAATCCCCGAATAACATTCTCGGCGTGGAATACGCGAAAGCCGTTTTAAAACTCTCCCCCGAAACGGAAATTTTCCCGATCCGCCGCGAGGGCGCGGGTTACCACGATAAAACGATCGGCAACGGAGATTCTTCGGCAAGCGCGATCCGCGAAGCCGTCCGGCGGGGAGAAAAAGAAAGCGTCCGCACGAGCGTTCCGTCGTACGTTTTCGAAGATTTACCGGACAAACTGCCCGATATCGGCGGGTACGAGCTTTTTTCCGCCGTCGTGAAAGACAAAAAAGAGATCGCAAAAACACTCGACTGCACGGAGGGACTCGAAAACAGGATCAAAGCATTCGCCCTGCATTCTCATTCCTATAACGAACTCACGGAGAAACTGCAAACAAAACGGTACACTTGTACCAGGCTGAACCGGATTCTGCTTTCCTCCGCCCTCGGAATCGAGAAAACGCTTGTAAGAAAGTGTCTGAAAAACCCGTCTTACCTGAAAGTTCTCGCTGTAAAAAAGGAGAGAAAAGACCTACTGCCCTATTTTGCGCAGAACTCCTCTTACCCTCTCGTTTTAAGACGAACGGACATTTCGAAACTGGAAGGCGCAGCCGAAAAATCTTTTGAGAAAGATCTTCTTCTTAACTCCGTTTATAATTTTATTGCCGGAACCTCGATCGCCCCGACAGACATGATAAAGGTATAACCGATCCGCAAACGGAAGCGAAACAGCTTATATCCGACACGAAACAACTTGTATCTAACAGATTATATGTATATGTGATATATGGGCGTTATAATCGACATGGAATTTCATCTATAACGAACGCCTTACCAATAAGGGAATCGTTCTGCAACATAGCGAATCGTTCTACGCCGCTTACCTGCCCTAAGTATCACGTCTGCATCCTAAAGACCTTCGCGCGCTTATATACTTATATAATTTAAATAGTTTAAGTTATATAGTTTAAGGACCTTTTCGGATCATTTCCCCCGCGGCGGGCAGCGCGTTATCTTGTAAATGCTCTTTTCCCGATTTATTTCATAATTCTTTTATCCCGATTTATCTCATAACTCTTTATCCCGTAATCCTTTCCGCGATTACGGGATTTATTTTACCTTTACCTCTCACCCGCAATGAAGAAATTTCATTTTTCCGATCCACTTGCATGACCGTTTTCTTTTCGTTTTATCCGACATGACCGATTTTATTCTCTCTTATCCCCCTATACTCCCACCCTGTTTTTTCAGTTCGCCGGATTTCTTTTTCCTGATCTGAATTTCACTTCTTTTTTGCTTTTTCTCTCGCTATTTTATTTTTACCAACAAAACTATCTTTTTATTTCATTTATGGTTTATTCTTTCATAATTAATAAATTGCATTATTTTTGCTTTATAGAAGCATTAATGTTTTATTATATATTCTACATATTATTGTAAATATTAATGGTTACTCAGCATGGATCTTCCCGACTTGTAAGAAATTTATCTGACGTTACAGAAACAATAACTCGCTTGCACACAACAGCGCATAAGCTTGTCCCCACCCAATGAAAATCTTTTCCTTCAGCCATCCATATCGCTCCTTTACAAAATCACCCTACCCATCGGGAAAACAACATCATTTTACCGGTAAAATCCACCTTTCCCGATAAAGCAACCAAACACACCCGACGCAGTACAAATTATACTTAAGATACTCGTGTTCCATCGGAAACATTTACAGATTCGGATAACGAAAAATTCCCCTATCACCGCTACCTTCTTTGATAAAGAGCCCAATAAAGCAAGAGCCGGAAAAAAGATAGAAAAAGCCGTAATCCGAAGATTGCGGCTTTTAACTGTTAATTTGTTTTTTCGATAAATCCGAAATCGACTTCAGCCGGGAAACACCGAACTTAATAAGGTTAATACTCCCGAATTAATCGGATTAGCCCCTCAGAAGGGGAGATTGAATTTACTGTTACGCTGTGATCTCCTCAACGTCGAACGAAACTTTTACAAGATCCTTCGCCGCCGCGATATCGCTTACCGCACCGTCATACAAAAGCTGAGAAAGAATATTTCCGATCGCGGTTGCTTCCACGGGACCTGCTTCCACTTTTCTGCCCGTTCTTCTCGCCGTAAGAAGGTTCAGATAACCGTTCTGGCAACCGCCACCGACGATATGAATGGTATCGAAATGTTTTCCCGTAACCTTTTCCACCGTTTCCACTGCCTTTTTATAGCAAACGGCAAGGCTGTCGTATACGCAAAGCGCGATCTCACCCGGCGTTTCGGGAACTTTCTGCCCCGTTTTACGGCAGTAATCGCGGATGGCTTCGATCATGCTTGCGGGAGCAAGGAAACTGCGGTCGTTCACGTCTACGATCGAATCGAAGTCTTTCACTTCTTCGGAAAGCTTCACGAAATCCGCCCAGCTGTATTTTTTATCATATTCTCTTCTGACGCACTGAATCATCCAGAGCCCCATAATGTTTTTCAGAAATCTCGTGGATCTGCGATAACCGCCTTCGTTCGTGAAGTTCTGGTCCAAAGCTTCCTTCGTGGAAATGGCAACGGGGCTTTCGATCCCGAGCAAAGACCACGTTCCGCTCGAAATATAAAGAGGGCAACCGTTTTCGGGAACCGCCATCACCGCGCTTGCCGTGTCATGTGTGGCAGGCAATACGACGTTAAGGTTATATCCGACTTCGGCTTCAAGTTCGGGCTTCAGCCTTCCGACGAGCGTTGCAGGATCGGAAAGTTCCCCGAACAGTTTTTCGGGAAGACCGAGTTCTTTCACCGTCTGCATATCCCATTCTCTTGTTTTTGCACTCATCAGCCCGGTCGTGGAAGCGTTCGTAAATTCGTTTTTCATCACGCCGGTAAGGAGATAATTGAAGAAATCGGGCATCATCAAGAAGCGTTCCGCCTTGTCGAGCTTACCGCTCAGTTTATCGGTATAAAGCTGATAAATCGTGTTGTAGATCTGGAACTGAGACCCCGTTCTTTCGTAAAGCGTTTCAAAAGGAACGATCGAATGAACTTCTTCGATCGGTTTTTCCGTTCTCGAATCTCTGTAAGCGTAAACGTCGCCGATCACGTTGCCGTTTCCGTCGATCAACGCATAATCAACCCCCCAGGTATCGATTCCCATGCTTACGGGAACTTTACCGAGTTTTTTACACTCTTTCATTCCGGCAACGATATTCGCGAAAAGTTTCTTATAGTCCCAGACGAGATGTCCGTCTTTTTCGTCCATTCCGTTTTCGAAACGATAAACTTCTTCCAGAACCATTTTCCCGTTTTCGATATGGGAAAGAATGTGTCTGCCGCTCGAGGCGCCGATGTCGATCGCAAGATAATATTTCGTCATGATTTTCCTTGCGGCTGAGCCCGCATTAAAATAAGCGGGTTTCACCGTGTTTCCTCCGATTTTATTATGCCTTGCAGGCTTTCTTCTATGATATAATAAAATGTGGAATTTTGCAAGGAATTAAGCCGTTAATTTCGAAATTTCTTCCGAAAAATCACAATATCGGTCATAAACGGAAGAAAAACGATCATTCAAATCATCCGCCGTCGCGATCTTCTTTAGCTGCGGGAGATCATGATTTCTCCGGGCAGACACCGTCATAAATGTCATAAACCGATTTTTAGCCGTTAAAACAGCCCGTAGCGGCGAACGCTGAGCCTAATCGCCGAAAAAATCGTTATTGCCGATCGCGTCGCGGATCTTCTCCACCGCCTTTTTTTCGATCCTTGAGACATACGATCTCGAGATCTTAAGGTGTTTCGCCACCTCTCGCTGAGCGAGCGGTCTTACGCCCGTCAGACCGTACCGCAGGCAAACAACGGTATACTCCCGTTCCGTCAGGCACGCTTTCATGATTTCGAGAAATTTCTCCTTTAAAATGGAATTTTCCACACGGCTGAAAACCCCTTCTTCCTTTTCGGCGAGAAGATCGATGATCGTAAGTTCGTTTCCGTCCTTATCGAGCCCGACGCAATCGGAAAGGGAGAGATTGCCTCTGTGTTTTTTGTTTGCCCTGAGCAGCATCAGAATTTCGTTTTCGATGCACCTTGCCGTATAGGTGGCAAGCTGCGTTCCTTTGTCAGGCTCGTAGGTATTGATCGCTTTGATCAGCCCGACCGATCCTACCGAGATCAGATCGTCGACGTCTTCCGATCCCTGATATTTTTTCGCAATATGCGCCACAAGCCTGAGATTATGGCGGATCAGCTTATCTTTTGCGCTCTTATCTCCGTTTTCGCGGAACCTTTTCAGACATTCCGCTTCCTCTGCGGGAGAAAGAGGTTGCGGAAACGAATCGTTCCCGATACTTGAAGTAAAAAACAATATTTTGTCGATCAGACAACGCAATACATCCCAAAACATATTGAATCCTCCTGTTTTGCCGTCCGACGGATCGGAACGGCAATCGCGATCCCCGATTTTCCGTCCCGAAGACCGACAGCCTACCCGGTTTGATTTACAATTTTTTCGCTTTGTTCCGGCGCTTCTTCTACCGCCCCGATACGGAAAAAACGTTTTCCCTTCTGCTGGAATTGCTTTTTAAAAAGGCGGAAATCTCCTCAAAAGTTCTGTCTGCACCGTCTACGATCTCCGCCGTCGGGAATATTTTCTTCAACCTTCCGATCGCCGCACGGTAATGGGTGCAACCGAGCGAAACACACTCGTAACCGCCCGCTCTTTCCCCTTCGATCGTCTCCCAATCCCGGCTGAGATCCGTCTTCCCCCTTTCGATATCTTCCGCCAGAAAAGCGAGAGGGCAAAGGGTAACGTCATTTCTCTGCCTGATAAGTCGTTTCACGTAAAACGTGCCGGCAGTCGCATTGGTCGAAAGAAGAAGGGTCTTTTTCCCTTCCGGGATCTCGGGAAATACCCGGAAAATCCTCACGCCGCCTTCCGCACGATAATCGGGAAAACCGGACGACATCGTATTGCATGCGATCACAACGGCTTTCGGCGAGTAGGAAAGAAACTTGCGCATATTTCGTTCCAGTATCCCCTTTAATTCCGTTTTTGTTTTATTCCCGTAAGGCATATTCCTATCATCGGAAAAATATAACGTCGTTTCCGAAGGGAAAGCACTTTTTATTTTCTCGTAAAGATACCGACCGCCCACCCCGCTGTCGTAACAGATCACGCATCTGTCGTCCATAAAATAACCTCTCTTTTTCTCATTTTATGAAAACAGAAGGCGAATTATGAGGAAAAACCGAAGGCGATATCCGTTCTTTTCCGTGCAGGCAGGAAAAAAATAAGAATATTTGCGAATTTATCCGTTAAATTTAGAAAACATGGCAAAATTTTGTTGCCATTCGCCGAAATTTATGATAGAATAGATATATAATTTTAAGGATAAAGGCATACGGCTTTTTTCGCATGCCTTATAAAAGGAGAACATACAGTGCCTAACATTAAATCCGCTAAAAAACGTGTTATCGTAAACGCAAAGAAAACCGGTTTTAACAAAGACAATAAGTCCGAAGTGAAATCCGCAATCAGAAAGCTTAATGCCGTAATCGAAAGCGGCAACTATGAAGAAGCCGTTAAGCTTTTCCCCGAAACGGCATCCGTGATCGATTCTTCCGTCGCGAAGGGTGTTTATCACAAGAATACCGCCGCAAACAAGAAATCCGGTCTTCAGCTTAAGATCAACGCAATGAAGAAAGACTGATTTTAAACACGTAAAATAAAAAGCGTGCCGTTCTTTTGCGGTACGCTTTTTTGCGTTATTTCATTCTGTTTCGTAAAAAACGGATCGTCGCATTTCTATCGACGATCCGTTTTGTTTTAAAGTGTCGCAACGTTAATGAGCGAGGAATTTCCGCCCTTACCCGTAGGCGTTCCTCCCGTCATAACGATCGTATCGCCTTTTTTAACAAGCCCGCTCGCCTTCGCGGCAAGCGCGGCAAAATAAAAGAGAACGTCTACGGAAGAATATGCGTCGCTTTTAAACGGGATCACGCCCCACGAAAGGGCGAGTTTCTGAAACGCCTTTTCATTGGATGTCATCCCGATAATGGGGACTTCCGGGCGGAAACGGGAAACCATGCGCGCCGTCATGCCGGTATTCGTGCATACGACGATCGCTTTCGCCCCGAGGTCGTGCGCAAGCATGCACGCGGAGTGAGACAGAGACTCCGAAGACCCGGAAATAATGAATCTGTCGTTTTCGATCTGCTGAATGTATTCCGTGTTCTTTTCCGCCTGTTCGGCAATTTTCGCCATGGCGCGAACCGCTTCCACGGGGTATTCGCCTGCGGCGGTCTCGCCGGACAACATAACGGAACTCGTGCCGTCGTACACGGCGTTTGCGACGTCGGAGATCTCCGCGCGGGTCGGGCGCGGACTGTGGATCATCGATTCGAGCATTTCCGTTGCGGTAATCACCCTTTTCCCGAGAATGCGGCAGACGTCGATCATGTGTTTCTGCGTATTCGGAAGCTCCTCGTACGGCAATTCCACGCCGAGATCGCCTCTTGCGACCATCACACCGTCGGACGCTTTTACGATCTCTTCGAGATTGTCTACGCCGCGCTTGCTTTCGATCTTTGCAATCAGGTCGATATCCTCGCCGCCGTTCGCTTTCATGAATTCTCTTACGACGCGGATATCGTCCGCACAGGAAACGAAGGACAACGCGACGAAATCGACCCCCTGCTTTATCCCGAACAACAGATCTTTTTTATCCTGTTCGGACAGATAATCGAGCACGAGTTCTTTTCCCGGGAAAAACATACTCTTGTGATCGGAAGTCGTTCCGCCTTCCGTAACCTCGGTGATCACGTCGTTTCCCTTCACTTCCTTCACGCGGAAAGAGATCAGTCCGTTATTCAACAGGATCGTGTCTCCCGGTTTCATCACTTCGGCAAGATGGGAATAACTGACGGAAACCCTGGTCTCATCCCCTTCCGCGGGATCGGAGGTAAAGGTGAATTCCTGCCCTTTTTTCAACAGGATCTTTCCGTTTTTATAAGTTCCCGTGCGGAATTCCGGACCTTTCGTATCGAGCAGAATGGGAAGAGGGATCTTCCGTTCTTCTCTGATCTCTTTGATGATCGCGATTTTTGCGGCATGCTCTTCATGCGTGCCGTGAGAAAAATTAAGACGGCAGACGTTCATGCCCGCGTCGTACATGGCGGAAATCACTTCCTTCGTGCAGCTTGCGGGACCCAACGTACAAACGATTTTTGTCTTTTTCATGCTTACTCCTTATATCTTTGTCTTTCTTTCCGTTATTTTCCGATAAGCGAAAAGGGAACGAAACTGTAACTGTCACGATAGTCGGGGCTTTCATACCCTTTCCATGTTCCGATAAAGTCGAAATTCTGCGGACCGACGGCAAGCGGTTCATATGTTTTGCAATGGAACGGACCGTAAAGATTGCGGTTTCCGCTGTAAAGCGTGATCGTGAGTTCATGTTCTCTTCCGTCCGCAAAAGCGGAGAGATCGAGCGCATCGCCGAACAGCATGCTCCTGACGAATTTCCCGTCGACGGAAACGTCGGCAACGGCATGTCTGCCGGAAAGCACAAGGGTGTCGTGTTCCTTGTCGATCGTGACTTTCTTTGAAAGAACGATATGTCCGGCAAAGAAGAGATATCCCTGTTCGGTAAGAGGTTTATCCGCAAGAACTTCGGAAACGGGCGCGGTCAGCTCGTAGTCGCCGTCCGAAAGATAACAGCCGTTTTCGAATTTCAGAGCTTTCTCCTTTACGCCGAAATCGCCGAGAAGATAGATCGCCTCGATCTCGCTGTCGTAAGACAGACAGTTTTTCAACGATTCTTTTTCGCCGCGCACGTCGTCGAGAACGAAATACACATAGTCGCGCTCATAAAAATCGACGCCGAGCACGATCTCGTTTTCACCCTTTTTAAGAGCCCCCGCGATATCCGCCGTGAGAAAACTTTTATCGAGCGTTCCGCCCGCTTTCAGACCGATCTCCTTTCCGTTTACACGGCAGGAGAAAATCCCCATGTTTTCACATTCCATACGGATGTTTCCGGGTAGAGTTTCCGCGCGGAAGGTGTATTTCAGCCAGATCCTGCCGCGGTATTTTTCGCCGATCAGCTTATAGAAAATTGCGGGAATATACGCCTTCTCTTCAAAGGAAACGCCGTCGTAAGAAAGATTTGCCTTATCGATCGCAAGCGTGTTCGGCGTGCGGGAAATCACCTTCCATTTTCCGCCGAGATCGATCTCTCCGCCCTGTTTCGCATATTCTTTCGTATAAGGCGCGTCGCTCTGAAGCAGGATCGCACTGCCGCCGTCTGCAAGGGTAAGCAGAACGTTTCCTTCCTTTGTTTCGGGCACGGAAGTTTCCAGCGTTTCGAGATCGAGAAGTACGGGATAACGCGACGGACAGCGCACGGTAAGACAGACGTTTCCGCCGCTCACGTTCACGATATAAAGGAAATCGCCCGTTTTCCCCTTTCTGTATGCGGAATACACCCCTTGCACGTGCGGCGTTATCGTATACGGAAGAGAAGCGACGATGTCTTCTTCCGTCGCCGTGGCGTAAATTTCGTCAAAGGCATAAGGCTCCCCTTCAAGATATTTCGGTTTCTCGCCCGCAAGCACGAGCTTTCCGCCCTGTTTTACGAATTCGCCGAGAAGAGCAAGCGTTGTTTTATCCATCCCTTCCGCTTCGGGAAGAACGACGAACTCGTAAGCGTAATTCCCGACGGTCAGTTTGCCGTTCTTCACGCTTCCGTGGCGCGCCATCAGGTTTTCGTCTCCGTAATGATGAGGGATCTGCTCTCTCGAAAACCTGTCTATAAGTTCCTTAAAAGACAATTCAAGCGTTTTAATGCTTTCGAAATCGTCGTCGCGGTCAAAGGTGAGATAGGCAGACTTGATCGGATGCAGAAGAAGGACGTTCACTTCGTTTCTGCTCTCGGCGATCAGATAGCCGAGGCGGGAAAAATATTCGTTGAAAAGCCCGTACCGTTCAAACCACGCCATATGTTCGGAATAAGTAAGCGGATAATCGCGCTTTCTCTCTCCGTGAATGGAATACGCCATCAGATGCTGACAAATCTGATTGACGCCGTTCACAAACTGCCAGTCGACAAGTTTTTTCAGTTCTCTCGGCGTAACGTCCCAGCCGCAGCAGGCGAACGTCTCGGTGATGGCAAGTTTTTTGCCGAGTTGCTCCGCACTCGAACCGAGTTGTTTGGGAGCGAGTTCGTCGCCGACGTTTCTCCCGAGCCAATCCATCCCGGGAATATGTTCGTATTCGTAAAAATCCATCAGCCCGCCGCAGCACCACATTTGCGTGAACAGGCGGGATTCCTCGATGTCGTGCCCGGTGATACGGCATCCGTTTTCGTTGCACCAATCGTAAATTTGTTTGATAAAACTGTCGATAAACTGCTTATGAGCGCAGTTCCAGTAAAGATACCGGAACCGTTTGCTCCCTTCGGCGTCGCAGAAAAGCTTGCCGAGTTCTTCCCACAGATCCACGCCGTACTTTTTCATGCGCTCTGTCAGGCAGGGAGAATAAGGCGTTTCCCAACGGTAATACTGCGGCTCGTCGGTAAAGAACCCGAGCATGTATTTTCCGAAATCGTCGCCGAGTTCTTTTTTATAACGCTCGTGCGTAAGATCGATAAACTTTCTCACGATCGCGGGATTCATCACGTCAACGACGGAAGGATTCGTTTTTACGGATACGTTAAGATACGTTCCTTCCCCTTTGCTCTCGCTCACGCGGACGCATTTCCCGTCTTTTACAAGGTAACTCGCATTCGCGGAAGGATCGAAATCGCCGACCGTTCTCACGAGATATTGTTCGTGGTTGGCAGGGTCTTCGAGAAGTTTCATCCCGGCAAAACCGCTCGGCCAGCCGTTTTCGTCATATCCCCACGCTTCCATTCCGAGCTCTTTCGCCCGTTCGGTGCAGGCGCGGATACAGTCGAACCACTCTTTGCTGAGATATTCCGTTTTCAGTCCGCCGCGGGCATGCATGAAGAAACCGCCGATCCCTTTTTCTTTCATCTGGTCGATCTGACGAAGAAGTTCTTCCTTCTTTAAATCGTCGTTCCAGCTCCAGAAGGGACGCGGGCGATAACCGGACAGTCCCCCCTGTAAATTTTCTTTTAATGTTTTTATATCGAATTCGCGATCCATAATAACCGATACCTCCCGTTCAGTTTTTGTTGCCGTGCGCGGGCGCGGGAATCTGCCCGCCCCTCGAAATAAACTTTTCGGCGGAAGGCGTTTTCACCGCCATGATCGGCGCAAATCCGAGCAAGCCGCCGAATTCCGCCGTATCTCCGACCGTCTTTCCCGGAACGGGAATAATTCTGACAGCCGTCGTTTTGTTGTTCACCATACCGATCGCCGCCTCGTCTGCCAATATGGCGGAAATCGTGGAAGCGGGCGTATCTCCCGGCACGGCAACCATATCGATGCCGACGCTGCACACCGCGGTCATCGCCTCGAGTTTATCTAAGGAAAGCGTTCCGCTTTTTGCCCCTTCGATCATGCCGATATCTTCGCTGACGGGGATAAACGCCCCCGAAAGCCCGCCGACTTTCGAACTTGCCATCATGCCGCCCTTTTTCACGGCGTCGTTTAAAATAGCAAGGCAAGCCGTCGTTCCGTGCGTTCCGACTTTTTCAAGTCCCATTTCCTCGAGGATGCGCCCCACGCTGTCTCCTTCCACGGGAGTCGGCGCAAGGGAGAGATCGACGATACCGAATTCCGCACCGAGTCTCTTTGCCGATTCCTTTGCGATGAGTTCTCCCACGCGGGTGATCTTGAATGCCGTTCTCTTGATCGTTTCCGCCATTTCGGTCACGTTTGCATGCGGAACGTCCTTCAGCGCGTGATAAACGACACCGGGACCGGAAATCCCTACGCTGATCACGCACTCCCCTTCACCCACGCCGTGAAACGCCCCCGCCATAAACGGATTGTCTTCTACCGCGTTGCAGAAAGCCACGAATTTCGCGCAACCGAATCCGTCTCTGCCGGAAGTTAAGTCTGCCGTTTCCTTCACGATTTTTCCGATCAGATCGATCGCATCGAGATTGATCCCCGAACGGGTGGATCCGACGTTTACGGAAGAACAGAGAATATCGGTATCCCTGAGCACCTCGGGGATCGTGTGCAGAAAATTGCGTTCCTGCGCCGTCATTCCCTTCGGCACGAGCGCGCTGTATCCGCCCACGAAATCGACGCCGACTTCTTTCCCCGCTTTGTCGAGGGCATGCGCGATCTTTCTCCCGTCGCCGCCGAAAGGCTCGCAAAGAAGAGAAACGGGGGTAACGGAGATCCGCTTGTTTACGATCGGTACGCCGTATGTTCGGGAAAGATCGTCCGCCGTTTTCACGAGATCCCCTGCGCGACGGCAGATCAGATCGTAACACTTTTTCGCCGTTTCGTCCGCCGTGGCGGAAATGCAGGATAAAAGGGAAAGCCCCATCGTGACCGTCCTCACGTCAAAATGGTCTTTCCTCACCATATTTATCGTTTCCAGTATGTCTGCATGATCGATCATATTACACCCTGTGCATCGCGCTGTAAATCTTGTCGCTGCGGACAAAGATCTCAACGCCGATCTCTTTTCCGAGTTTGTCGAACGCCTCCGAAAGCGAGGAGATCGTAACGTCTGCCTTTTCAAGCGAAACGAGCATGATCATGGTAAAATTGCCCTGCATAATCGTCTGGCTGATGTCCTCTACGTTCACTTCGTGATCCGCAAGCAGTCCCGTAATTTTTGCTATGATGCCCGGCTTATCTTTGCCGAGTACCGTTATAAATGCCTTCACAAACACCCTCCGGCAGAAAAGAATCTCTTTTCCTTTTTTCCCTCTTATTATACTAAAATCGGAGCAAAAAAACAAGAATAACAGGACAGAAATTTTTTCGGGAAAGTAAAATTTTCGTAAAAGAAAACGATCTCTTCCCGCCCTGCCCGCTTCCGACCGATTTACCGGGAAAGGAACACCCTGCCGGGAGAACAATAAAAGAAGTCGTAAACCATGCAATCAGGTTTACGACTTCACAATATTCCGGATAAAAAAGGATGATCGGAAGTGCTACGATTCGCTCACGGCGGCGAGAAAAGCATTCATATCGTCTGCGGGAAACGTAAGAACAAGAAACAATCCGTCAACGTCTCTGTACCTCGAGCCGCGATAGGGCACCGCAATAACCGCACCCGACCAAAAGACCAGCAGAAGTGCGTCATACTGCAAATTGCCCCACGTAAAACGATTGTAATTGTCTTTTAATTCTCCCGTAAATTTCCGCCGCTGATCGTAACGAAATTCCAGACAAAAAACCGTCTCCTTCCATTTACTTATATTCCTTTTTGAAAACGGACCTTTTATTGAACTCGTTCCTTCTAATGTAGCAGAAAGCTTTTCAAATGCACTGTAAACGGAATCAATCTCCTCTTGCTTCAGAGATTTTTCTTTTCCGTTTTTTATCGACATGATTTGCTCCGGTTTTTCCGCAAACGTTTCCGTTTCCAGCGGCGTTTTATTTTTTACGCTGTGTTTTGAAAATATGGCACATCCGCTTGTCGCAAATACGGTAAACGCCAGCATTAACGCCAAAATTATTTTTGCTTTCATATTTCCCCCTTTACCTTCTTACTTTACACCGGAATTATAACATGACAGATTAAATCTGTCAATAGTAATTTTAAAATTTTCACAAAAGGTGACAACGCACGGAAAATTGCACATTCCGGGCAACGAAAAAGAGCGACCTTATAAAAGATCGCCCTTTGTTTTAAGCCAAAGAATTATTCGGCAGCGTAAACGCTGACCTGCTTTTTATCTCTGCCGAGTCTTTCGAATTTAACGACGCCGTCGATCAATGCGTACAGCGTATCGTCGCTTCCGATACCGACATTGTTGCCGGGATGGAACTTCGTGCCTCTCTGTCTCACAAGGATGTTGCCCGCAAGAACCGCCTGTCCGTCCGAACGCTTTGCGCCGAGACGTTTCGCCTTGCTGTCACGACCGTTTCTGGTACTACCGACACCTTTCTTATGTGCGAATAAACTGATCAATAACATTATTAAGCCCTCCTCACGATTACTTCGCGGCGATCTCGACAATCTTCACTCTCGTGTAAGGCTGTCTGTGACCCTGCTTCTTTCTCTCGTTCTTCTTCGCTTTGTACTTGAAGACGATAACTTTCTTTGCCTTGTACTGTTCGGTAACTTCCGCTACTGCTTTGTAGCCCGCAACGTCTTTCGCCGTTTTGATCCCGTTTTCGTCGGACACGAGAAGAACGTTGAATTCAACCTTCGCTCCCACTTCGACGTCGAGTTTTTCAAGCGTAAGAACGTCGTTTACCGCCGCTTTGTACTGCTTGCTGCCGTTTTCGATAATGGCGTACATGAAAAATAGACCTCCTTAAGTCTAATCTCGCCGGGACGCGCCGATTCCTCCGCAACAAAACGAAGACATCGCCGAACGCGGAAGCGCGGCTTCACGGGGCGAGACGACATTTGCCGCATAAAATTTTACGGTTACGTCTGCTTGGTTGCCCTTCCCGAGCGGTTCTTTACTATTATACTCTTATTTTCATCGCTTGTCAAACGATTTTATCCCGTTCAGACGGATAGTCATCCGATTTCCGGCGTTTTAAGCGGAAAATTTTTATCCGTTTCCGATTTCCGGCGCAAAATAATGCGAATAACTGAACGAAAGGATCACCGAGGCGTACCGATTTGCGATCTCCCGTTGCCGTTTTATTCTGCTTTCCGTTGCATAGCGATTTTTCTCGCAGGTAAAAAACTCGATATTAACGCCGAACCTGCATTTTCCAACACGTTCCGCAGCGGTGTAAAACGCGGATAAAAACTCATTCACTTCTCTTTCCGTATCAACAGTAAACCCGGGAGCGGCATTGCCGGAACCGTCCTGCGGGGCAACGATATCGTATTCTCTGAAATCGATCGAAGAAAAAAGTCTTTCCGCAAAATCGTATATTCCCCTTTTGCTCATTTTGTAAAGCCCGCTTTTATAGGGCGAAAGGATAAGAGGATACCCGGGGGCGAGCTCATTCAGTTTTCCGATCAGCACATTACAGGTTTCCGCCCAGTATTTTTCGTAGCGGAAGGGGTTAGTATACATCTCAAAAGGCATATAAAAACCTTTAAAGGACTTGTAATTTTTTCCCGCTTTATAGGCAAGTTCCGCCGCTTCCGCCTGAAAGTTTCCCCACCGATCCGCATTTTTGCGGTAAAGTTTCGTTTTCCACCACAGATCGCTCGACGCCAGCCCGAGGTATACGCCGAAATCTTTCTTTTCCGCAACGGCAAGAAGGGCGTTTACCGTTTCGTCCGGAAAAACGTTTCCGGAATCGTCTGCCGCGAGAAATCCGTTTTCGTCAAACTCGCACGTACTTTGCAGGATAATCGCGCTATAGCCTTGCTTTTCAAGTCCGGAAATGTGTTTTTCCCAATCGTCCGCGGTAAACTTTTTACAATACCACAGCTGAATGAAATCGACCGTTTCGCGTAAATTTTCCCTCGTTTCCTTTTCAAGATAAGTCACCCTGCCGATCCCGCAGGAGCATAGCAGCATACAGAAGGCGATCAATGCGGAAAACAATATTCTTTTCTTCATTTTATTTTCTCCCGTTACGGAATATTTTCTCTTAAGCGCAACAAACTAAGCAAAAGGAGAATTGCCATGGAAGTTAACAATTTAAGCAAAGAAGTTCTGATTTCTCTCTACAAAAACGCCCATATCGCCCTGCAATCCATTTCCGACGTCATGAAGGAAACAGATGACGAAAAAATGCGGCAGGAGCTCATCGAAGAATACGACGGCTACGAAAAATACGTAGGAAAACTGAGTTCTTACCTGCGCGAAAACGGCGTGGAAGCGAAAGAAGTCGGTTTTATGCAGAAAACAATGATGAAAGCCAGCGTAAAAATGAACGTGATGGCGGACGATTCCCGCTCGCACATCGCGGAAATGATGATAAAAGGCACGGTAAACGGCATCACGGAACTGACTGAGCTTTTAAACGGCAACGGAAAAGAACTTTCCGACGAAGTCCGCGCCTTTGCGGAAGAACTGAAAGAACTGGAAGAAGGTTACGAAGACCGCCTGAAAAAGCTTTTATAAAACAGAAACGATTTTTACCTTTTAAGGTTTCACAAGCTTGGCATTCGGTATCAATAGGCTTGGCATTCGTTATTACTGACTATTTTTACGGCGAATGATAAGCCTAAGGATCCCTGCCCGCATAAACGACACCGGGCACTTCCCGGAAGCCGCCTTTTTATACGAAAGTCAACGGATCTCTTCCCCGTAAAAATCGACGTGACGGATGCCGAACCCGAACGCTTTATTCAGCCTTGTTTTCAGATCCAGTTTGAAATAGCGGGCGGAAACGCCGATCTCGTAAGCGATTTTTCCGTATTCGAAACCGGAAAAATCATATACCGTACGCCATGTTTCCTTATCGTCGGACGCCAGGAGAGAATATTCCTTCGCTCCGTTTTCCCAGGAAAGAGAGATATCGCTGACGAAAAAAGTTTTTCCGAGATCAAACAGAATAAACTGACCGTCCCGGAACTCACTGCTCCACATCGGGCGGTCCGCATGCAGCACGCTCTTTTCTTCTTTCAGAACGTTTTCGGGGGAAAGATCGCGCCCGTCTTCCGGAATCGCCACGGAAGACGCTTCGACTTTCGCCTGCCGCGAGATCACGCGTTTTCCGAGCAGATTTTTTGCATTCTGCAAGCCGATCTTAAACTCCCGTTCGCTGGCGATTTCTCTTCCGTCCTGATCGGAATAGCGGGCTATAAGCCGACAAACGGAGTTTTTCTCAAATCCGTCAAGCGAAAACGTAAATGGACGGATCGTTCTTGCTCCGCCCGGCACTTCGACTTTTTCCGTACGGGACAGAATAAGTTTCCCGTTCACGAAAAGCTCAAGAACAACGTTCCGGGCAAACGTTTCGCAGGTATCGTTGACCAGGATCACGTCGACCGTTTTTTCTCCTGGTCTCATCGTTCCAGAATAATCGTCAATCGAGATCCCGACGGGCGCAAACGCGCAGAACATCCGCCGTTCGAACTCCGGATCGTACTGCGGGTTTTCGATATCCGGCAGAAAGTTATCCGACGTTTCTCCTCCTTCGCGGGAATAAGACAGCCCGCAAAATTCCATGATCCCCGCGACCTGCCTTCCCGACCGCCAGAATTCCGTGAGTGCCGCCACCGCTTTTGCATAAAAATCGCGAAGTTCCCGTTCGGTAAAACCCTCGGGGAAAATTTTATCGTAAAGGACTTTCGTCAGCCTGCACGGTTTTCCGTCCCTCGAGATCCACAGCCAGGAATATTCGTTTACGATCCTCGGGTTTGCAGGAAAAGGATTTTGTTCTTTTCTCGCCTCGAGATTGTGCAAATCGGGACAAAGCCAGGTCATCGCGGGGTCTTTGTTCACGTTGTTCAGATCGGAAAGGCGGAAATCGCTGTCGAGAAAAAGATAGGGATGGACCTCGATGGAACAATCGTCCGACTCGGGATAGTCCCAGCCGTTATCCCACGGGCGACCGGAAAGATCGGTATATTTCGCCCCTTTGATCAGCGGGATCGTGTCGATCGTATAATGATTGTCCGGATCGTTCGCGATCTCGTTCTGCGCATCCCACAGGAATACGGACGGATGGTTCGCACGCTCGGCGATCCAATCTTTAAATTCGTTCAGAAGATTGATCGAATACGCCGGAGACGGACACTCGAATGCGCCGAAAAGCGCGTATTCGTCATCCACGAGAATGCCGATCTCGTCGCAGAGATCGTACCAGACGTCGGGGGCAAACCCGATGTGAAAGCGGAGAGAATTCATGTTAAGACTTTTGAATTTCAGCAGGACTTTGCGGATCCACTCCTCGTTCCACGGTAACGCCTTTCTCTTTTCATCTTCGAAAAAGCGGAACATCACGACGTTTGTTCCTCTTAAATAATATATTTTCCCGTTCAGCGTCGGAATTTTATCGACAAAACGAAAGTCCCGCATGCCGAACCGGGCGGAGATCTCGTCTCCCGACGTGCTTGCCCCGGCAACGTAAAGCACGGGCGTTTCGGGCGTCCACGGATGAAAATTTCCCATCGGAAGCTCGACGCACCGTTCGATCTTCTCATGCGGGTATAGTTTTACCCCATCGATCGCCGTTTCCGCAATCGTTTTTTCAGCGTCCGCAACACAGATCTCTACACGATCGACGATCGTTTCCGAAGAAACGTTTTCCAGGGTGACAAGAACCTTCACCTTCCCTTCTTTCACGTCCGGCGCGACCTGAATATAGTCGATACGCGGATTGCCGCATGCAATCAACTCGACGGAATCGTACAAACCTGGGATATACTTCTTCTTTTCGGCATCGAATCCCGCCGGATGACCGAGGGAAAGATCCTGCGTTCCCTTTTCGCCGACCTTGATCAGAATTTCGTTTTCGCCCGCTGCCAGAAAGGGGGCGATATCGGCGTAACAAGGGGTGAAATTCGGTTCATGGCGGGTAACGAAAGTTCCGTTTACATAAATTTCCTTTCCGTAAAAGCCCTTATGGATCTTCAGCACGACGCTTTCCGGAATCTCGCCGAACGAGACCTTTTTCCGGTACCACACCGCTTTTTTCTCATATTCGCCCCGTCTTCCCTGAACCGTATCCGCGTCGCACGTATACGAAAGGGGCGGCTGAGCCATATCCCATAACCCGGGCACCGGGATCAGACTCGGAAACGTGCCCGATATCCCGTCGATCCCGAGGGAGAAAGCGTCGCTTTCGCATTCCCATAAACCGTTCAACGAAACCGTAGTCCTCTTTTGTTTCCCGTTTGTCTTTACCTCGACCGTCTGCATGAACTTCTCCTTTTTTCCGGCAGTCTTTTCCGTTGAAATACTGCGCTCGGAAACCCTTGCAAGCAAGTTTCCTCTTTTATTATAACTTTGAAACGTGACAAAATAGAATTTTGTCGGCAACTGTCGTTGCCACGCGCTTTGTCTTCGCCAAACCGCCGTTTCCGTTGAAATATGGCGTAAAAATACCTGCAAATGCTTCGCGCTTGCGTATTTTTACTTGTATTATACAACATCGCAAGCCGAAAATCAACCCGATTCCGAAAAACAACAAAAAAACGAGGAAGTTCCTCGTTTTTTCCTATGCCGGGCAAGAGTAATACGAACCTTGCCCGGCATGCAAGCTCGATTCCCGCCGTTACCGACAGATGCCGAAGCCTGCTTTTATTTATTCTGATAGGGGCGGTCGCCGTATAAAGACTGCACGGCGTCGCTGTATTTTTTCATCTTGTCATACTGTTTGATCTCGATATCGCTGTCGAAATCAAGCATTCTCTGTTTCTGCGCTCTGGAAAGTTTTGTGGGAATTTCCACGGAAACGGTAACGTACAGATTGCCCGAACCGAGACGGGAGTTGATCCCCTTTCCGCGCACGGTGAACACTTTCCCGTTCTGCGTGCCCTCGGGGATATCGAGAGAAACGGTGCTGTTTAAGGTGGGCACCTTTACCGTGCCGCCGAGAACCGCCGTTCTGATATCGATGGGAAGATCGACGTACAAGTCGTAATTCTTTCTCTTGAAGATCTTGTGCGGCTGAACTTTGAACACAACGATCAGATCGCCCGCGTCTCCGCCGGAAGTGGAAGCTTCGCCGAAACCGCGCTTCTTCATGTAACTGCCCGTATCCGCCCCTGCGGGAACGTCCAGCTTGACCTTCGTCGTTTTTCTCTGATATCCTTTTCCGCCGCAGGTAGGGCATTTTTCGAGAATGATTTTACCGCTTCCGCCGCAGGCGTCGCACGCACGGGTGGAAATGGTGCGGAAGATACTGTTGCCGCTCGCATACTGAATGGTGCCGGAACCGTGGCACTTTTCGCACGTTTTATACGCGGTGCCGTTTTTCGCGCCCGTAGAGCGGCAATCGGGACAAGGTTCTTTTCTGTTATAAGTAACTTCCTTCGTGCAGCCGAGCGCGGCGTCGAGGAAAGAAAGCTCTACTTCTATCGTGATATCGCTGCCCGTTCTGTCCTGCTCCTGCGCGCCTCTTCCGCCCGAAAACTGTCCGAAAATATCGCTGAAGATATCGGAAAAGCCGCCGAAGCCGCCGCTTGCCGAACCGTTGCCGAAACCGCCGAATCCCCCGAAACCGCCCGCGCTTCTGCCCGGGTTTTCCAGCTCGAAATCATATTGCTGGCGTTTCTGAGGATCGGAAAGGACTTCGTTCGCCTCGTTGATCTCTTTGAATTTTTTCGCGCACTCTTCATCGTTCGGATGAAGGTCCGGGTGATATTGCCGCGCAAGTTTTCTGTATGCCGATTTGATCTCGTCCTGCGTCGCCTTTTTATCGACGCCGAGAACCTCATAATAATTCTTTGCCATAAGTTTTCCTCACTTTACCGACGAAGGGGCTGTCGCTGTTGCGACAACCCCGACGCATTCCGATCCGTTATTTTGTTTTATCGCGATCGGTTTATCAGTTCTGGTGGAATTCCGTATCGCCCGCACCGCCGTTATCCGCTTCGTTCGGGTTCGCCTGCGCGCCCTGCTGAGCCTGCTGATACAGCTTTGCGAAGATTGCCTGAACGTCGTTCGAAAGTTTTTCGGTCGCTTTCACGATTCTGTCGTTATCGTCGCTCGCAAGTTCTTCCTTCGCTTCTTTAACGGCGTTTTCCACAACGGCTTTGTCTTCTTCCGTCAGCTTGTCGCCGCTGTCTCTCACCGTCTTTTCGACCTGGAAGATCAGGCTGTCAAGCTTGTTCTTGTTTTCTACGGCTTCCTTTCTCTTCTTGTCTTCGGCTTCGTATTTTTCGGCGTCTTTCACGGCTTTGTCGATATCTTCTTCGGAAAGATTCGTGGAAGAAGTGATCGTGATATCCGCCGCCTTCTGCGTTCCGAGATCTTTCGCCGTTACATGCACGATACCGTTTGCATCGATATCGAAGGTAACTTCGATCTGAGGAATGCCGCGCGGAGCGGGTGCGATACCGCCGAGGTTGAACTGACCGAGGGTCTTGTTGTCCTTGGCGAACTGTCTTTCACCCTGAAGAACGTGAATGGTAACTTCGGGCTGATTATCCGCAGCCGTAGAGAACACCTGAGATTTCTTTACCGGGATCGTCGTGTTTCTGTCGATCAGCTTGGTGAACACGCCGCCGAGCGTTTCGATACCGAGAGACAACGGCGTTACGTCGAGAAGAAGGACGTCTTTTACTTCGCCGGTCAGCACGCCGCCCTGAATCGCGGCGCCGATCGCGACGCATTCGTCGGGGTTGATGCCCTTGAAGGGTTCTTTGCCCGTTTCTTTTCTCACCGCGTCCACAACGGCGGGGATTCTCGTGGAACCGCCGACCAGGATGACTTTCGCGATGTCGTTATAGGTAAGACCCGCATCTTTCATGGCTTTTCTCATCGGCTCTTTGGTCATTTCGACGAGGTTTGCCGTCATCGTGTCGAATTTATCTTTGGTAAGCGTAACGTCGAGGTGTTTCGGTCCCGTAGCGTCCGCCGTGATGAACGGAAGGTTGATGTTCGTGGAGCTCATGCTGGAAAGTTCAATCTTCGCCTTTTCCGCAGCTTCCTTGATTCTCTGCATTGCCATCTTGTCGTTCGAAAGGTCGATGCCTTCTTTCGACTTGAAGTCCGCAACCACCCAGTCCATGATCGCTTTATCGAAATCGTCGCCGCCGAGCATGCAGTTACCGTTCGTGGCAAGAACTTCGAACACGCCGTCGCCGATATCGAGGATGGAGACATCGAACGTGCCGCCGCCAAGGTCGTAGATCATGACTTTGTGAGAAGATTTATCTTTATCGAGCCCGTAAGCAAGCGCTGCCGCCGTAGGTTCGTTGATGATACGAAGAACGTTCAATCCCGCAATTTTGCCTGCGTCTTTCGTTGCCTGACGCTGGCTGTCCGTAAAGTAAGCGGGGCACGTGATAACCGCGTCTTTCACCGGTTCGCCGAGATAAGCTTCGGCGTCTTTCTTTAATTTGGAAAGGATCATTGCGGAAATTTCCTGCGGGGAATAAGATTTTCCGTCGATCGTCACTTTATAATCGCTGCCCATGTGTCTCTTGATGGAGATCACCGTTCTGTCGCTGTTCGCGACAGCCTGACGTTTTGCGACCTGCCCGACAAGTCTTTCGCCGTCCTTCTGGAAACCGACGACGGACGGAGTGGTTCTCGCGCCTTCCGCATTGGTGATAACGACGGGTTCGCCGCCTTCCATAACCGCAACACAAGAATTGGTGGTTCCTAAATCGATACCGATAACTTTAATCATAATATATACCTCACTTTATACGTATTTTTAAATTTAAAATTTTTATCTGACAACCGATACCTGTGCGTACCGGATGACTTTCTCGCCCAGCTTGTATCCTCTGCCGAATACCTGCCTGATCTTCCCGCTTTCCTCTTTCTCGCCGTCCACCTGCATGACTGCCGCGGCGGTTTTCGGATCGAATTCGCTTCCCTCTTCGGGAGAGAACTCTTTCACGCCGAGAGATTCGAGCGTTTCGTGATATTTTTTCAGAAGTTTTTCGATACCCTCTTTCGTTTTATCGTCGAGGGGCATCGTAAGTGCCCAGTCGAGGCTGTCGCCGATGGGAAGGATCTTCGTAATAACTTCCGTTCTTCCGTCGTCGTACGCCCCGCGGATCTCTTCCGCCTTGCGCTTTCTCACGTTTTCGCAATCGGCTCTCGCACGGAGATAATCGTTGTGCGCTTCTTCCGCTTTTTCCTGCATTTTCAGAAGGGATTCTTCCAAAGCCGCATTGTCCGCGATATAACCGCGAAGCTTTTCTTTCGCTTCCTTTTCGGTCATCTGATCCACGTCGTTTTCGCTTTCCGTTTTTCCGGTCTGCTCTTCCGTCGTTCCGGGTTCCTTTTCGGGAAGTTCTTCTTCGGTTACGTTTTGTTTCTGTTCTTCGGTCATGTCCTTTCCTTTCTGCCGTATATTATTGTGTTTGTGCTTGTTTTTTGACATTTTATCTACCTTTTCGTCGATAAGACGCTTTCAAGGATCCTGCCGACGTTTTCAAGCACCGCAACGACTTTCTGATAGTCCATGCGGGTCGGTCCGATCACGCCGTACGTTCCGATTTTCGTTCCGCCCACGGTGTAAGTCGCCGTGACCAGCGAGCAATCGTCCGGGATCTCGTCGTATCCGTCCGCGCCGATCTTCACGTTGATCCTGATCCCCTGCCCGTCTTCCGAAAGAAGGTTCATCACCTTGTCTTTGCTCGTAACGACGGATAAGAAATTTTTGATCTTGCCGATGTCTGCGTATTCGGGATGATCGAGGATCTTTCCTTCGCCTTCGATCGCAACGTCGTCTTCGCCCGCCGAAAAATAAGTTTTCAGCGCTTCGATCACGTTAACGAAAATGTTTTTGTACCCGAGGAAGTTATCTTCGAGTTCGGGCTTCAGCTGACAGATCTCTTCGAACGTTTTGCCGCGGCACATATTGTCGAGTACCTTTTCGGCATCCCGAAGCTGTTCGTCCGTCATCGTTTCGGGAAGATCGATGAAATTGTCTTTCAGAAGCCTGCTTTCCGTAACGATCAGAACAAGCGCCGTTTCCGGTTTGAAACGGAAAAACTTGACGCTCTCGATCTTCTCCTTCACGTTGTGCCCCGTCATACCGACGGACGTGTAAGAAGTGAGATCGCTGATGATCTTCGTCGTGCTTCTGATAACGTCTTCCAGATTGTCTGCCTTTTCCAGGAAGATCCTCTTGATATAATCGAGTTCTTTGTCGGTCAATTTTTCTTTGACCATCAGATCGCTCACATACAGTTTGTACGCTTCGGGAGAAGGTATTCTTCCCGACGAAGTGTGCAGCTGCGTCAGATATCCGAGTTCTTCCAGAGCCGACAATTCGTTTCTTACCGTTGCCGAACTGACGTCGTGCATATACTTTTCGGTCAGACTTTTCGAAGAAACCGGAACGGCGGTTTCGATATAATCGTCAACCACATATTGCAGGATCTTTTTCTTTCTGCTCGAAAGCTCCATCTGTTGGCACTCCTTTAGTAAGAATGTTAGCACTCAGTAGCCCTAATTGCTAACTCGCGTACATTATAAATCTTCCTCGCTTCTTTGTCAAGCGATTTTGACAACTTTCTTAATTTTTTTTTGTTTCCTTCCCGTCCTCCCGGTTACCTGTTCCGACCCGGGGCAAAAAGTCTTACCATAATATATAAGTCATATACTATATTATCTGCTATAAAGCATTTATAAAACACCCCTCGGCACACAATCTGCCGAGGGGTGTTCGCTCTTCTTATCTCATAAAGTTACTCTTCGATTTCAGCCCATACCGCATATAAAACCATACCGTAAGGCAAACTATCGTTTGATAAATCGTCTATCGAATACTCTGCATCATCACCGTTCGGGTCTTCCGACCATCCGATAAACTCGTAACCTTCCCGATACGGCGGAGCAATCGCGGTATTGAAGATGTTGTCTTCGTTTATCGTAACCGAAACGACATAAGTTTTATCTTCCGACAGCTCGCACCCGAAAATAATATTGTAAAACATTTGCGTGGCGGCAAACTCCCACTCTTCATGCAATATCTGCGTTTCCGCATATACCGTATATTCTCTTACGCCATCCATTGCACAGCCGGAGATATATGTCAGAAATTCCGGAATTGTAAGACTTTTCAAGGATGTACAATTTTCAAATGCGCTGCCTCCTATATAAACAAGCGATTTCGGAATATTGATATTTTCCAACGCGGTACACCCCGCAAATGCATAATCTGCAATTTCAGTCAGATACCAACTTGTTGTAAAGATCACTTTTCTCAGATTTTCGCACCCGTAAAATCCGTGATCCGCAACTCTGGTAACAGGCTTACCTTCATAGGTTGCGGGAATCACAACCACTTCCCCGTGATCGAGACTCGTCCCGACCGCAACATCATATCCGGATCCGTTATCGAGGAATTCAAGACCTTCCGTGTAATAAGAACCGTAACCGCCCCAGATGATTCGTGCGGCACACCCCTCTGCCCAGCCTATATCCCAGAATTCTATTCGTTCGATATCCGCAAGAATATATATAATCTGCTCTTCCGTCCATCCGGAAAACACATAGTCTCCCATGTATTCCACTCCGGACGGTATCATGGTCGATTCCAGCGAATAACAATCACCAAAAGTATAAGATCCTATATTTATGATATTAAATTACTGCAATTAACAAAAGTTCCGTCCAACGTTATCACGGTATCGGGAATCTCTATACTTTTTAACGATTCACACGACTGAAAAGCTTTACCGATCGCTACAGTTCCCGGCTCGATGTTTACTTTTTCCAAAGAAGAACAAACATTGAACAATCCGTCGGGAAGTTCTTTTACCCCTTGTATCCGAACCTCTTTCAGATCGGCGCATTCAGCAAAAGCAAGGCTGGCCGCTGTTTTTTTTCCGGAAAAAGAACGCTCTTGTGTTCCAAATACAATATTTTCGTGTAAAGTTACACTTGTCAAGCCGGATCCGGAGAATGCTCCGAAGCCTATCGTCTCCAACGTATCCGGGAAATCTACAGATGTTAATGCCGTACAATCTTGAAACGCATTCCTACCTATTTCCTTTAATCCGTCCGGCAGACCGATCGATTCCAACGATTCACAATCATAGAAACAATATGAAGGAATTACCGTTAAATTATCGGGAAGAAACACGGTTTTTAATGCTTTGCATTTATAGAATAATCCATAAGAAAATAATCTTGCATCCGGTATTTTCACCGTCTCGATTGTTATATTTCCCATAAAAAATTCGTCTGGTATCAGCCTTACGGAAGGAATTGTAATTTCCCGTTCCGGCTCTCCCACATAATCCAAAATGATGTCATCTTTTATCGCAAAACCACTCGGCTGACTTGCCAACCATGCCGTACCGCTCATCACCTCTCTTCCGATACTTTCTATCGTCTCGGGAAACGTAATTCGATCCAGTTTTTTACAATTTTTAAATGCCCAGCCACCTATAGTTTTCAGCCCCTGTGGAAGATACACTTTCTTTAAATTGACGTTGTCCATGAAAACATCACCACCAATCGACTTCACATTACCCGGTATTATTATCTCTGTTAAAGAGTAGAATTTTATAAATGCCCCGTTACCGATTACTTCCAAAGTAGACGGAAAACATATTCCGGTTGTTACTGTGTTTATGCCATATCCGATCGGGAAAAGATGTTCCACGAAACCGAGCGCACCGATTTTTTTTACAGGCAAACCTTCATAATAATCGGGGATCACGATCGTTCCGGTAAGATCGGCTTCCCCTCTTGCAACTTCATACCCGCTGCCGTCTTTCAGCAACGTGTATTCCAGACCTTTCGTCGGCTTCAACTCCGGTTGCGGGGTCGTTTCTTTTTTTACCGTGTAACTGTATTTCGACCGCTCCGAATTAAGGAAATGCTCGCCATCCCCCATGGCGAGCACCTCGACTTCATATGTCCCCGGATCGGTCAGATAAGACAAATTGTACGAATTGCTTTTCGTTTCATACTCCTCGTCCCGGCAAAACACAACGTATCCCGTTGCGTTTTCCACTTCGTTCCAGACCAGCGTACTACCTACCGTATGCAGTTGCGAGGGGGAATCGAGCTGTTTCTTTTCTGCACTTTACTTTTCGCATGCCGCTAACGCACAACATGCTACAATCAGCAGAGATAGTATGCATATTTTGAAAGCCTTCATTTTTCCTCCCGAAAGATGACCGCCGATTTTAAGAAAAACACAAAATAATGTTTTCTTAACGGATTTCTTCCTCTGTTTGACAGTATTATATCACACAGATATCATATTTGTCAATATAATTTTTAAAAATTTACCTATAAAATTTTTTAATATGAGGTATAAGCTGTAATTATACCTTTTCCGCCAGACTTGGACAAAAATAACGCAACGAACAGAATGATTCGCGATCTCCGGATATTTCAAATAAAAATTGAAAACAGGCATTACAATAAGCAGGAAAAACCACCCCGTCGGGAAAGGAAGAAAACTCCGGAGCCTGCCATACAATATAAACCGGATAAATCTATACCGGTTTTTTCCTGCGTAGCATCAGAAGGTTTCTGAACCCCGCGCCCCTGAAATTGTATAATTTAAAATACATATTATATGATTAAAAGCATAAAAACCGAACAGATTATTTAAATTTCAGAAATATACATATCACATATATGTATATTTCTGAAATTTATTTTATTTTTATGCGTTAAATGCTTGACAATACCATTGCACATGTGTATAATTATGCACGTAATCAAATTTTGAAAGGAGCAATCACTCTTATGAAAAAACTTTTGGCCCTCACGCTTTCTTCCACCCTTCTTGCCGGTTGCGTTTTCGCCGGAACCTCATGCAGCCTCGTAGACGATACGGCGAAAACCGAACCTGCCGTCACGGAACACCTGAATTACGGCGCGGAAAGCTACAAGAAATTGCAATACATCGATAAAGTTCTGCACGACCGCGACTGTTTCAACGGCGAAAACTTTGAATTGACCCAGAAATGGATCCACTTCTCCCTGACGGAAGCGGGTTATTCGGCAAGCGATATCGAATATGCGGAAGTACCCATCACCCGTTATGTTTCGAAAGACGCCGATCTTTCCGCGAAATTCTCCGCCGCGAAAAGCGTTACCACCGACGGAAAGACCTATAAAAAAGAAAAGTGGAACTACATTGAAGACGAAAGCGGGACCTATGTGAAAGCGACCGTCGTTTCCGAAAACATCGTTGTTACGAAAAAAGGAAAATCGGACAAACAGATCGTGATCGGCATGCACTATGACGGCACCGGCACGGGAGATAACGGTTCCGGCGTTGCGCTCGGACTGACCACCGCCGAAAAATTCCACGATATCGAAACGGAATTTACGTTAAAATTCGTGTTCTTCACCGCCGAGGAATACGGCATGTACGGTTCTTCCGCCTATGCCGATTCGATGAGCGAAAAAGAAGTTGCAGACACTCTTTATATGATCAATATGGATTCTCTCGTCTGCGGCGACTACACTTACCTTTACGGCGGCGTACAGGACAACGAAAACAAAACGGTAAACAAAACCGAAGCTTACGACAACGCGATGTCCGTAGCAAAAGATCTCGGGCTTTCCTTCAAGAGCAACCCCTGGACGTGGGGCAACCTTGCACCCGAAAACCATAGCGGCGAAGATCCCGACTATGCCTCTCCCTCTACGGGCGACTGGAGCGATCACGCGCCGTTTGCCGAAAAAGGAATTGCTTATCTTTACATGGAAGCAACCAACTGGGAGATCCCCGATTACACCGGTTACGGCGAAACCTATATGGTCGGTATGATCATGAACACCGAAAAAGATTACCTCGAATACATCGAACATTATTTCCCCGACCGTCCGCTGAAATACCTCACGAAATTCTCCACTCTTCTGAACGGACTTCTTATGCAAACGGAATGGAATTACTGAGACCCTATCGCCGAAGCAAATAAACGAAAAAACCCGGGAAGAGTTTTCCCGGGTTTTTTATGTATCGGCAAAGAAACACGCTCGTTTATTACCGATCAGTACAGCTGAACATAACTTTCGCGATCCGCGCCGACGGAAACGTATCTGATCTTACAATCCGTCGCTTTCTCGATATAGGTAACGTAGTCCTGCGCCTCTTTCGGAAGATCGCTCCACTTTCTGCAGCCGGAGATATCGCATTTCCAACCTTTTTTATATTCATAGATCGGTTTTGCGTTTTTCAGAGCTTCTCCCTGCGGGAAACGTTCCGTTCTCTTGCCGTCAACTTCGTATGCGACGCACACGGGGATCTCGTCGAGATAAGAGAGAACGTCAAGCTTGGTAAGAGCGATATCGTCCGCCCCCTGCATCAGAATGCCGTAACGGGAAGCGACCACGTCGAACCCGCCGACTCTTCTCGGTCTGCCCGTCGCCGCGCCGTATTCGCCGCCGGCGTCACGCAGAGCGTCGCCTTCTTTCCCGAACAATTCGCAGGTAAACGGTCCTTCGCCGACGCAGCTCGAATACGCCTTCATGATACCCACCACGTTATCGAGCTTTTTGGCGGGAATGCCCGCACCGATCGGCGCATACCCCGCAATCGTGCTGGACGAAGAGGTGTAAGGATAAATACCGAAATCGATATCGCGCAGAGCGCCAAGCTGAGCCTCGAACATGACCGACTTTCCTTCCGCGGTCGCATTCGTGAGATATTCCGTCGTGTCGCAGATATAATCTTTGAACGGAAGAGCGTATGTTTTCAGCCATTCCATCATATCTTCGAGTTTCACGGGTTCCGCCTTATATCCGCCCACGATCGTAAGGTTTTTCCATTCGAGGATCCCTTTCAACTTTTTCTCGATCTGATCGAAATGAAGGATATCCCCCATGCGAAGAGTCTTTTTCATGTATTTATCGGCATAAACGGGAGCGATGCCGCGGCGGGTCGACCCGAATTTCGCGTCGCCGAGTCTGTCTTCTTCCAGACAGTCGAGAAGAACGTGATAAGGCATGCAGATCGTCGCGCGGTCGCTGATCTTCAGATTTTTCGGGGAAATCTCAACCCCTTTCTCTCTGAGAGAAGCCACTTCGTTGAACAGGTGTTTCGCATCGATCACCATACCCGTACCCATCACGTTGACCGTTTCCGGGCGAAGGATTCCGGAAGGAAGCAGGTTTAAAATCACCTTAAGATCGCCGTTGATAACGGTGTGACCGGCATTGTTGCCGCCCTGATATCTGCAAACGATATCGTACTTTTGCGAAAGAAGGTCAACCATTCTGCCCTTTCCTTCGTCTCCCCAGTTAATACCTACGATTGAAGTCAACATAATACCTCAAATCTCCTTATATTGTTTTACACGTTTATTTTGACCGACATCCCCATTTCGCCGGCATTCGCCGCAAGGATCGGTTTTACGTAAGTTTCGAGATAATCCGTCGTCTGCTCGCTCGCGCAGCCGGTAAAGGAATATTCCGAAAGAATTTTATCGATCTCTTCTCTCGTCACCTTGAAAAGAGGATCGGCGGCGATCTTGTCCAGAACGTCGTTATCCGTTCCGTAAAGTTTCATGGCTTTCGCCGTTTCCACGGAATGGGTGCGGATGGCTTCGTGCAGAACCTGTCTGTCTCCGCCTTTTTCCACACAATACATCAGGATATTTTCCGTCGCCATGAATGGCAGCTCTTCGTTTAAATGTCTTTCCGCCATTTTCGGATACACGCTGCCGCCCTTTACGATGTTGATATAGAGGGAAAGCACACCGTCGATCGCAAGGAAAGCTTCCGGCACGGAAATACGCTTGTTTGCGGAATCGTCGAGCGTTCTTTCGAACCACTGTGCCGAAGCGGTGATAGCGGGGTTCATCAGATCCGCGATCACGTAGCGGGAAAGCGATGCGATTCGTTCGCTGCGCATGGGATTTCTCTTGTACGCCATGGCAGAGGAACCTACCTGCCCGCTTTCGAACGGCTCGTCAAACTCTTTCAGATGAGAGAGAAGACGGATATCGGAAGAGAACTTCGTCGCGCTTTGCGCGATCCCCGCGAGAACGGAAAGCACGTTGAAATCGACCTTGCGGGAATAAGTCTGTCCCGAAACGGCATAGCAACCGTCGAAGCCCATTTTGGCCGCGATCTTCTTTTCCAGTTCCTTAACCTTGGTGTGATCGCCGTTGAAAAGTGTCAGGAAACTTGCCGCGGTACCCGTGGTTCCCTTACAACCGAGAAGTTTCAGATTTTTCAGCTGATAATCCAAAGCGTCCAGATCGGAAACGAGATCCTGAAGCCACAACGTGGCGCGTTTACCGACGGTTGTCGGCTGTGCGGACTGGAAATGGGTATACGCAAGCGTGGGAATATCTTTATATTTTTCCGCAAAATCCGCAAGCGCGGAAATCGCGTTCAGAAGAAGTTTTCTCACGCGGAGAAGCCCTTCTTTCATCACGATAATGTCGGTATTGTCGCCGACGTAACAACTCGTTGCGCCGAGGTGAACGATCGGTTGCGCTTTCGGGCAAAGATCGCAGAAGGCATGCAGATGCGCCATCACGTCGTGGCGAAGTTTGTTTTCGTATTCCGCCGCCTTCGCGTAATCGATATCGTAAATATGCTCTTTCATCTCGGCGATCTGCTCGTCCGTGATCGGGAGCCCGAGTTCCTTTTCGCTTTCGGCAAGAGCAATCCAGAGTTTTCTCCATGTGGAAAACTTCTTGTCGGAAGAAAAGATCCGTTTCATCTCGTCGCTCGCATAGCGGGTGCAAAGGGGATTTTCGTAAAATTCTGACATAAAATGATCCTTTTTTCTTATTCTGTCCCGCGGGAAAAATCGGGCGGAACGGCACGTCCGGCAATAAAAGCCGCCGGAACGGGTAATTTATTCGTTTTCTTTTTTGTTTGCAAGCGCGGCGGAAACAAGCCCTTTGAAAAGAGGATGCGGCTTGTTCGGGCGACTTTTGAATTCGGGATGAAACTGCACGCCGACAAAGAATTTTTTATCGTCGAGTTCCACCGTTTCCACGATATATCCGTCCGGCGAAGTACCGCCGATCACGAGACCTTTTTCGCTCAGAAGATCGCGGTAATCGTTATTGAACTCATAGCGGTGTCTGTGCCGCTCGAAAATCACGGGCTCGCCGTAGCATTCGGCGAGTTTCGTGTTTTCCTTCACGTGGCAGGGATATGCGCCGAGACGGAGCGTGCCGCCCTTATCCACGGAATCGCTCTGATCGGGCAGAAAATCGATGACTTTGTGCTTACAATCGGGATCGAACTCGCCCGAATTCGCGTCCGCAAGCCCGCAGACGTTTCTCGCAAACTCGATCACCGCGACCTGCATGCCGAGGCAGATCCCGAGATAGGGAATATCGTGCTCTCTCGCATATTTCGCCGCAACGATCTTCCCTTCAATCCCGCGGTTTCCGAACCCGCCCGGAACGAGAATGCCGTCCGCGTTCTTTAAAATTTCGCCGACCGTTTCCTCGGTAACCGTTTCGCTGTCCGTCCAGAGAACGTTGACTTTCGCGCCGCACCAGTATCCCGCATGGCGGAGAGCTTCCGCGACGGAAAGATAAGCGTCGTGCAGAGCGACGTATTTCCCGACGATCGCGATATTGACCTCTTTATGAAGATTTTTGATCCTGTCTACCATGCGCGTCCATTCGGTAAGGTCGGGCGCGGGAGCGGCAATGCCGAGCTCGCGACACACCACGTCCGAAAAATGGTGGCTTTCGAGCATCAGCGGCGCTTCGTACAGCACGGGCAACGTGATGTTTTCGATCACGCAGTCCTTCTTCACGTTGCAGAAAAGGGAGATCTTATTGAAAATACTGTCTTCCAGAGGTTCGTCGCAACGGAGAATGATGATGTTGGGGTTAATGCCCATTCCCTGCAATTCCTTTACGGAGTGCTGGGTGGGTTTGCTCTTATGCTCGTCGCTTCCGGAAAGGAAGGGAACGAGTGTCACGTGAATGAAAAGGCTGTTTTCTCTGCCGACTTCGAGGGAGATCTGTCTCACCGCCTCGAGGAAGGGTTGCGATTCGATATCGCCGATCGTTCCGCCGATCTCCGTGATCACGACGTCCGCATCCGTTTCTCTTCCTACGCGATAAACAAAATCTTTGATCTCGTTCGTGATGTGCGGGATGGTCTGCACGGTGGAACCGAGGTATTCACCCCGTCTCTCTTTGTTCAGAACGTTCCAGAACACTTTACCCGTCGTAAGGTTGGAATATTTATTCAGGTTTTCGTCGATAAACCGCTCGTAGTGTCCGAGATCGAGATCGGTCTCCGCGCCGTCTTCCGTCACGTAGACCTCGCCGTGCTGATAAGGACTCATCGTGCCCGGATCCACGTTGATGTACGGATCGAGTTTCTGCGCCGCGACCTTCAGCCCGCGCGCCTTCAGAAGTCTTCCGAGAGAAGCCGCCGTAATGCCCTTGCCGAGCCCGGACACAACCCCTCCCGTTACGAAAATAAATTTTTTCATAGCCTTTTCCTCTGTTTCTGTATGTATAGAATAAAATTTGATTTCGGAATTCAGTCAGCCGGAAAAAAAGATTTTCCGGCAAGTTTGTCGCCGTACGCAACAAATCAGTTGATGTATGTTTTGATCAGTTCCGTCGCGATGACGGATCTGCGCACGCACTTATCCATCGCCTGTTTTTCGATATAGCGATGGGCTTCTTCCTCGGTAAGCCCGAGTTTCGTGATAAGCAGAAGTTTCGCCCTGCCGACGAGCTTTACTTCTTCCATTTTTTCCTTCAGCGTTTCCGTCCGTGCGGAATACCCGCGAAGCCTTATCCCCGTCGCGACGGCGAGGTGTACCCCCTGAAGAAAACTCTGCGGCGACAACGGGCGTTTCAGACAGTAAATACCGGACTTCTCTTCCCGCAGGGAAACGCTTTCGTAGTCCTCTTCCCGGCAGATCAGGATCACGCCCGCATTCGTTGTTCCGACAAGCTCTTCGGCAAAGGAACATTCCGCGGAAGGAACGCCGTTCTCCTCTTTTCCGGAAGAAAGGATCACCACGTCGTACGAAAAAGCGCGAACCTTTTCTTTTGCCTCTTTTAAAGAGGAAACGATCGTGGTTTCGTATTCCGAAAGATAGGTTCCGAAAATACCGGCGGCTTTCGCCCCCGCGCTCACCGCGAGGATACGAACGTCCGTTTTCCCGTCGGCGGCGTTCATCGGTTTCCCCTTTCCGTGCGGCGGACAAAAGATCCTGTTTTTAAATGAACCGCAGAAACGGCAGACCCAAAGACCATAAACACCTCTTTTCTCTCTTCCCGGGAAAACCGACCGCTTTGCCCGGCAAACGCCCGCAGGCTGCGGAAAACAAAAAATCAAAAAGGCGTTCACGGGGGACAAACAGCCTGACCCATAGAACGCCTTTGCTCTTCCCATTTAATTATAGTCATTTATCGGGAAAAGTCAATCTAATGAAAATATAAAATCGAAATTTTCTTTCCTTTTTCTTTGTTTCTTCCTTCCGTCCGGGCAAAAGCCGTCGTTTCCCGCTTTTCGCCCATACGGAAAGCGTCTGCCCGTTCATGCGGAAACCGTTTGCCCTTTTATGCGGAAACCTTTGTTCCGCCGACCCCGGAAGAAAATTTTTCCGCGCGGATCCTCAGTTCGTTCAGTTCGCAAAAGGAATTCCCTATAAACGTCACGCCGCGCAAACTATAATCTCCGCTTGCGGAACGGATATGAAAAATTCCGCTTTCTTCTCCCTGAAAACGCTCGTAAGAAACGAACTCTATTTTTTCGTAAGGAAACAATACGCCTTTCCCGCTAAGAAAAATTTTCACTCCTTCGCGGGACATAAAAACCGCCCCTCTTTTACTTCCGGAATAATACCCTACCGTTTTATAAACATTACTCGTTACATTCATTTCATGCACCTCGCATTCTTTTGATTCGTCAGGGATATTATAGCGTATTTTCTGTTGTTTAAAAACCGGTATCCGGTAAATTTCAGGTAAATTTTTCGTAAATCCGCCCGGGGCAAACCACAGAGTTCCCGCGCAGAGTTTCCCCGCAGAATTTTCCCCGCAGAGTTTTCCCGCGCCCCTTTGGTTTTGATCACCATGAACTACCCTCTTGCCCTGCTTTCGAAAATTTGATTTTATTCAAAATCACACACCGGCAAAGATATATTTTTTCGTCATTCTGACCCGACAATAATATGCTTCTTGGGAAGAATCTGAAAAAATATATATTTGCCGATAAAATTCCGATTCTCTGTCCAATGTGCGGGTGAGGAATCAATTATATGCCTTGTCATTCGAAAATTACTTCTTCCTCTGCGACAAACCGTTTGATAAAATAAAAATTTCATTCTCAGATCCTTCGCGGGCAGGTTTTCGGGCTCGGCTCAGGATGACGAGAATGAAATTTTCGGTAATTACAAAATAACATTAATACTCCAAAAAGAACTAACACCACTTGTCAAAAACCAAAAGACTTTCCGCACCTGAATACGGAAAGTCTTTTCTTAGGCTTAGCATTCGCTGTCCCTGACTTTACTTCAGCCGCTTTTTCATGCGGCGTTTTCCGACCCCGATTCGCCCGTTTCCGAAATTTCCCATATCACAGGCTCACCGTTCACCCAGTGCCAGTACACTCTGTTTTCTACCGGTTTACTTTCGCTATAGAAATAAACCGATATCTTGCCGTATAAGAAATCATCTCCGTTTTTCTCGATAAATCGCTGCCATTTAATCTCGGATCCTTTATAAAATATATTCAAATGGTAGGGATAACTTTCATGACATCTGTAAAAAGCCTGCTTATGTATCACTTCGATCGTCTCCGGTAATACGATCGATTTGAAACTTTCGCTGAACAGCGCAAAACGATCTATTGTCGTTACCCCGTCCCAAACAGACAAATATGTTAAAGACGTATCTCTAAAACTACCCTCTTTAAGCGTTTTTACATTGTTCCCGACAATGATTTCTTTGAGGGATGATATCCCTGAAAAACATCCTTCCGGAATACACTCCATCCCGGACGGTAACTTCACCTTTTCCAGAGCTTCGCATCGAAAAAACGGATGCGCCCCGATATACCCGATACGATCGGGAAAATATATCTCCTTCAGTTTTGTATTTCGAAACGCGCCGCCCGCAACCGATTCGATTTTCAGATTGAAATCGGTTTCCCGCAATATTTCCGCATTTCCGCAATACCTTGCAAGAACGGAGTTGATCAGAACGAACTCGTTCGTTTGATTTTCAAACCACGGTACGCCCCTTAGTGCATCAAATCCGATCTCGGTAACGGTCTCTGGAACATCGAGTTCTGTCAGAGAAGTACAATCGGCTAAAGCAAGATATCCAATTTCCTTCAATCCAGATGGTAAACGGATTTTTTTAAGTTGATCGCATCCAAAAAATGTCCTTTCCTCAATTGTGCGGATATTTTTACTTATATAAACCTCTTTCAAACCACTGCACGGTAATGTCAAGAATTTTGTGTAAACACCTTGTAAATTTTTTGGTGGTTTAGCTAAATAAATCAGTTAGTTGCGGTTGAGCAAGAGCAAAACCTTTATGTATGCGTTCTTCGCTTTC
>CABUWK010000002.1 GCA_902495325.1 uncultured Acidiphilium sp.
TTAAACGCTCGGCAATATACGGAAGAGTATTATTTTGAGCGTTTGCCTTGTCAAAACGCGATTTTTCATCCGTAAAAACGCTTCGCGCCTTAAAGAGCTTATTTTCCGATGATTTTTCCCGATTTCGAAATTGATAGTACTTGATCGTACATCAATAGAGAAATCGGGAAAAAGGGCGGAAAAGAAGCCTTTAAGGTAATTAGGGATAACGAATGCTAAGCCTAAACGGCTTATAGATAGTTTTTTAAGCTTTACATAAAAGCTTCCCGCGGCGCTTGCGTTTTGCGGCGGGAAGAAAGGAAGAACGTTATGTTGGAATTGGAACATGTTTGTTTTGCCGCCGAAGACGGCGGCGAAAAAAAGGAAATCGTAAAAGACGTCAGTTTAAAGCTCGGCGAACGGTTCATCGCGTTTACCGGACCGAACGGCGGCGGAAAATCCACGCTGGCGAAACTGATCATGGGCATTTTAAAGCCGACGTCCGGCAGGATTCTGCTTGACGGCAAGGATATCACGGATCTCTCCGTGACCGATCGCGCGAGGGCGGGTATTGCCTTTGCCTTTCAGAGCCCCGTAAAGTTCAAAGGGATCACCGTGTCCGATCTCGTGAACATCGCGAGCGGCAGGGAACTTTCCGTTTCCGAGATCTGCGAATATCTTTCCGAAGTGGGTTTGTGCGCGAGAGAATACATCGATCGCGAAATAAACGGAAGCCTTTCGGGCGGGGAACTCAAAAGGATCGAGATCGCCGTTACGCTTGCCCGCCGCGCGAAGTTCACCGTGTTTGACGAGCCGGAAGCGGGAATCGATTTATGGAGTTTCAACAGTCTGATCACCGTGTTCGAACGGCTTTCGAAAAACACTTCCGGCTCGATCCTCATCATCTCTCACCAGGAGAGGATCCTTGACATTGCGGACAGGATCGTGATCGTGTCCGACGGCAGGATCGCCGCGGACGGCAAGAAGAGCGACGTGCTTCCGCAGATCCTTTCATCTTCCGCGTCGGCGTGCAAAACGCTTGTCGATAAAACGAAGGAGGCGATCTGAATGGAACTCGGTAAAGTGGAAAAAAGCTTGCTGAAAGAGATCGCGGGGCTTGAAAAGATCCCGCAGGGCGCATATAATATCCGGGATAACGGGAAGCTCGCCGGCAGAAACACTACGGCGAATATCGATATCCAAACGAAGAAAGACAAGCCCGGTATCGATATTTTCATTCGTTCTTCCGCTCAGGGAGAAAGGGTGGATATTCCCGTCATTCTGACGGAAACGGGGTTGAACGATCTGGTATATAACGACTTTTATGTGGAAGACGGCGCCGACGTAACGATCGTTGCGGGGTGCGGGATTCACAATGCGGGCGGGCTGAAAAGCGAGCACGACGGTATTCATTCCTTCCATATCGGGAAAAACGCCAAGGTTCTTTACATCGAAAAACATTACGGCGAAGGAGAAGGCACGGGCGAAAGGATCCTGAATCCCACGACCCTCGTCGAAATTGCCGAAGGCGGCTGTATGACGATGGAAACGGCGCAGATCAAAGGGGTGGATTCGGCGATCCGTAAAACGGACGCCACGCTCGCGGACGGTGCGACCCTTGTGATTCATGAAAAAATCCTTACGCACGGCAAGCAGTATGCCGAAACCAACTTTCACGTTGCGTTGAACGGTAAAAATTCGGGCGCGCACGTCGTTTCCCGCGCGATCGCGAAAGATCGTTCCCATCAGAAATACGTATCCTGCATCGACGGAAATAACCTTTGTTCCGGACATACCGAATGCGATGCGATCGTGATGGACGAAGGAACGGTAACGGCAAAGCCGGAACTGAATGCGAACTGTGTGGACGCAAGTCTGATCCACGAAGCGGCAATCGGTAAGATTGCGGGGGAGCAGCTGATCAAACTGACTTCTCTCGGGCTTGACGAAAAGCAGGCGGAAGAAAGGATCGTGAACGGTTTCCTGAAATAAGTTTCGGTATGCCGGCTACGGGCGATTGGGTTAAAAAGCGGTCGCCTGTGATTGATATCAGGTCGGATCCGAACGCCGTTAAGTTTTGAATGGCGATAACAAACGCTATCTTTATAATACCTTTCCCGTTATTTCCAGGTCATGGAAGATAACGGGAAAGGTATTTTTTATGTCCTGTCATCCCGAGCCTTGCCCCGTAGCCCTACCCGCGAAGGTATTGACAAGCCGTATCGTTTTGAGATTCTTTCTGAGCCCGTCAGGCAGGTCGGGTCAGAATGACAAGAAAGGCGGGGCAGAATGACAAAACGATATAATATGTTTTTGTCATCCTGAGCCGACCCCGTAGTCCTACCCGCGAAGGATCTAAAAACACTCCAAGTTTTCGCCTTACCTGACGGGCTGACAGAGACAAGAAAACGCTACAAACAAATATAATCTGAAGGTTTCAATACCGATAAAGGCTTCGTCCCTTAAGGACTAAGGGCGTACGATAAGTTATTGTTATGATAAACCTGCATGGGATAAACGGAGTTCTCGGAAAAAGGTGATGCTCGAAGAGGAGAAAACGGACTCGGAAAGCAGTTGTCTCCTCTTCGGAAAAAGAAAAGCGGTTACCCGAAAGAATGAATTTTGTTTGCAGAAAATACGCCTTGAGACCCCTCGGCGGGGCGCCCCCTTTTTGTCCTTCGGACATTTTTCCCGATGAAACGGGAAAATTCACAGGTCAGAATGACAAAATGATAGGATTTGTGTCTTCGTAAAAACGGTTTTGACCGTCGGGGAGAGGAAAATTTCCCCGCGGAGCAATATTTTTTGTGAAAACCGGCGAAATCAGGGGTGTTTTCATATTTCTTTTTCTGTGAAAACACCTCTATAAGTTGATTATCGTGTTATTATTCTGCCTTATTGCCTGAAAGGCGCACCCGTGCGATTTTTAAATGTGATAGTTTTGTGTTTCTGCGTTTTTAGGAAAAATAGCAAAAAAAATGGTTTTGCTACAAAACGCAACCAAACGCAACCAAAAAAGTGACAGACTTTTCCAAAAGTTTATGGTATAATGTAAGCGAAAAATCTTTCTTACAAGGTTTTTCGAGCGCTGTATTTCAACGAACGGCTGTTATATTATATAAGAGAAAATATGACGATAAAATGCGGAGATGAAAAAATGAATGCCAGGCGACTCGGTAAATTGCTGAAATGCATAGGGTATAGTGAAAAGGCTTTTAACGAAGTATACGATTTTTATTTCAGAAGGATCGTTGCCCGGTTAACTCCTGTTTACGGACGACAAATTGCCGAGGACAGTGCGCAGGATTTTTTTATGAAACTGATATGCGGGAAAATTCAGAATGGCTACGTTCCGGTTTCTACCGCATGGGTTTACGTTTGTTGCGAAAACATTGCAAAAAGGAAAATCAAGGGAAATAAAAAAGAAATTGCTTTGAAGGAAGAAATTGCGTGTGCAGACGATCTGATCGGAAATACGGAAACCGGTGTTGATCTGGATTCTTTGTTGAATTGTCTTGACGAAACTTCCCGGAAAATCGTAAGGCTGTATTATTTCGGCGGGTACAGTTTAAAAGAAATTTCCGATATGTTACAGATCGGGTATGCCGCGGTAAGAAAGAAAAGCAGCAGAGCAAACAAAAAACTTAAAAAATTATTAAACAGGCGTCACAATTCATATGATTGAATGAATTATATAAATAGAAACCCGATAGGAGAATCAACATGGAAGAAATAAGTTGATAAAATGTAACAGCCGGCTTTGCTATATATGCCTATGTCAGACAAGGTTCGGTTTATTCTTGCCTGGCACAGCAAGAAAGGAAAGATGTAGAATTTTCAGACCTTTCAAATAATAAACTTAAGGTGAGGTTATGAGAAAAATACTTGGTAAAAAAAATGCAGTAATTGCATTATTGGCGTGTTTTATCTGTTTGTTTGCAAGTTTAGGCTTTTCGGTTGTCATGCCGGCAAAAGCCGACGGTTTGGTTGAAACAACAAAAAGCGAATATGATACTTATACCGATTCGGATCAGGTTCTGTACTATTCCGACAAGACGATAAGGGACTATCCGGACAGTTTATATGCCACACAATGCAGAATTTGTTATAATGAAGAAGGAATTCTGGATCTGGAGAACGCCGGCACGGATGACCCTATTGTCGGAATTGTGCCTAAAGATCTGTTTTCCGGAACGGGAAGGGTATTACATATCGGAAAAGAATACGGATTTTTTATCGATACAGAAATTATCGCAAAAAAATATGTGTCAACGGTAATGGTTTTCGATATCGATACGAATACGAATTTCGATGAGACAACCGATAGGGTTATCGTGAAGGTTCAGCCTGTTTTTCAATATAAATATGTTTATCTGAAAGCTACGGAGTCTTCGTTTGGCTTCAATGGTAAAAATCTGGATTATAATCTGACGGAAGATCGTGTGACGCCATATCCGCGTTCGATCCTTGAAGATCGGGTTAATTTCGGTATGACGAATGAATATTATCTGAAAGACGTATCTTACGGAGAAGCTTTATATAATGAAAACAATTTGAACCGGGGCGATATCGGTTATAATCCATATAACGATTATGGTTCTTTTTTCACTGCCGTCGATTATACCTATAACGGGAAATCCCGCGAGAAAGGTGATTTTCCTGTTGAGGCAAGCGTCAGTCTGGCTTTAGATTGCGTCGGAATTGTTTTTTCGAAAGCCCCTGTGATCGGCACCATGATGAATGTATTAACCATTGGAACCGATATCATTTCCTTAGGCGCCGGTATTATCGATCAGAATTATGGTCATGAAGTTTCCGTTTCCAGCGGGAAATTGACTACCAGATGTTTTTACCAGAATCGTGACGATCAGCTGGCTCATTATAAGGATAGCGAGGGGAATCCGATTTTAACGAAGGTCGCGGGTCTGACGGTAAACACTCCGGATGATAAATCGGTCTGGTACGGCACGGGGGATGACGTGACGGGGTATTTTACAGTGTCTCATTCCGCTTTGAACGGACAAGTGGCGGAATATACACGCTTGGTTCAGGAAATTGCGCTGAAGGTTGTGCGCGTTAGCGGGGATACCGAGGTTGCTGCGGATACAAGTTCGTACAGCCATTTTTTAAGGAAACAAAACACGAAAGAAGTTGTAAACGGAGAAGCCGACGGCTATACGATAAAAGACGGATATGACCGCTTCTCTTTTGCTCCGTCAGAGTCCGAATATTACAAAATCGTTAATCACGGAATATCTCCTTTAAATATTAAGATCAGCGTTGAAAAAGATGACAAAACCTTCGAAATGGTTATTGAAAAACAGGTCATGTCGAAGGAAAGCCTGAGAGTGCTTTTTGATAAAACAAAAGAATACAGAATAGAGGCAGGGGGAATCCGGACAGAAAGAGATTTTCACATTTTTCCGTTAACTTTTGAATTGGATCCCGAGCGGATAGAGCCGGAAGAAACGAAAGAAGTAACAATAAAGGGAAATTCTTTGAAATGGTATCGTTTTACGGAAAAGGATAGCGAGGTTTCCGTTTTTTCGACGGATAAAGGAAACATTTCGATCACAATTTATGACAGAAATATGAAGCCGGTTGTAAATAATGCGATGGCGATCAATTCTCCCGAACTTCTGACGGAAGCTGATAAAACATATTTTATCAAATTGGAAAATCTTTCCGATACGGTGCAAACAACTTCTTTTGTTCATTCGTATAAATCGGGTAGTGTGATCGGCGGCGACTTATATTCCGAACCGCGATACTTTAAAATGAAAATCGAGATATTAGGAACGTATCGATTTGAATTAAAATCGAACAGCTCTCTCGATATTACCGTTTACAACAATAATCATGTAACCTTATATACAACGCGGTCATTACAATTTTTATACACTTTTGAGAGAACGGGAGAATATATTTTAGGTGTAAAGAGAGTAAACGGCGTATCCGGAAACGAAAGTGTTTCTTACGGTATGCAATTTACTGCGGAAAACATTTTCTTCGGAAAAAACATTCTGACATACAATGAGGCTTTGACGTATAACATTTATCGGTTTAAGCCGAAAACTACGACAGAGTATATTTTTTCGTCGGGGAGTGCCTCTGTCCGTGTTATGAAGAGTTTAACTGGCGACGGAGATTTGAACGGCGGTATTCTGAGTGCGGGAACGAATTACTATGTAAAAGTGGAAAATGCTTATTCCGGTTTTGAACTGAACGTCGGGTTAGCTTACTGCGGGGTTTTAAAGAACGGGGTTATACAGAACGGAACATTCGGTGCGGAAGAATCTGTCTTTTATCGGTTCACCACTGCGAACTATGCGGGAAAGTATACCGTGGAATTGCTGAATGCACAGCTCGCCGTGTTCGATCGGAATCTCGAATATGTTCATATCACCGGCGGAAATGTGTTTTACGGACAGGAAACTGCCGAATATTACCTGAAGCTGGTTGGTGTTTATGAAAATAATTATAGTGTAAAATGTTATTTTGATCCGCCTGAACTTAAGATCAATAAAGGGCAGGCGATCTCTTCCGATACATATTTTAAATTTACGAACGATACGCTTCAAGTTTTTATAATCAGAACATTCGGCGATAACACGGCTTCCGCAAAGGTAAAATATTCGACAGATCTTGAGAATTTTACGGAATCGGATGGCAGTACGAATTTTGCTACCATGAATGTTACGTGGGACGCAAACATTTACTATATTTACGTTGAAGTTGGCGGAAAGGGCTATGTGGGTGTTTCGATTGCCTATGCCGATCCGGAAAAATACTTTGAGCCGGATTATAAATTGCCGGAATCCGAAATGTATTGGACTGAGATCTTAAGACTGGAAACGAGATGTTACTCTGTTACGGTTCCCGAAGCAGACTCCGGAAAAAATTATGAAGTCCGGTTATCATGCGGAGAATTGACAACTTATCAGCTTGCAGTGGATGGTAAATTTATAAAATGTGAATTCTTCGAAAGAGGCTTAGTGGAAAGATATACCTTCAGTCTTACGAAAGGAAATCATACGATTTCTATTCAGTATGATACAAATGCTCCGACCGGTCAGTATACTGTTACCGTCGATCAGCCCAGGCTGATTTTTATGAAACAGATAGAAGATCTTGACTTTTATTTGACAGAGACAGAGTCCGGTGTTTATACAAGAGACGGAATACGTCCGGGATATAGTTATAATATACAATTGATTGCAAACGGTAAGATTGTTTCCGAATATTTTACCGTGAAAGATGTTGATCCTTATGACGATATATCGGTAGACGGTTATGTTCTGAAGGTTCGTTCCGAAGCGGAATATGATAAGGAAAAGATTTTTCTTGTTAATTTTGCTTTTGTGAACTATTACATCTCAGTGGATACGGTATACCCTTATCTTCTGGTTCCGAAAGTGGAAAAGAACGACAACGAGATCTTGTATAAAATCGAAGTTCTTGACTATTATACCGGGGAATCGATACTGACTTCCGGGCAGAACACATTAGTTAAGAAGGAAGAAATTGCTAAGATTTCCGACATTCTGATGAAGGTCGATATCGGCACTACGTCAATATCCGAACAAAAAATCACTTCGTCAAATCGATACAATGGGTTGAATGCGTTTGTGTTTGATTTGTCCGAACTCAATTATTATCAGGATGCAAATATCAATTGCGTGGTGACATTGAAGAACGGAACAGCTGACCGGGACGTTGATTTGCCGACGACTGTCTTGCCTTATCGCACAAGCGGATCGATTAATAATTTCGATCCGTCAGGTAAAAAAATATTATATTTTGATCTGACAACCGATCCGATCGATGTAAGCAAATATGCTATGAATCCGATCGTTTTCCCGGAGAGCGTAAAAGTCGTAAATATAAAAGGGAACGGAGACGAAGATTGCTTTAACGGGTTTAAATTCAGCGGCGATATCGTGTTGAATTTGTATCATGTTTCCTTAAAAGGAGCATGGAACGGTGCCCCGGTTCGTTCGGATAACAACGTAACCATCAATGCTTTGGGACAATGTTCGATTGATGGCGGAGATGGATATTTCGGAACTATGCAAGCACAGGCAACCCCGGCAATTGTTGTTAAAGATTTAACATTGCGGGTTCCGAAGGGATCGCATTTATCAATAACCGGAGGGCTTCCCTATCTGTATAACTTTAACGGTAGCGTCGGTACAACAGGCAGTACGGGAAAGAACGGGGCTGACGGAACTTCCGACAGTAAAAACGGAGAAGATGGCAAAACCGGCGGTGCCGGCGGTACCGGTGAAATGGGAAGAACAGGAACTACCGGCGTAAAATGCAATATCCTGGATATTTCCGGAGTGGATGGCAAAAACGTTACAATAAAGGGAAGCGTCGGATGTCTTGGCGGAACCGGAGGTAAAGGCGGAACAGGTGGCAACGGCGGTGACGGAAAAGCAGTCGGCTGGTGGGGACAGGCCAGCGGTAACGGCGGTGACGGTGGTCAAGGCGGCGTCGGCGGAACAGGTGGCAAAGGCGGAACAGGCGGAACAGGAATCGAGTGTAAAAGTATAAAGGATTCTCAAAACCGTGGAATTGACAATGTTGTAACGATATCCGGCGGTAAAGGCGGTCAAGGCGGAGCCGGTGGTAAAGGCGGTAACGGTGGCAAAGGTGGATCCGGTGGCGCAAAACCGTCTGTCGGCGGACATGCGGGATCAGATGGTCATGACGGAACGGTTGGTAATAGCGGTAAAACGGGAGAATCCGGCTCCGTCGGTGCAGCGATAAAATACGTCTGATAAATATTCAGAAACCAGCCAAATTAAGGGTAGGCTTTTTAAGAAAAGCCAAGGGATACAAAAAGCACGGTATCAGCGCCGTGCTTTTTGCTTTGGTCTTTTGGATGAAATGGTTTGTTTATCGGCTTATAGGGGAAGATTTATAAAATGTAACCCTTCTAAATGGGACAATTGGTTTTTGAGATCCTTCCTTAGTGGTGGAATATTGCGCCTTGGCGGCGCCGCCCCCTTTTTGTCCTTCGGACGTTTTTCCCGTTTCATCGGGAAAATTCACAGGTCAGGATGACAAAAACCAATTGATTATTTTTTTAGACTGGGTCAGAATGACAAAATGATATGATTTTACGAGACACAAACGAAAAAGGAAATGCCGTGCGATTTAAGGACCTTAAAAACTTTTCGGGGATCAAAAAAGGACCCGGATGATCCGGATCCTTTTTTTGAAACCCATACGGGTTGTCGTTTTATTCTTTGCCGGCAAGTTTCTTGTATTTCGCAAGTCTTTCGCCGTTTTCCTCTTCCGCTTCTTCGAACAGCTTTTCGGCAAGTTCGGGCTGCGCTTTTTTCAGCGAAGCATAGCGGTTTTCGCCGAGGATGAATGCCTGATAGCTTTCCGTCGGGTCTTTGCTGTCGAGCGTGAACGGATTCGTTTCCGTTCCGACCTTTTCGGGATTGTATCTGTAAAGGTGCCAGTAACCGGCATCTACGGCTTTCTTTTCTTCCGACTGAGAGTTCGTCATGTTGATGCCGTGGTTGATGCAGGGTGCGTAGCAGATGATAAGCGAAGGTCCGTCGTAAGCTTCCGCTTCGGTGATCGCGTTCAGGAATTGCTGTTTGTTCGAACCCATCGCGCACTGCGCAACATAAACGTAACCGTAGCTCATCGCCATCATGCCGAGGTCTTTCTTTTTGATCCTCTTGCCGCCCGCGGCGAATTTCGCAACCGCGCCCGTCGGGGTGGATTTGCTTGCCTGTCCGCCGGTGTTGGAGTAAACTTCGGTATCCACGACGAGGACGTTCACGTCTTCGCCCTGAGCGAGCACGTGGTCGAGACCGCCGTAACCGATATCGTATGCCCAACCGTCGCCGCCGAAGATCCAGATGGACTTCTTGATGATGCAGTCTTTCGCGCCTTCGATCTCTTTCAGAACGGTTTTCAGTTCGCCCGTAGCGTTCTTGATCGAGGAAGCGAGCGTTTCTTCAAGCGTTTTCGCAACGGCTTTGGTGATATCCGCGCTCTTCTTGTTCTCAAGCCAGGTCTTGAAAGCTTCCGCCGTTTTGCCCTTCGTGCCGAGTTCGAGCGCTTTGGTCATCAGATCGCCGAGTTTCGCTCTTCTCTGCGCATAAGCGAGGTTGAAGCCGAAACCGTATTCCGCGTTGTCTTCGAACAAGCTGTTTGCCCAGGCGGGACCTTTGCCTTCTTCGTTCTTGGTGTAGGGGCACGTCGGGGAAGAACCGCCGTAAATAGAGGAGCAGCCCGTAGCGTTCGCAACGACCATTCTGTCGCCGAACATCTGCGTGATCACTTTGATATAAGGCGTTTCGCCGCATCCCGCGCACGCTCCGGAGAACTCGAACAAAGGCTGTTTGAACTGAGAGCCCTTGACGGTCGTCGGTTTGAACACGGACGTGTCGACCTTGGGAAGCTGTTTGCTGAATTCGTAGTTGGCGGTTTCGTCCGCAACGACGCTTTCGAGCGTGACCATTTTAAGCGCTTTCTTTTCTTCTTTCGTGGGGCAGATGTTCACGCAGACGCCGCAACCCATACAGTCGAGCGGGCTGACCTGCATTCTGAACGAATAGCCCTTCATGCCGATCGCCGCTTTCGTGGCGAACGTTGCGGGAACTTCCGTTCCGTCTTTTACGAGAGCCGGACGGATCGTCGCGTGCGGGCAGACGAAGGCGCACTGGTTACACTGGATACAATTTTCCGCATCCCATGCGGGGATCTTGACCGCAACGCCTCTCTTTTCGAACTGCGTCGTTCCGGTGGGAACGCTGCCGTCCGCATTGAAAGCGGAAGAGGGAAGCTTGTTGCCTTCGAGCGCAAGGATGGGATGGATGACTTCGCGGAAATATTTGTCGTCCGCAAGTTTAAGCGGAGCGGCACCCGTCGTGGCGTCTGCCCACGAAGCGGGAACTTCGATCTCCACGAGTTCGGAAGAAGCTTTGTCGATCGCGGCATAGTTCATGTTGACGACCGCGTCGCCCTTCTTTCCGTAAGATTTCTTTACGTACTGTTTCATCCAGTCCTCCGCTTCCGCGTAAGGCATGATTTCGGGGTTGATTTTGAAGAAAGCAGCCTGCATGATGGCATTCGTTCTGCCGCCGAGCCCGATTCCCTGGGCGATCTTGATCGCGTCGATCACATACAGTTTCGCATGCTTCTTCGCAAGGAGGCGTTTCATGGACGCAGGCAGATTTTCGCCGAGGGCTTCCGCCGTGTTCCATTCGCAGTTCAGAAGGAATTTGCCCCCTTCTTTCAGATCGGTCACCATGTCGTAACGGGTCACGTACGAAGGCTGCGAGCAGGCGATGAAGTCCGCCGCGTCGATCAGATAAGAAGACTGAATGGGCGTTTTGCCGAAACGAAGATGAGATACGGTGATACCGCCCGATTTTTTGGAGTCATAGAAGAAATACCCCTGTGCATACATGTCGGTGTGGTCGCCGATGATCTTGATGGAGTTCTTGTTCGCGCCGACCGTACCGTCGGAGCCGAGACCGTAGAACTTGCAGCTGATCGTCCCTTCGGGAGCTGCGTTATATTGCTCGGAGAAGTCGAGCGAAGTGTTCGTAAGATCGTCGTAAATACCGATCGTGAAGTGGTTCTTCGGCTTTTCCTGCTCGAGGTTTTTGTAAACGGCATAGACCATCGAGGGGTTGAATTCCTTCGAGCCGAGACCGTATCTGCCGCCGACGACGGTGATTCTCTTCTTGTTTTCGAACAGCGCGCTGCAAACGTCGAGGTAAAGGGGTTCGCCGAGCGAGCCGGGTTCCTTCGTTCTGTCGAGCACGGCGATCTTCTTCGTCGTTTTGGGAAGAGCTTTGATGAATGCCTTCGTGGCGAAAGGTCTGTACAGTCTGACTTTCAGAACGCCGACTTTATGACCTTCTTTGTTCATCTTCGCGATCGTCTCTTCGATCGCTTCCGCGCCGCTGCCCATGATCACGATGACGTTTTCCGCATCGGGCGCGCCGACGTAATCGAACAGGTGATAGCTTCTGCCGGTCAGGGCGGAAACCTTGTCCATCATCTTCTGCACGATGGCGGGGGTAGCTTCGTAATATTTGTTTGCCGTTTCTCTGTTCTGGAAATAAGTATCGCTGTTCTGCGCGGTACCTTTCTGGATCGGGTGATCGGGGTTAAGCGCTCTCGCTCTGAAATCCTCGATATCCTTCATGTCCACGAGTTTCTTCATGTCTTCGTAATCGATCGCTTCGATCTTGGAGACTTCGTGGCTCGTTCTGAACCCGTCGAAGAAGTGCAGGAAGGGCACTTTCGCTTTCAGTGTGGAAAGGTGAGCGACGAGGGCAAGGTCCATGACTTCCTGTACGGAGTTGGATGCAAGCATGGCAAAACCCGTCTGACGGCAAGCCATAACGTCGGAATGATCGCCGAAAATGTTCAGCGAGTGCGCCGCAAGCGCTCTCGCGCTGACGTGGAATACGCAGGGAAGCAGTTCGCCCGAAATCTTGTACATGTTCGGGATCATCAGGAGAAGCCCCTGAGATGCGGTGTAGGTTACCGTGAGCGCGCCTGCGCTTAAAGAACCGTGAACGGCACCCGCCGCGCCCGCTTCGGACTGCATTTCCGCAAGACGAAGCTTCTGCCCGAACATGTTCGTTCTGCCGGCGGTCGCCCATTCGTCCGCTACTTCCGCCATCGGAGAAGAGGGGGTAATCGGGTAAATCGCCGCTACTTCCGAGAACGCGTACGCAACGTGGCTCGCAGCGGTGTTACCGTCGATCGTCATGATTTTCATAATCTGAAAACCTCCGTATAATAATATAGTTTTTTTTTCGGAAAACGCGCAAAGACGACACCCGCCGGAACGATCCGCGGGGTTCTGCGCAAAGATGACCGCGATTTTTGTCGGATCAACCTTATATATTATAACGCAAGAGCCCGGTTAAGTCAATAACTTTGGCAAATTTAAGGTGAAAAAACGAGAAAATAATCGTTTAAACCCGTTGTCTGTCGTAAAAACCCCGTTTTTTCGGCTGTTTTCGGGAAGAGAACGGATCTTTTCGTGTTTTTTTGCCGAAAAGAAAACGGAAATACGGGAAAGCGGACAGATTAATTGCGTTTTTCCGAAAAGTGTGATAAAATGATAGCGTGAAAGTTTATGCCGTCCGTTTTTTCGGGGTAAAAAGCCTTTTCCCGGAAGCGCGGCGGAAAGAAAACAATCGAAAGGAGAATACTCTATGAGTAAACAACCCGTCCGGAAAAGATTTGCTTATGCGGCGCTTTTCGTTGCGCTTGCCGTCGTGATCTGCGCCGTGGTCGGTCTGATCCTCGCCGCAAACGACGTGTTCGACATTAATCCCTTCCGTCTGTTCTTTATCATTCTCACGGTCGGGATCGGCCTCGCGCTTCTCGTGTACGGCGTCGTGACGAAAGGCGGCTACGAGATCGCCGTTTCGTCGATCGTACTGATCGTCGGCATTACGCTGATCATGATCGGCGTGAAATGGTGGATCATTCTCATCGTGGATATCGCGCTTGCTCTGATCGCTCTGATCGCCCTTCTCCTCATGAAAACAGATCGGCTGTTCGTGGAACGCACGGATGAGAAAGCGGGTTACAAACCCTATACCGAACAGCTTGCCGAGAGAAAGGCAAAAGAGGCGGAAGAGGAAAAGAACAGGGTTCTGCCCGAAATTAAATCCTTCGCGCCCGATAAGGACGAAGAAAACAAATGATCGACCGATAAACGGCTTATAGACCGCTTTTGCGGAAAAGCCGTTCTGACGCCGCATGTGTGTGCCCGCGGCGGTTTCTGCTGCGGGAAAATATAAGGAAAGACAGAAATGGAAACAAAACGCAATCTCACATTGCTTACCGACCTGTATGAACTCACGATGATGAACGGCTATTTCCTCGAAGGGAAAAAGGACGAGATCGCCGTGTTCGACGTGTTTTTCAGACAGAACGAACTGATCACTTATTCCGTAGCCGCGGGGCTCGAACAGGCGATCGATTACGTGATGAATCTCTCGTTCGGAGAGGACGAGATCTCTTATCTTCGCAGCCTCGGCATTTTCGACGAGGGTTTTCTGCGCTATCTCGCGGACCTTCGGTTTACGGGCGATATCTATTCGGTGCCCGAAGGGACGCTCGTTTTCCCGAAAGAACCCATTTTAACGGTTCGCGCTCCCGTCATGCAGGCGCAACTCGTGGAAACGGCGATCCTGAATATTCTCAATCATCAGACCCTTATCGCCACGAAAGCGGCGAAAGTCCGTTACGCCGCGAAGGAAGATAACGTGATGGAATTCGGTCTCCGCCGCGCGCAGGGACCGGACGCGGGCATTTACGGCGCCCGCGCGGCGATCATCGGCGGGTGCAATTCCACGTCGGACGTGCTTGCCGGACAGATGTTCGACATCCCCGTTTCCGGTACGCACGCGCACAGCTGGGTGATGAATTTCCCAAGCGAAATCGAGGCTTTCCGCGCTTATGCGAGGGTTTATCCCGATTGCGCTCTTCTGCTCGTCGATACGTACGACACGCTGAAAAGCGGCGTTCCGAACGCCATTAAGGTGTTTGATGAGATGCGCGCCGAAGGCAAAAAACCTCTCGGCATCCGCATCGATTCGGGCGATCTGGCATATCTCACCAAGCGTGCGAGAAAAATGCTTGACGACGCCGGTTATCCCGATACGATCATCTGCGCTTCGGGCGATCTCGACGAAAGATTGATCCAGAGCCTGAAATTGCAGGGCGCATGTATCGACAGCTGGGGGATCGGAACGAAACTGATCACCAGCGCGGATATGCCCGCTCTCGGCGGCGTGTATAAGCTTGCCGCCGTGGAAGAGAACGGAAAGCTGATCCCGAAAATCAAGGTTTCCGACAACACGGCAAAGATCACGAATCCCGGGTTCAAAACGATTTACCGTATTTACGACGGCGCGACGGGCAAAGCGGAAGCGGACGTCGTGGCTCTTCGCGGGGAGAAGATCGATTTTTCGAAACCGCTTACGCTGTATCATCCCGTGGAACGCTGGAAGAAAATCACATTCGAAAATTACACCGTGAAAGAACTTCCCGTCACGATCGTGAAGGACGGAAAACTCGTTTACGACATGCCGACGCTGAAAGAGATCTCGGCATACGCGAAAAAGGAAAAGGAATCTTTCTGGGACGAGTACAAACGCCTCGATCAGCCGCACATTTATAAGGTCGATCTGTCCGACGAGCTTTACGCTCTGAAAACGGAGATGCTCGAGAAGATAAGAAGAGGAGAAGCCCTCTGAAAAAACTTTTCCGCCGCGCGGCAAATTGCGGGAAGTTACCCTATAAGGCGATCAACGCGGTAATTAAGGAGTTATTATGTGGTATGTGATCATATTCGCCCTCGTGATCGTGCTCGATCAGGGCACAAAGATCTGGGCGGCGGCTTTTTCGGGCGCCGTAGGCAACGCGGGGGTGTCGAGCGTGCATCTTGCCTGGGTCATCCCCGATTTCATCGAGATCTCCTATTGCGAAAACAGCAACGGTTCGATGGGGCTGTTCGCGGGGATCCCGCACATTCAGACGATTTTCAAAATCTCGACCGTCGTCATCATCGCGGCGATCGTGCTGTATATGGTTTTTTCCAAAAAGAAGAGATCGAAATGGCTTAACGTGACCCTTGCGCTTATTCTTTCCGGGGCGATCGGCAATTTTATCGACCGCATGACCTTAACTTACGTGCGCGACATGATCCACGTGATCATCGATTTCGGAAAAGGCGAAATTTTTCCTTATATCTTTAACGTGGCGGATATGGCGCTCGTCGTGGGGGCGATCATGCTGATCGTTCACCTTCTCTTCCTCGATAAAGACGCGCTTTTCCGTTCTCATAAAAAGAACGGGGAAGAGGGCAAAGAGAAGAGTTCTTCCGCAGACGGAAAATGAAAAGCGAGTTGAAGACAAAAGAAAAGCAGATCCTTACGGTCGTTCCTTTTCCGGATGAGGAAGACTTTGCGGGCGACGATCTCTGCCGGAAAATTCCCGCCGACGGAGGGTGCGAACGCAAAACGTTTCCGGCGGAAGAAGCTGTCCGCCCGGACGTTTTTCTTGCGGAAAAACTCGGGAAAACGCGTTCTGCGGTCAAAAAACTCATCGACGAGGGGTTGGTTACGGTCGGCGGCGTTCCCGTCAAGGCGGGAAGAACGCTGAAAGCGGGCGAGGAGATCTCCGTGATCCTTCCCGCCGCAAAAAAGCTTGATCTCGAGCCGGAAAACATTCCGATCGACATCGTTTACCAGGACGCCGACATCGCCGTGATAAACAAGCCGCAGGGGCTTACCGTGCATGCGGGGAACGGAAACGAATCGCACACCCTCGTGAACGCGCTTTTGTATCATCTCGATTCCTTAAGCGGGATCAACGGCGTGGTGAGACCGGGGATCGTACACCGCATCGACAAAGATACTTCCGGACTTCTGGTCGTTGCGAAAAACGACGCCGCGCATCTCTCCCTTGCCGGACAGATCCAGAGCAAAACGTGCGCCCGTATCTATCTTGCCCTTCTCGAAGGGAACGTGAAAGAAGATTCGGGAACGATTGCGACGAACATCGGCAGAAGCGACAAAAACCGCACGATGATGGCGGTCGTCGAACGGGGCAGAAGGGCTGTCACCCATTACGAGGTCCTCGAACGGTTCGGAAATTACACCCTCGTGCGGTTCCGTCTCGAAACGGGGCGGACCCATCAGATCCGCGTTCATGCAAAGTATATCGGGCATCCCGTCGTGGGAGATCCCGTGTACGGATATAAGAATCAGAAGTTTAAACTGAACGGTCAGCTGCTGCATGCCGAAACCCTTTCGCTCGATCATCCCGTAACGGGGGAGAGAATGACGTTTCATGCGCCCCTTCCCGATTATTTCGAAAACGTTCTCATCGCGTTACGAGCGAAGGGAGAAGCTAAATAGCGGGCTATAAGCCGTTTAATTGCAATTTATGAAAAATTTAAGGCGAAATGTAACGCCGTAAGGAGAGAAAATGAGGCTGATCAATGCGTTTAAAATCGCTGTGAACAATTACGCGCTCGTCTTTAAAAACCTTGTGTATAAAGTGATCGTGTTCCTTCTGTTCACGGTGGTAGTCAGTCTGATCCTGAAAGTTCGGATCAAACCCGTTTACGAACAGTTCCAACCCGTTCTCGCGGAGTTGAAAAAGATATTCCTGTCCCTTGCCGACGGCACGCTTTCGGCGCAGACGGTTTCGCTGAAGTCGGCGTTCGTCGCTTTTGTGGAATATCTTTCCGAAAACGTGAGCAGCATCGTTCTGACCGTTGCGATCGTCGTGATCGCTTTCTATCTCTTCCGTTTCCTTTCCGGAGTGAGCGACGCCGTTCTGACCATTCTCGTCAACGACTATATGTCCTCGCTCTCCCGTATGAGATATCTTTCGATTCTGGCGGAAAATCTGAAAAGAATACTCGTTTATCAGCTTATAGACGCTCTTATCTCTCTTGTGTGGGACGCGCTGATCGGTGCCGTAGGCTATTTTCTTTTCCTGGGGATCCTGAATCTCGTGCCGCTTGCAAGCGTGTTCGTTACAGGGACTCTTTTCGTATTCGCGTTCGCGGTGAAGCAAACCTGCATGAGCCAGATCATGGCGAACATTCTCATTGCGGGGGATAAACCGGCGGCGGCGATCGGGAAAGGGCTTCGTCTCGGCAAACAGAATTTCTTCCGTATGCTTTCCACTTATTTTACGACGTCCGTCTTGTTGCTTTATCTCGGCATTACGGTTTCCCTGTTTACGGCGGGGATCGGCAATCTCATTTTTCTGCCGTTTGCTTCGTTGTTTATCGTTTGCCTCAAGCAGGTGGACTATTTCGTGAACAACAAGAAGAAATATTTTATCGATTACGATACCATTATCGTGCCGAAGGAACTCAGAGAAAACGACGAACAGCTTTTAAGCGACGTGGATATCTGACCGTTTGGCAAACCGGCGGGAAGTTTTTTCGCATCCGGAATACATATTTGCATAAAATTTATTCATTTTGCTTGATATTTGAAAATTTTGTGATATAATATATACAGAAGCGAGCGAAGGCGCGGGAGACGCGCCTTGCGGATCGGTGCGAAATAAAAAGGGGAGTTTTTTCTCCCGAAGGGGAAGTTATGAAACGGAACAAACAGAAACGGCAGGAAACGAACGACAACCTTGCGGAAACCGAGCAGAACGGCATTGCTGCCGTGTCCGCTCCGGCGGATCGTCCGCAGCAGGAAGAATGTGCGCCCGCGGAGATGACAGTCGAGACAGAAACGGCGGTCGATTCTTCTCCCATCCGCGACCGCGTTGCCGACGATACGGCGAAACCCGTCGTGTCCGCCAAATACGGCAAATCGAAAATCGAAGTATTCCGCCGCGGTACGGTGACGGAACTCGTGATCGACGGAAAAGTTTATGCCGAGCATAAAGGTGCGGGCGAGGATAACTACGGAATTTCCGCGCGCTATCGCGGGGTCGACGTTACGTCCGAATACCGCAATCAGTTCCTTTATTTCACGCAGAGTATTTCCGTGAACGGAAAGGTAGTTGCGGAATCGCAGAACATTCTTTAAATCAGGCAGGCAACCGGTTTGCGGTTGCCTTTTTGTTGCCCGGGGAATTATCCGGGCTCTCATACGGGAGAAAGGGTTATGAACAGCAGACAGATCGCGAAAATCGCGCGCAAACTTTCCAAAATGGCAACGGACGAAAAACTGACGAAGTACGAGGGGCGGATCTGCCTGCAGGCGAGCCTTCTGTTAAACGAATACAACGAGATCGTTCGTAGGCAGGAGGCGAAAGAAGCCGTTCCCAACCGGAATCGCCGCTGGACGGAAGAGGAAGAGAATCTTTTGAAAGAGGAATTTTCTTCGGGAAAACAGGTGGAAGAACTTGCCGATCTTCACGGCAGAACGGCAAGCGGCATCGTTACGAAACTCGTCCAGTCCGGGTTGATGAAGGATGACGGAGAAAACAGCGGTAAACGCTGGACGAAGGAAGAAGACGATTTGCTTACCGGCGAATTTGACGACGGTTTGTCTCTCGAAGAGATCGCGTTAAAGCATAAACGTTCCGTCGGCGGAATCATTTCCCGTCTGACCGCCCTCGATCTTCTCGGGGAATAATACCGTCCGTCACCCGGTAATTGCAAAACCATAGGCTTAGCATTCGCTATCGCTAATTACCTTAAAGGCTTCTTTTCCGCCCTTTTCCCCGATTTCTCGCCGTAAAAATAGTTAGTGATAACGAATGCTAAGCCTATCATTTTGAGATTCTTCCCGAGCGGGCTCTCTTCTGCGGGGCAGAATGACAAAATGATATGGTTTTTGTGTCATCCTGAGCCTTGCCCCGTAGCCCTGCCAGCGAAGGTGGATTCCCCCGTTGAAGCAGGGAAAGTGGCTGACGAAGTCAGACAAAAGGGGGCGCCCCCGCCGAGGGGCTCAAAACCAACTGTCCAGTTTATGGAGAATTTCAAGGGGTATTTTTTTGTAATCAGAAATCACAATCAAACCTGTAACTTTTTCATTCTTTCGGATAACCGTCTTTCATTTTCGAAGAGGAGACAACTGCTTTCCGAGTCCGTTTTCTCCTCTTCGAGCATCACCTTTTTCCGAGAACTCCGTTTATCCCCTGCGGGTTTATCATTGCAGTAACTTATCGTACGCCCTTAGTCCTTAAGGGGTGTAGTCTTTATCGGTATTGAAACCTTCAGATTATATTTATTTGTGGCGTTTTCTTGTCTCCGTCAGCCCGTCAGGCAGGGCGAAAACTTGGAAGTATTTCCTATAGGGCAGAATGACAAAATGATATGGTTTTTGTTTAATTCAAAAAATGTAATACCGTAAAATCAAACCCTGTCATTCCGCTTCTGCTTTTTGTTAGGGCATAATACCCGAAAATTTCATTCTGATATCGTGACCGAACCAACAAAAAAGCCATTCCCGTCATTCTGAGCCTGACCTCTTGCCCGGCTCACGAAGGATCTGAGAATGGCTGAATTTTTTATTGTCGCGCAATCGGTTAAACATATGCCGTGTGTCTGATCTTATGAAGTCCGGCAGGATCGGCTTTTTGTTCTTACTTTTTACTGCGGCGCGGATGAGACCTGATATAGCGGAAAACGGTGGAAAGCATCTTTTCGGTGCCGAGAGGTTTCGGCAGGTGATCGTTCATGCCGACGGACAGGCTTTTGTCCACGTCGTCCTGAAAAGCGTTTGTCGTCATGGCAACGATCGGGATCGTTTTTGCGTCCGGGCGGTCTGCCGAACGGATCTTCAGGGTAGCTTCGTGTCCGTTCATGATCGGCATTATGATGTCCATCAGGATCAGATCGATATCGCCGGGAGCGGATGCCGTAAACAGATTGACCGCTTCGCTGCCGTTTTTGGCGGAAATGACCGTAGCGCCGTGCTGTTCGAGGAAGAATTTCGCGATCTCCATGTTCAGCTCGTTATCTTCCGCAAGCAGTATGGTATATCCCGTGAGATCTATGGGTTCGTGTTCCTCGGTCTGCGATTCTTCCGGCGGGTCGTGGTCGACCGCAATGGGTAAAATGACGGAAAAGGTCGTTCCTACGCCCTCTTTCGTGGTAAATTCTATGTGTCCGCCCATCTGCTCGGTCAAAGCTTTGGTAATGGAAAGCCCGAGCCCGGAACCGTCGTAACGGGTGCGGGCGTTGTTTTTTCCTTCCTGCGTGAAGGGTTCGAATGCGTGCTTCTGAAAATCTTCGCTCATTCCGATGCCCGTATCCGCACAGTTGAAACGGAACGTCGCCGCAGTTCCGTCGCAGAGAAGTTCTTCGCACCAGACGGTAACGCTGCCGTTTTCCTTGTTGTATTTCACGGCGTTTCCCGCAATATTCATCAGGATCTGTTTGATATGCGAAGGGCTTCCGATCAGAAACCTGTGTTCGATATGTCGCTTTTTATGGTCGACCTGAAAGTTCAATCCGTGTTCCGTTGCCTGCATTTCGGCAACGGTGTTGATTTCTTCAAGCAGAGTGGGAAGATCGAACTGGTTGTGCGCAAAAATGACAGCACCCGATTCCAGTTTGTTCATGTCGAGCACGTTGTTCACGAGAGAAAGCAGATACCCGGATGCTTCCCATATCTTTTCACGGCATTCCCGTTGTTTTTCGAGATCGCCGTCGAAATGGTTTGCGATCTCTATCATGCCGCGGATGCCGTTGATGGGCGTACGGATGTCGTGGCTCATGCGGCGGAGAAAATCCGTTTTCGAAAGGCTTGCCCGCTGGGCTTCTTCCGCAATGTCCGCAAGACGTTTTTCGTATTCGAGTTCCCGCTGTTTCTGTTCGCTGATGGGTTGCAGGGTGTATAAAACTTTTACGGCGCGCCCGTTTTCGTCCCGCTTCTGCACGATAAATCTTCCGCGGTGCCAGTTCCCCTTGATCGTTCTGAATTCCTGCGGGATCTGGTCCCGGTCGGCTAAACGATCGGCAAGGGTGCGCGTATCGAGAAATTCAAGCATGATTTTCCGATATTCCGGCGAGATCGTTTCCTTGCAGGCTTCGGTGAAAACCTCGGAAGTACAGCCTTTTTTGCCCGTCGCTACGTGTCTTCCGTTGCGGACGGAAATTTCTTCGAAGGTGTCCTTCGTTAAATCGAGACGGTAGATCAGCCAGTAAATATCGCCGATTGCCGAGATGATCTCATTGCTTGTCTCCGCATCCGCAAGGGCGGCTTCGAGCGTTTTTTTCTGTTTGCTGAGTTCGGCGTTTGCCCGTTCCAGTTCCGCCTGGTGCTCCGTTTCCCGTTGCTGTTTTTCGGACGTGATCCGATCGACCTGTAAGACTTTGCGGTAAAGCGCGTCCATATCGCAGACGGAAGCAAGCCAGAATTCGGAGCCGTCTTCCGAAGTTTCTCTCCGCGAAACGATCCTGACCCGTCGGTCGCCGGACTTTCCCTTCATGTAAACTTCGATAACGGAAGGTACGGTAAATTCGTTTTTCGCGCTTTGTCCGACCAGCAGGTTTGCGAGCAGATTGTCCGTTGCGCGCTCGAATTCCTCTGCCGAATCGTATCCGAGCATCTGCATGGTAAGATCGCTGATCAGACACAGCGGATATCCGTCTCCGAACGTTCCGCCGAGAATGCCTACGCCGTGATTGTCCCGAAGAAGTATCCGGATATCTTTTTCGATTTCTTCCGATAAAAGATGAAAATCTTCCCGATAAAAAATACCTTCGCGGTAACCGCTTTTTATCATACGTGTGAAAAGTCCTTGTTCGATTAGTTGCTGTATAAGTCGTTAAATCGGCTTTTTCGATTGCCGCAATCGTGTAATTTTACATCAGGTCCGGATCGGTGAAGAGAGGGGCGACAGGCTTTGCGCCGTGACCTTCGGAGCCTCTTGACCCTGCCGGAAATTTCTGTTTAAAGATAAAAATAACGGTCTTACCCGCATATACGAATAAGACCGCTACTGGTGCACCTTCGGGGACTCGAACCCCGGACCCACTGATTAAGAGTCAGTTGCTCTACCAACTGAGCTAAAGGTGCTGGTGATCCATCGGAGACTCGAACCCCGGACAACATGATTAAAAGTCATGTGCTCTACCTCCTGAGCTAATGGACCATATTTATTTTTTTGGCTGGGGTGGCAGGATTCGGACCTACGAATACCGGAATCAAAATCCGGTGCCTTACCGCTTGGCGACACCCCAATAAATTAATGGGGCGGGAGACGGGAGTCGAACCCGCGACCTTCAGGACCACAATCTGACGCTCTAACCAACTGCGCTACTCCCGCCATAAAGGGTGGTGCGCCTGAAGGGATTCGAACCCCTGACACCCGCCTTAGAAGGGCGGTGCTCTATCCAGCTGAGCTACAGGCGCATTTAGCTGTTTCGCGGTAGACACTTGCAAAGCGGTTATTTTGGAGCGGGTGATGGGAATCGGACCCACGCAACCAGCTTGGAAGGCTGGTGTTCTACCATTGAACTACACCCGCACCTCATTTACAATGCTCGATTATTTTACCAAAAAACGCAGAACTTGTCAAATGATTTTGCTATGTTTTTCAAAAATATATCTTTTTTTTTAGCGCGTGACGGTTCTGAGAACGGCGGTGCATTTTTTTTCGTGCACAACGAGGTAACAAAAGGTCTTTTCGGGCGAAAAAGCGGTCATCGCGCCCGGGTTGATCGTGGTAAGCCCTTCTTCCTCGTCGATCTCCGCCGCATGGGTATGCCCATATAATGCGACGGCGCAGCCTTCTTCCCTCGCTTTGCGCTTCAGCCTTTCCGTGCCCTGTTTCACCCCGTAAAGATCGCCGTGCGTCGCGAAGATCAGGATCTGTTCGACGGGAAGAATAATTTCCTTTGTCTGTCCGTAATCGCAATTGCCGTGCACGCGGTACAGCTTGGAACGATAACGGGAGTAAAAGGGATCCATGTCGTCGTAGTGGTCGCCGAGGTGAACGATCATGTCGCATTCGTCGAGAATGGGAACGATCGCTTCGATCGCCCCGTAGTTGCGGTGAGTATCCGATAAAACGGCGATCGTCGTCATAACTTCTTTAAAAGATCGTGCAGCGCGCGGGCACGGTGGCTTACGGAATTTTTTTTTTCCGCCGTGGCAACGCCGAAACTTTTCCCGAGATCGTCGGAGATAAAAAGACTGTCGTATCCGAACCCGTTTTCTCCTTCTTCCGTTTCCGCGATCGTGCCGTAAGTTTCGCCCGTGCCGGAAAGAATCGTGCCGTCCGCTTTTTTCAGTACGACGGAAGAGACGAATTTTGCTTTACGGTTGGTTTTGCCTTCCAGTTCTTCGAGAAGCTTTTTGCGATTGGCGGCGTCGTCTCCGTGGACGCCCGAAAAACGGGCGGAATAAACGCCGGGCGCACCGTCGAGAGCGTCGACGCAAAGCCCGCTGTCATCCGCCAGGGCGTCGCACCCGAGGGCTTCCGATACCGCAGAGGCTTTTAAAAGAGCGTTTTCGTAAAAGGTAGTTCCCGTTTCTTCCACGTCTTCGTGAAAGCCCGCTTCCGCCATGGAAACGATTTCGTATTTATCGCCGAGGATTCCGGCTATTTCTTTCAGTTTGCCCTTGTTGGAAGAGGCTACGATCAATTTTTTCATGCCGCTATTTTACAACGAAACGAAAAATTTGTAAAGCGTTTTAACCGCTGCGGGGATTAATATCCGTTTCGGGGAGAATCAAATACATTAATATTATAATTTTGTCATTCTGACATAGCAGAAAGAGTTGACCCGGGAAGGATCTCAAAATTATATATATGTTTAGATATCGACCGACCGGAGTAAAGCAAAAGCCCCGGACCATTCTCAGATCCTTCGTAAGCCGGGCAGGGTGGTCGGCTCAGGATGACGAGAATGGTATTATTTCTCATGCCATTCTCGTCATCTACCGGCGAAAAGGCAAAAATAAAAGGCGCGATGTGATCGCGCCTTTCGGTTTGCCGTTACAACCGCGCGGAAACGCGGTTGTAACGGCGATGTATTTTCTTCCGATTATTTCGAGAAAGGAACTTTCATGTGAAGGATCGTAAAGATAAGATCGAGAAGCCAGCAGATCGTGGTTCCGACAAAAAGCCAGATGATTCCCGCAACAAGCGTTACGAGGTGTCCTTTGCAGACGCCTTTTACGATACGGTAGATCGCCCAAAGGACATCGAGCACGGGGAGACAGAAAATAATCTTCACGATATACGGAAGATCGTCCATAAACTTACAGTAACCCATAAATAAATCTCCTTTTCGGTCGGAACGTTTTCGACCGACCGTTTTAACTGTTATTATTATATCTGTTAATTGCGCGTGTGTCAACCGAAACGGCAGAACAGACGGAATTTTTTAAAAACGAAATTTCCGCAGAGTTTTTCGCCTTCCGTTCCGCATGCGGGTATCGCCGCGTTTGCGGCGGTGCCTTACGGGAAAAACCGGAAAGGATCGTGAACGGGGATGCCGGTTTCGCGTGCGGCCGAGACAATTTCCTTTGCCGAAAAATACAGCAGAGAAGAAACCCTTCGTAAATCGCAAAGCGTGTTTTCCGTGCATTGCTCGTCGGCAAGTCCGACCGTTCCGCCGATCAATCCCGAAAGACGATACGGCGAAAGAATTGCGGCAAATTCTTCTTCCGTCCGGGTGAAAATATCCCGTATCGCGGGCGGGAAGGTGTCGAAAGAATCCTGCATGCTTTTGAAGGAAAACGCCGCCTGTATCGCCGTTTGTCGATAGGTCGCGGTCGTTTTTTTATCGGGGACTGTTTCCCACGGAAGCAAAATCCGGTTTCCTTTTCTCACCGCTTTTTCCTTTGTTTCCGCGAGGTCCCGCTCACAGGGATAGGGAAGAGAAAGCCAGTTGCAGTGATCATATAAAAGCTCGGATAAAGAGCTTATAGCCTCGTTTTTTGTTTTTCCTGTGCCATAGAGTTCCGGTGCGGAAGAAAAATAGGCGAAAAGATTTCCGTTGGCTGAGGTAACGATCGGCATGGTTACAGCGAAAGAATGATTTTCTCGAGTTCTTCCGCCGTTTCGGCAAATCTTTTCACGCCGAGATCGACGAGCATCTGCTTCGGGCGGTATCCCCATAAAACGGCGATGCCGTCCACGCCGGCGTTGATCGCCGTCATGGCGTCGACGTCGCTGTCGCCGACGAAGATCGCCTCTTCCGCTTTTACGGAAAGCTCTTTCAGAACGAAATCGACGCAGGCGCGGTCCGGTTTCACTTTGATCCCTTCGCGCTGACCGAAAGCGTAGTCGAAACAGTTGTCCCCGAAAAACTTGCGGATGACTTCCGTCGTGCCGTCCTGCGGTTTGTTGGAGATTACGGCTACGAGATAGCCTTTTTCCTTCAGATCCGAAATCACTTTTTTCATACCGGGGTAAACGTACGTTTTCGGGCTGCCGCAAAAGTTATACGATCGGTTATAGAAATCGAGAAGCTCTTCGAAACGGTCGCACGGGGCGCCTTTCAGGGCGCGCTCGATCAGTTTTTTCGCTCCGTTTCCTACAAACAATTTGGCTTCTTCTACGGTGATTTCGGGATAGCCGAATTTTCTTAAAGCGAGATTTACGTTATCGAAGATATCGAGCGACGTATTGGTAAGCGTTCCGTCGAGGTCAAAAATAACGAGTCTTTTTTTCATGTGTAAAACCTCCGAAAAACAGGATTGATCGGCTTATAGACCGATATTTTTTGAAAAGATGCCGCTTCGGCGGAAAGCGGATGCCTTTGCCGGACGGGCGGAAACGTTACATCCTTTCCGGCGTTTTGATGCCGAGAAGGGTTAAGGCGTTGGTGAGAACGGTAAGCGTTGCTTCGGAAAGGGCGAGACGGAAATTCTTCACGTTTTCCTCGTTGCCGAGAATTTTGTGCTCAAAGTAGAATTTGTTGTAAAGGGAAGAAAGTTCGATCGCGTAGCGGGTGATGAAGAACGGCTCGAGTTTTTCCGCCGCGGCGGCAACCGTTTCGGGGAACGCCGCAAGGGCGGAGACCAGGGCGTATTCGTCTTCGTTGATCTCGTTTATCGTGTACGCGCCGCCTTTGCCCGCTTTGCGCAGAACGCTTTTGATCCTTGCGGCGGTGTATTGCACATAGGGTCCCGTTTCGCCGTCGAAATTCAGAATTTTATCATAGCTGAACGCTATATCTTTGATCTTGCTGTTCGAGAGGGCGGCGAAGATGACGGCGCCCGTGCCGACTTGCCGTGCGATCTCTTCTTTGTTTTCGAGATCGGGGTTTTTCTTTTCGATGACTTCGAGACATTTTTCGTGGCACTTGTTCAATACGTCTTCCAAAAGAACCACGGTTCCGTTTCTCGTGCTCATCGCGACCTGATTTCCGTTTTCGTCCAGCAGAGACACCATGCCGTAAGCCACATGAACCAGATCCTTTGCCCAGGGTTTTCCCATGAGTTCCAGCACTTTGAAGATCTGGCGGAAGTGCAGGTTCTGCTGATACGCCACCACGTACAGGCATTTATCGAAATCGTAAGTCGCCTTGCGGTAGCAAGCCGCGGCGAGATCTCTCGTTGCGTAAAGGGACGCGCCGTCCGAGCGGAGAATGAGACACGGCGGCATGCCGTAATCGGAAAGATCGACGATCTTTGCCCCTTCGCTCGTTTTCAGCAACCCCTTTTCCTCAAGTTCGTTAATTACGGGTTGCATTTTGTCGTTATAAAAACTTTCGCCCGCATAAGAATCGAAACGGACGTCAAGCTCGTCGTAAATGCGGGAAACTTCTTTTAAGGTGAGTTCTTTGAACCAGTTGAAAAGGTCGTTACACTCTTTGTCTCCCTGTTCGATCAGTTTGAAATAGCGGCGCGCTTCGTCGTCCATGGCGGGGTTTTCCTCCGCCTCTTTATGATATTTCACATAAAGGCGGGTGAGTTCTTTCACTCCCCCTTTTTCCACGCCCTCTTTCGTTCCCCAGGCTTTGTAGGCGTAAATCAGCTTGCCGAACTGCGTGCCGTAATCGCCGAGGTGGTTGATCCCGACGACCTTATAGCCGAGAAAACCGAAAATGCGGTACAGCGCCGCGCCGATCACCGTGGTGGAAAGGTGTCCGATATGGAAGGGTTTCGCCACGTTGATGGAAGAATAGTCGATGCAGATCGTCTTTCCGTTTCCGATTTTTGCGGAACCGTATGCGGCGCCTTTTCCGGCGATCTCTTTCAGCGTGTCTTCCGTAAGCCCCTTGCGGTTTACTTTGAAATTGAGGTATCCGTTCACGGCGGTCGCGCTTTCGATCACGTGGTCGGCGGGATAACCTGCCGCAAGCATTTCCGCGATTTGTACGGGAGACTTTCTCATCGTTTTCGCGAATTTAAAACAGGGGAGAGCGTAATCTCCCATCGATCTGTCCGGAGGAACGGTGACGGCGGCGGCGATCTCTTCCGCGGGTACGCCGCAATCGGGTAATTTTTCAGCAATATAAGTTCTGTAATCCATAAATTTCCTTCCCGATCCGCTTTTGCGACAGCGGATCTTCTCTGCCGGCGCCCTTTTCCGGCGCGGCGTTGTCGTTCGGTTTGTACGTTCGGTTAAATTTTACCATAAAAATAAAAATAGCGCAACAAAAGATTGAATATTTTCGAAAGTTATTGTATAATAGATAAGTCGTCCGGACGGGAATGTCCGTTTTCCGGCAGACAAATACGTTATTTCGGAGAACAATCATGAAATTAGGAGTAGTGGGCTTGCCGAACGTCGGCAAATCGACTCTTTTCAACGCCATCACCCATGCGGGCGCGCAGATGGCGAATTTTCCGTTCTGTACCATAGAACCGAACGTCGGCGTGGTCGCCGTTCCCGACGAGAGACTGGCGAAACTCGCCGCGCTTTACAACTGCAAAAAGATCACTCCCGCCACCATCGAATTCGTGGACATCGCGGGGCTTGTGAAGGGAGCTTCCAAAGGGGAAGGTCTCGGCAATAAATTTCTTTCCCATATCCGCGAGGTAGACGCGATCGTGCATGTGGTGCGCTGTTTCGAAGACGAAAACATCACCCACGTGGAGCAGACGGTCGACCCCGTGCGCGATATCGGCATCATCAACCTCGAACTCATTCTCGCCGACATCGAAACGGTTCAGAAACGTTACGATAAGGCGTTCGGCATGATCAAGTCGGGCGATAAAAAATATCAGATCGAAGCCGCCCTTCTGAAAAAAGTGCTCGATCGTCTCGAATCGGAAAAACCGGTCCGCGGCATGGAACTCGACGAAGACGAGCAAAAGTATGTGGACGGGCTCTTCCTTCTTTCGTCGAAACCGGTTATCTATGCGGCGAACATCGCCGAGGCAGACATGGGCAAGCCGGAAGACGATATTCCCATGGTGAAGGCGGTGAAGGAATACGCAAAGACGGAAGGGAGCGAGACCCTCGTCATCTGCGCCCGCACCGAAGAGGAGATCTCCGAACTTCTGCCCGACGAAGCCGAAGTGTTCCTCAGCGATCTCGGACTGAAAGAAAGCGGACTGAACAGGCTTGTGAAAGCGTCGTATAAACTGTTGGGGCTTATCAGCTTTTTGACGGCGGGCGAACCCGAAACGCGTGCCTGGACGATCGCCGAAGGAACGAAAGCGCCGCAGGCGGCGGGCAAGATCCATACCGATTTCGAAAAGGGATTCATCCGCGCCGAATGCGTGGACTGGAAAGTCCTTCTCGAATGCGGCAGCTATACCAAGGCGAAAGAACTCGGCAAAGTGCGTTCGGAAGGAAAGGATTACGTGATGAAGGACGGAGACGTCGTGTTGTTCCGTTTTAATGTATAATAAAATAAGGCTCTATGCCCGGCATTCGTGATTTCCGATTGCGTTTGCCTTGGCTATAAGTCGTTTATTTCCTCATTTTATTGTTTTATGCCCGCCCGGCATAACGGGTGAGGACACCGGGGATCCCCGGTAAAAAACCGGAAAGAAAGATCGATTCCGGAAGAAAAAGGAGAAAACGTATGACGTTGAATAACGCGGCGGTCGCCCTTGCCGCGGAAACGGATTCCGCTGCGCAGGCGGCAACGGGCACGACGCTGGAAGGCGTGCTGAGCCGTCTGATCGCATGGTGCAAAGGACAGGGTGTGAAGATTCTGATCGCGATTTTATTGCTTTTTGTGTGTTTCGCGATCGTAAATTCGATCTCGCGTTCGCTGAAAAAGCTGAGCGAGAGAAAGAAATGGGATAAAACGCTGAGCAAAACGCTGATCACGGTGTTTAAAGTCGGAATGAAGGTTCTGATCGTGCTCACGCTGATGAGTTACGTCGGGATCGATATCTCCGCTCTGACCGCGCTGTTGACGACGGTCGGGCTCGGGATCGGGCTTGCCATGCAGGGCGCCCTTTCCAACGTGGCGGGCGGCGTGCTGATCATCGTGACGAGACCTTTCCATGTGGACGATTACATCGGCGCGCTCGGCGAAGAGGGCTTCGTGGAAGAGATCGGGCTTATCTATACCCATCTCCGCACGTATGATAACCGCACGGTGGCGATCCCGAACGGCACGCTTGCCAATTCCACTGTGGTGAATTACACGAAAAAAGCGACGAGAAGAGTGGAGAGAACGTACACCATCGCTTATTCCGCCGATTTTGCGAAAGCGCAGCAGGCGGTTCTCGAAGTCGCCGCCGCGCACGATAAAATTCTGAAAGATCCCGCGCCTTCGTGCAGGATCTCCGAACACGGCAACAGCGCGATCGTTCTTTCCGTCAAGGCATGGACGAAAACGGACGATTACTGGGACGTTTATTTCGATCTGAACGAACTGGTCAAGGCAAAGTTCGACGAGCTCGGCATCGAGATCCCCTTCAATCAGCTGGACGTTCATCTCGACCGTAAAGGCGACGCTGCGGACGGTACGGAAAACGGCTAACCGGCGGCGGAAAGAAAATGCCGGCGGGGCGCGTTGAACCCCGCGGCGGCAAAAGAAACAGATCATTCGTAAATACAGAATCCGGGAGGAATTGAATCGCATGAATACGGGCGTATTGATCATCGGGGCGGGTCCCGCGGGTATTTTTACCGCGTTCGAACTCGTCCGCAAGGGTTGCAAGAAAAAAATCACCATCGTGGAAAAGGGCGCACCCGTGGAAAAAAGGGTTTGCCCCAAACACACCACGGGACACTGCATGGGGTGTAAAAACTGCGCCATCACGACGGGGTTTTCGGGCGCCGGCGCGTTTTCGGACGGTAAGTTGTCTCTTTCGTCCTACGTCGGCGGGGCGTTGCCCGATCAGATCGGACACGACGTCGTGCAGGAATATATCGGCTATGTGGACGGCATTTATCTCGAGTTCGGCGCGGATACGAAGATCGAAGGCGTCGATCATCCGGAAGAGATCCGCGAGATCCGCAGAAAAGCGATCGTCGCGGGGCTGAAACTCGTCGATTGCCCCATCCGCCATCTCGGCACGGAAAAAGCGCAGAGTATCTATTATGCCATCGAGCAGTATCTGCTCGAACACGGCGTCGAAATGCTTTTCCATACCGATTGCGGCAACGTGATCATCGAGGGCAGCGTATGCAAAGGCGCCGTCGTGACGCACGGCGGAAAAGAGGAAACGATCTATGCCGAAAAGGTGATCGTGGCAACGGGGCGCAGAGGCGCGGCGTGGCTGGAAACCATGTGCAGCGAGCACGGCATCGAACATCAGCCTTCCACCGTCGATATCGGCGTAAGAGTGGAAGTGAGAAACGAAGTGATGGAAGAGGTGAACAAGGTTCTTTACGAATCCAAGCTCATCGGCTATCCCGCTCCCTTCAAGAATAAGGTGAGAACGTTCTGCCAGAATCCGGGCGGTTACGTGGCGCAGGAGAATTACGACGATAACCTTGCCGTCGTGAACGGGCATTCTTATAAAGACAGAAAGTCGGACAACACCAATCTTTCCATTCTGTGCTCGCATAACTTTACTTATCCGTTCAATCAGCCCATCGAATATGCGAAAAAAATCGGCGAGCTGACGAACATGCTCGGCGACGGTCACATTCTCGTTCAGCGTTACGGCGATATTCTGGACGGAAAGAGAACGTGGGCGAAGGAGCTGATGCAGTCCAATGTCCGTCCGACCCTTCCCGATGCGGTTGCGGGGGATATCACTGCCGCGATGCCTTACCGCACGCTGACGAATATCCTCAATTTCATCAAGCAGCTCGATATGGTCGTTCCCGGTTTTGCGAGTACGGAAACCCTTCTCTATTCGCCCGAACTGAAATTTTACTCCAATAAAATCAAAATGGACGACGATTTCAACACCAACATTAAAAACCTTCACTGCCTCGGCGATTCCTCCGGGTGGACGCGCGGTCTGATGATGGCTTCCGTAATGGGCGTGATGATGGCGCGTAAATTAAAATTCGACTGATCGCCCGGTCCGGTTTTTCCGCGGAGCGAAAAAATAAAAACACCTTCTTTATTCTGCCCTGACAATCCTGACGGATTCGGGAAGAGCTTGAGGAAGGCGTTTTTTCTTTGCCGGAATATTGGTTTTTGTCATTCTGGACCTACCCCTTGCCCTGCTTACGAAGTAGATTCCCCCGTTGAAGCGGGGGAAATGTCAACGCAGTTGACAAAAGGGGGGCGCCCCCGCCGAGGGGGTCTCAAAAACCAAAACGAGAAAGGGGCTCAAACACCAACAAAAGGCGTTTTTTTATTTTTGTCATCATCGGCATGCCGAAGGATCCGAGTGCGGGTGCCGCACGGAGATGTTTCGACTGCACTTCGTTCCGCTCAACATGACAGGAAAAATACTTTCCTTTTTCTTAACTCGTATGTTTTTGTCATTCTGATCCTGCCTCTTGCTCTCGCCCATGAAGAATCTCAAAAACATATGAGGGGTCTCAAAAAACTGTTTTTATTTTCTCCTCACCTTTCTCAGATTCTTCCCGGGTCCGTCAGGCGGGTCGGGTCAGAATGACGAGAAAGGTGATGTCTGTTTGGTTTTTGTCTGTTGGTTTTTCTTTGTCGGAATATTGGTTTTTGTCATCCTGATCCTGCTACTTGCCCCCTACCCGTGAAGGATCTCAAAAACCAACAAAAGGCGTTTTTTTATTTTTGTCATCATCGGCATGCCGAAGGATCCGAGTGCGGATGCCGCACGGAGATGTTTCAACTATACTTCGTTTCGCTTAAGCGACGTCGTATTTGGCGAGGATCTTCACGAGGGTGAGCAGTCTGTCTCCGAAGGCGGCGCGCTCGAAGTCCGACGGGGTGCGGGCGGAATATTTGCGGATATCGACGGAAAGTTTGTCGAGTTCGTCTTTTTCGTAAATCGAAAGATTGTATTGCCGCAACCGCTCGATATAGAAGGCGATCTTGTTGTAATTCAGGCGATCTATTCCGTCAGAAAGGTCGTTGATCGGCTTATAGGTTTGTATTTTTTCGATTCGCCGCACGCAGCCGCTGGCGGAAAACGCCCGCGGGATCACGGAAGGACGGAGAACTTCTTCTGCCGGATCGGCGTCGGTTCCTTCGCGGATGAGTTTCGTTACGATTCTTTTCTCTTTGGGAGAAAGCGTTTCGGGTACGAACTGGCGCAGAAAAAGAAGAATACATACGCACACGTCGAGGAAAAGTCCGGTTGCGGCGGCGATCGCGTGCACTTTGTCCGTTACGGGAAACAGAGATCCGGTTTTCGCCGTCCGGTAGATCGCTGCAAGAAGTTCCGTTATCACGGTGAGCAGAAGGAGAACGAGACACCACGTTTTGTCCGCCTTCGCGATTTTCGGCGAAAAGAGCCCCGCAACGAAGACGATCAGCGCGATCGCGAGATAGATCCCTGCGACCGCGACGGCGATTTTCCAGAATCCGAACAGGGCGAACAGAGATTCCGTTGCCGATTTTAAAAAGAGATACATTTTTCTTTTTCTCCTTCCGCGCGGAACGATCGTGATTTCCGACATTATTTTTATGCCGCGCATAGGCTTAGCTTTCGCCATCACTGACTATTTTTACGGATGAAAAATCGCGTTTTGACAAGGCAAACGCTCAAAATAATACTCTTCCATTGCTAAGCCTAAATGATTATAACCTGTTTTTTTTCGCGAAAAACGGGAAATATCCGCTTTTTCTCCCGTTTTTTGTAAAAAACGGAAAAGCGGGCTTAAGTCTGCGCATACTTCTATTATGAAAAATGCGCAAGGGGAAAAGAAGACAATAAAAAAATGCCGCAAAGAAAAGCGCGGTACGGCGGCGGAGATCGATCCGGAATGGGACAAGGCGGCAAAAGGCGGTTCCGCAAGGAAATGGCATAAAGCGGCGGTAAAAATCGGTTCGGGGAAAGGAAAAATCGCTTCGGGAAAAAGACGGAAAGCGGCGGAAAACGCGGCGCGGACAAGGCGGGAAGTCAGAGAGTTTCTTTCTTTTCTGAAAGACAAAAAAATTCCTCTTTTTTCCGCAAGCCTTGCGTTCTATCTTCTGCTCGGGGTCGTTCCTCTGCTGTTTGTGATCGTTCGTCTGTTTTCCTTTTTCGGGTTTCCGTTTCGCCCGTCTCTCGTTCCTCTTCCCGTCGGCACGGAAGGGATGATCGACGAACTGCTGAAAGAGACGAACGTTTCTTCCGTCTCCGCGGGGGTGCTTTTTTTCTTTACGAACCTTTACTCTTCTTCCGTCTGTTTTTATTATCTCGGAAAAATCGGGGAAGAAGTGTACGGGAAACGGGAAAAAAGAGGGACTGTGATCCTGAGGGTGCTGTCTTTTGCCGCCGTGTTTCTGCTTTGGCTGATCGTTCTCTTTTCCGCAGGGATCGGCGTTGCGCTTAATTCCGTATTTGCCGCGGGGGCTGTCGCTTCCGTCGTGTCCGCTTTCGTGTCCGTCTGCGCGTCGGTCGTCGTGCTGTTTGCCGTACACCGGCTGGCTTGTCCTTTCCGGGCGGAAATCAGGGATCTTTTCGTCGGCGTGGCGTTCACGTTTGCGTTCTGGGTCGTGTTTACCGTCGGGTTCACGCTGTATCTGCGCTTTTTCCCCGCATACGATCGCCTGTACGGAAAACTTGCCGCCGCGATCGTTTTTCTCGTATGGCTTTACGCCGTAACGCGCGGGCTTGTTTTCGGCATTGTTTTAAACGTTTACGTGCGTGAAAAGAAAGAAAGCGAGCTCGGATCATCGTATCCGGAAAAGGCGCAGGAACAGCATAAAGGCAGAATTATCGGCTTATAGAGCGGTTTTTATATTTTTTTCTCGTGGCGATTCCGCCGCGGATATGGCGTTCGGACAGATTGATCGACAAAAGTTCGCGCACGCGTCCGGACAGATCCTCGTCGAGCGAAGGAAGTCTTTTTACCATGTCGTAATGCACGGTAGACTTGCTCACGCCGAAAACTTTAGCCGCCTGCCGCACGGTGGCGCGGAAGCGCACGATATATTCTCCCTCTTTCAGAACCCTTGCGTCGATATCGTAATACAAAAAAGAACCCTCCGGACGATATATCTTTATGCTTCCGCGCGGCGGTTTATGCCGGAATATCGCCGTGATCGTTCCCCGGAATATTTCGATATCGCGGAACATTTTCTTGAAAATCGCTTGCCGAAGCCGGGAGGAATATGCTATAATCTTTACAAGATATAATATTATTAAATAATAAATATCGATTAAATAATATATCGGCGGTGGAAAATTATGGCGGCAATGAATCTTTTGGCGGGAAGCTCCCTTACGAGTTCCGTCGGCAATCCGGAAGCGGCGATCAGATTGATCGGGATCATCTCTTATCTGATTTACATGGTTGCCTGGATGTTTCTGTTTATCAGAGTGGGGGAATTGTGGTGGAAAGCCCTGATCCCGATTTACGGACAATACCTTGTCTTTAAGATTGTGGGAAAACCCTTTTACTTTTGGCTTGAAATCATTCTTGCGCTTCTGTACGCCGTTATTTATATTACTCCGGCTGCCGTGCCGATTTTGATGCTATATACTTTGATTTTTGCCGTTGTTCTTGTCGTCATCCACGTGAATTACTGTCACACGCTTGCGAAGTCCTTCGGGCACGGAGCGGCATTTACGTTGGGTTTGATATTTCTGCCGCATATTTTTCTGTTCGTTCTCGCGTTCGACGGTTCCGTGTATCTCGGAAATTATATTCCGGGCGCGGCGGTCAGAATAGCAAAGAGCAAAGGTTTTTACGAGGATTCGGAGGACGTTCCGTTTTATTATGATACGGAAACTTCCGACGCTTCGGAAAACGCGGACGGTACGGGCGGTTCCGAAGACGCGCAAGCCGACGGCGGAACGTGCGCCGCGGACGATACGGATAAACCGGATGAACATGGGGGTTCCGATCCGGAATGATCGGAAAACAAAACAGCAGACAAGCGTCGCCTTCGGGCGGCGTTTTTTTTATGCCCGGAAAAAAATTACGAAAGAATGTATTGTTTCATCGTCCGGTGGCAATAATCGGATACGGGAACAAAAACAATTGCCCGGCGCGCCGTTTTGCGGCAACTGCGGAAACGGAGCGCGGAAGGCGGGTTTCCGGAAAGGAGAGATCATGAAAAAAAGAAGATCGCGGCTTTGCTGCATAAGTTTGGCGTTTATCGTCATAATACTGTTGACAATCGCTTGCGGTACGGGGTGCGAACCGTCCGTGAAAACGGAAGAATATCTTCGCATTCACGTCAGGGCAAATTCGAACGACGAAGAAGACCAACGGGTGAAGTATCTCGTGAGGGATGCCGTCGTGAGTTATTTGACGCCGTACGTGGCGGAATGCCGGACGAAAGAAGAGGCGATAAAAACGATCGGAAGCAAGGCGAATACCCTTCGCGCGGTCGCAGACGCCGTTTTAAGAAGAAACGGGTTTTCCTATTCGTCTTCCGTTACGGTGAGGAACGAGAAGTTTCCGACCCGTACGTACGAGGGGACGACTCTCCCGTCCGGGTATTACGACGCTCTGATTATCGGGCTCGGCGAGGCAAAGGGGGATAACTGGTGGTGCGTTGTGTATCCGCCCCTCTGTTTCTTATCGGACAGCCCCGTGGAATACCGCTCGAAGATTGCGGAAATAATCGAACGATTCAAAAGAAAGAAATAGCCCGCGAAAGAACGGCAGACCCGGAAAAAGGATCCTCGTCGCGCTTTCGGGTGCGTTTCGAGGAGGTAACATGAATCAGAGAATCATCAGATCGGTTGCTGCGTTCCTGCTTGTCGCAACGGCGATCGCCGCCGGTTCGTTTGCCGTACGTAACGGGGGTAAACACGAAGAAACGTTTTCCGTTTCCGGGGAACTTGCGGCAGAGACCCTCGTGTTGCGGCAGGGAAGTCGCGGGGCAACGGTCAGGCAAATTCAGCAGAAACTGAAAAACTGGGGGTATTACGGCGGTTCGGTCGACGGGATCTTCGGCGCGCAGACGCGCAAAGCGGTCGTATATTTCCAGAGCAAAAACGGATTGACGGCAGACGGGATCGTCGGGGCGAAAACGCTTGCGGCGCTCGGAATTGTCGTCACGAATACCGCGCAGAAAGAAAATTCCGCTTATTCGAGTTCGGATACCAACCTTCTCGCGCGGCTTATTTACGCCGAAGCAAGGGGAGAATCCTATGCGGGACAGGTAGCGGTCGGAGCCGTCGTGCTGAACCGGGTGAAGAGTTCTTCTTTCCCCAATACGATCTCCGGCGTGATCTATCAGCCTTACGCCTTTACCTGCGTGCAGGACGGGCAGATCAACTTAAGTCCGAACCAGACGGCGCTTTCCGCCGCGAAAGACGCGATGAACGGCTGGGATCCGTCTTACGGGAGTTTGTATTACTATAATCCCGCCGTGGCGACGAGCAAATGGATCTTTTCGAGAAAAACGGTCGTCACGATCGGCGATCACGTGTTTGCGTTGTAAAGGAGGTTGGGTATGAACGAAAACAAGAACAGAAACGGCGAGAAGAATAACGCCGTGGAAAAAGCGGAAAATCTTTCGGCGGAGAAAACGAATCCCGTCGGAGAGAAAAAAACGACGACGGAAAAACCCGCGGCGAAAATGCGGAATGCGGGCGCGAAAGAGACCGCCAAGGGAAAAAACGCGCGGGCGGCGAAAGCCGGCGATAAGGCAAGAGCGGAACGCAAAGCCGAAAAGGCAAAACGAAGAGAGGAGAAGAAAGTTCGTCTCGCGGAGATCCGCAAGGAGAAAAAAGAGGCGAAACTGAAGGCAAAACTCGCCAGAAAACAGGCGAAATTGCAGAAAAAAGAAAATCTGAAACGTCTTGCTTTAGAGAAAAAGGAAGAACGGCTCGCAAGAAAGGCTTTTCTGAAAAACGAAAGCAGAGAAGACCGCGCCAGGAGGATCGCTTCCGAGAAAGAAGCGAAAATCGCCTATAAAAAGCAAAAGGCAGAGCAGAGGCACGAATTGAAACGGGCGAAAGCAGACCGCAGACGGGAAGAAAAGCGGAGAAAGGAGGAGATCCGCGCCGCACAGAAACGGGAAAACAAAAAGAGGGGTGTCGGCGGCTGGATCGCCGCGGTGATCTCCCTCGGATGTTCGGTGCTCGTTCTCGGCTCTTTACTGGCGCTTGCGGTGTTTACCGATTATATCGACGTCGGCAGACCTGTCGCAAACGACGTTTCCGGGGAACGCGCCTTTTACGACTTTGTTTCCTATGTGGATAATATCGAAACGAATTTATCGAAGTTTCTCGTTTCTTCCGATCCCGAAGGGCAGCAGAGAATTTTAAGCGACGTGATCGTTCAGAGCAATCTTGCGGATGCGTCTTTGGCGGCGCTTCCCGTGCAGGACGAATCGAAATATTTTACGTCAAAGTATATCAATCAGGTTGGAGACTATGCGAAATACCTGAATAATCGACTTATAGACGGCAAAACGCTGACGAATGACGATTACGAAAAAGTGGTTTCCCTCTATAACATCAACGTGAATTTAAAATCTGCTCTTTCCGGGCTTTCCGCTCGTATCGACGAGAATTACGATTTTACCCTGCTTAGCGACAACAACGCGAACGATATCCTGATCGCGCAGTTCAACGACCTCGAATCGCAGGCGGTGGATTATCCCGAAATGATTTACGACGGCGCGTTTTCGGACGGTGCCGAAGGCGACGAAGTGAAAGGGCTTTCCGGTGAAAAGGTGACCGAAAAAGAAGTAAAGGAAAACTTCCGCTCTCTTTTCGGAGACCGTAAGATCGGCGAGGTGGAAATAACGGGCAAGACGGAAAACGGAAAGATCGACTGTTTCAATGCCACCGCAATGACCGAAGACGGTACGGAAATCAATGCGAATTTCTCGGTAAAGGGCGGTAAACTCGTTACGTTTTCGAGTTACCGCGAATGTACGGAAGACGTGTTTACCGACGAGGAATGTCTTGCAAGCGCGCGTGAATTTTTAAAGAAGAACGGTTTTGCCGACATGAAATGCGTCTGGCGGTATTCCGACGCCCATAAAACGCACTTTAATTTCGCTTACACGACAGACGGCGTGATTGTTTATCCCGACCTTGTGAAAGTGAACGTGTGCAAAGAGACGGGGATCGTGACCGGGATGGAAGCTTCTTCTTATTATAAAAACCATACGGAACGGGTACTCGGAAAGGCGAAACACACTTTGGGCGAAGCCGCCGAGAAAGTCAACGTGAAACTGGACGTGACGGAAGAAAACGTTGCGATCATACCCGCGGGGAACGGAAAAGAAAGGCTTGCCTACGAATTTGTGGGAACGTATAACGGATCGACTTACTATGTTTATATTGACGCAAACACCTTAAAGGAAGCCGATATTTTCAAAGTCGTGATGACAAACGAAGGCACTCTCCTGATCTGACGGGAAGAGAAAACCGCCGTGCGGGTAAAGTAAGAAACCCTTTTCTTTCATGAAAACAGAAAAAAGAGGGGTGAAAAAAACTTTCACCGTATTTCTATCGCGACGTCAACCGCTCACCATATCGATAAGATATAATACAGGCACAAAGAAAGACCACACCAAAGTTTTTTCTTGTTTTATAAATTATTTCTCCAAACGTAACGGCGGCTTCCCATCCGGGGAGTCGCCGTTACGTTTTTTTCGCTTCGCCGTCCGCTTGTAATTGTCGGAAATTTCATTCTCGTCATCCTGATCCTGCCGTCTGCCCTGTCCGGGAAGTATCTCAATAAGGTTTGACAACTTTTGCGATGTTATGGTAGAATATTCGCGGCGGAAAAGAAAAACCCGGGGAGAATCCGGGAAAGATTTAAAATATATCCGAGACAGGGAGAACCGACATGACTGACAGTATTTTACCGGACTATCTGAAAAATATCGCATACGAAGTTGTTCAGAAAAAAGAAAAAGTTTCCTTGAAAACGAGATGTTCCTGCGGATGTTGCGGGTTTGATTTTTTTAAGAAAAAGATCACCGCGGAAGAGCGGGCAAGAAAAAAATGGGAGGATGAACTGTGGAAAACGTACAACGGAGATTTTTATCATGATAAAGACGGAAATTTCTGGGTGTGTTCAAAATCTTTTCTGGGAATAGGGAAAAAGAAGCTGAAACTCACGAAGCAACAATACGACGATCTGATGACTGAAACCCGTGATATCGTAAAGATCCGTTGCGTGAACTGCGGAAAAGAATATATCCTGTTTGACAGCAGGGAATACGGTTACGACGGTGTTGTCGATTTTCTGAAAAACCCGCAGGGGGCGGATCGGTCAAAGGCGGAATATAAAAAGGTGACCGGTCCGGCGGAATGCGCGATCGAAATCAGAAATACCTGTCCGTACAGCGAGTTTGAAGAGGAATTCGGAAAAGACGGGAATTATGCTATGTATACGAATGCGTATTCGGATATTAAAATTATGGCGATTACCGCTGAAAAGAAGAAAACGATTTTTTCGGCGGAAACGCAATAAGCCAACCGGAAATACCAAGCCTTGACGGCAAATCCGAAAATTGCCCTATAACGCGATTAATCCGATATTTTATAGGGTTCGTTCTGTTTTTTCCGGCTTGCGGATGCTTATACGACAATAGACCAAGGTTCGTAATATTCTTGCCCGGCATAGCAAAATCGCGGCGAAAAAATTTGCCGCGATTTTGCAACGTAAATATTTTTGCGCGGTTGACAAGCTCGTTTTTTTATGTTAGAATGTGGCGGAAACCAGAAACAAAGGGGAAACCACATGGAACGTATCTTAAGAAAGAGCGGGGCACTGCTCGTGGAAGAGAACGAAGAAGGGAAAATATTATTTTCCGACGTTGAGGAACGGAACACGGCGCATGCGGGGCGGTATGCGGAATATCCTTTCGCCGCGGAATTCGCCTATGAAAAGGACGGCGAGGAGATCCACGGAGATACCGACTGTTTCCGCCTTACGTCCGTCGGAACGCGCGGAAAAACGTTGATAAAAGAGTATTCTTCGCAGGACGGGGCGGTGAAAGTTACCGTAAAACAAATTTTCCGGCAAGGGGTTTTATCTCAGATATGCACGATCAAAAACCTCGGCGCCGTGAAGCTTTGCGTCAAAAAGCTGGCAAATCGTTTCGCGGGGATCGGCGGGGCGTGCCTTTCGGACGATTATCTCGGGAGGATCCGGATCGGCGTGGTCCGCGGCGAATGGGGCGGCGAGGGACAACTGCATTGGGAAAGCCCGGAAACGCTCGGGCTCTTCCGCGCGACGGGACATAAAACGGGTTGTTCGGGAGACGTTTCGTCCGTCGCTTCTTATACGACGAGAAAGTTTTCACCCGTTGTATTTTTCCGCGACGAGACTGCGGGAACGGTGTGGGCGGTTCAGCATTTGCCCGACGGACCGTATAATCTCGAGATTTCTCTGACCGATGCCGAACGCATAGAAGGCAGCATGTATAAAATTACCTGCGGCGCGGGCGACAGCGAGAAACAGGGTTTTCGCCTTTATCTTCGCAAAGGAGCGGAATATCGTTGTGCGGAAAGCTTGTTTACCTGTGCAAAAGATTTTTCTTCCGTATCCGGAACGTTGACGAATTATCGAAGAAAATATCTGAAGAAACATAAAACCGTTCCGCTGATGTTCAACGATTATATGAATTGCCTCTGGTGCAAACTCGACGAAAAGGCGTGCATTTCTTTGATGGATAAGGCGAAGGAAGTCGGCGCGGAAGGCTATTGTTTCGACGACGGCTGGTACCGCGCGAAAGACGTGAACGGATTTACGGGGCTCGGCGACTGGATCCCCTGCGACGAGCGGTTCGGCGGGCATACGTTTGCGGAAATGATCGGCGAGATCCGTTCCCGCGGAATGGTGGCGGGGCTGTGGACGGAACTGGAAGTCTGCAGCGCGCTGTCTGCCCTTTCGAAATATCCGAAATCGTGGTTTCTGACGAACGAAGGGGAGCGCATCTATCGCTGCGGCAGGTATTATCTTGATCTCGGAAACAAAGAAGTCCGCGAATATCTTCTCGGAAAGATCCGCGCGTTGTACGACCTCGGTATCCGCTATATCAAAAACGATTACAACGGGCACCCCGGTTGCGGGGTGGACAGGAAGAACGCTTCCCCCTATGCGGGGCTGGAGCAGCATTGCCGTCAGGTCAATGCGTTTTATGCCGAAGTCCGCAGAGAATTTCCCGATTTGTATCTGGAAAACTGCGCCTCCGGGGCGATGCGCGCCGACGGAAATACCATGCGGAATTTCAACGTGCAGAGTATTTCCGATTGTGAGGAATACGATAAGATCCCTTCTATTCTGAACGGAACTTTGCTGTCCCTTCTGCCCGAACAGATCGGCGTGTGGACGTATCCCTATCCGCGGGTGTTCTGGGAGATGAACGGCGAGGAATATCTCACCCCCGCGTACGTCGCGGAGAGGAAAGACGGCGAGGAAACGATCTTCAACCTGATCAACGGAATGACGGGAACCATGTATCTTTCGGGAAAGATCGACGTCTGCGACGAGGAAAACCTTTCGCTGATCAGACAAGGCGTTTCCCTGTATAAGGAACTGAGAGAGTTTATCGGGGGGAGTTATCCCGTTTATCCCCTCGGCTTTGCAAGGCTTACGGATAAAAACTCCTTTGCCGCACAGGGGCTGAAGAACGGGAAGAAAGTTCTGCTTGCGGTGTGGCGCAGAGAAAGCGGGAGCGACGAAGTGTTTATCCCCGCGAAAAACGTTACGTCCGTAAAAGAAATTTTTCCCTGCCGTTCGTTTGCGGTAAAAAGGGAACGGGGAGGGGTTCGCGTCGGATTTACGAAAAAAAATCAGGCAGTCCTTCTCGAGCTGACCCTTTCCGGAAGGATGGAATAAGGATGATCGGAAAAAAAGGAAGCCGCATCCGGAGCGCGTTTTCGCGGTAACCGCGCGGTCACCTGCAAGAAAGGAATAAAACAAAAGAAAAAACGCAGAAACGCGAAAAAATACGTGTTTTCTGCGTTTTTTGCATGCCAAAAAAGGGAGAAAATCAGGCAAAAAATTTTCAAAAAAACTATTGACAAACCCCGAAACCTGTGTTATACTGTGTTCGGTTATGCGAGTAACCAACCCGCAATTGCTCCGAAAAATCCCGGAAACGGACGGAGTATTTTAACGATTCAGAAGGGGAGATCCGAAGAAGTTCGGACAGAAAACGATGACAAACAAGACGATAACGGACGATCGCGTGAGAAGGAGCATATTCCCCGCGCGGATCTTCGGAACTTCCGGCAACATAGAGAACGTATCCGTTCTGAAAGAGCCCGTCGAATTGCAGATCGGGCTGAGCGAAACGCACCTTGCGAAGGTGAACGGCAAAGGATACGTCGTTCTCGATTTCGGCAGAGAATTCAACGGAGCGGTCAGGTTGCTTACGCAGGTCGCCGAAGGCGGCGGGTGCCGGGTCCGCATCCGCACGGGCGAATCCGTTTCCGAGTGTTATGCGGAACCGGGAGAGAAAAACGCCGGCAACCATCATACCCTGCGGGATATCACGGTGACCTTGCCCATGTATTCGGACATGGAATTTCTTCAGACGGGGTTTCGCTTTGCGAGGATCGATTTTCTCGAGGAAAAGGTCGTTTACGTCAAAGCGATCTTAGCGACGGAGATCAGGCGCGATCTTCATCCCGTCGGCGGGTTTACCTGTAACGACGCTCGCGTAAACCGTATTTTCGAGGTCGCTTCGGAAACGTTGCAGCAGTGCATGCAGACGTATATCTGGGACGGCATCAAGCGCGACCGCCTCGTGTGGATCGGCGACATGCACCCGGAAACCACGGCGATCGCCTGCTTGTTCGGCGAGGACGAATCGGTCGGGCGTTCTCTGGATTACATAAGGGAACATACCCCTCTTCCCGCATGGATGAACAATACGCCGACCTATACGGCGTGGTGGATCGTCATTCTGCACGATTATTACGAACAGAACGCCTGCACGGAATATCTGAAAAAACAGATCGGGTATCTGAAAGGCGCGCTTGACCTGATCAACGGCGTTGTCCGCGAAGACGGAACGATCGCGGCGGATGGGTCTTTTCTGTTCGACTGGCCGAGCCACGATTCGCCGGACGAGATCGTCGGCGTTTACGCTCTGTGGGTTCTTGCGGCGAAGAAATGCCGCAGGCTTCTCGAGGCGGTCGGCGAAAGCACGGAAACGTGCGACGAAATGCTTTCAAAGCTTTCCCGCAATCATTCGCTTACGGTGAAAAAGCAGAAGCAGTGCGAGGCTTTTCTCGTTTACGCGGGGATCAGACCCGCCGCGGAATCGTATGAATTTCTGACGGAAGGCGGGGCGAAAGGGTTCAGCACTTTCTTAAGCTATTATATTCTGAGCGCGATCGCCGACGGCGGGCATCCGGAACGGGCGGTCGAGCTGATGAAGGAATATTACGGCGCGATGCTCGATATGGGCGCCACGACTTTCTGGGAAGATTTCGATCCGGACAGGGTCAAGGGCAGCGCCCCGCTCGATCGCTTGCCGAAAGAAGGGGAGAAGGATATTCACGGCGATTTCGGAAAGCATTGTTACGTAGGGTTCCGCCACAGCTTCTGCCACGGCTGGTCGTGCGGTCCCGTTCAGTTTCTGATCAAAAAAATCGGCGGGATCGAGATCCTCGAGGCGGGTTGCGGGAAAATGAGGATAAAACCCGTATCTGCCGGGTTCACGGATTACAGGATCGATTATCCCACGCCTTACGGAAAAGTTACGATCGTCTGGAAAGACGGAAAATTCGATATCGAAGTTCCCGCCGGAGTAGAATTGGTCGACTGAGGGCGTAAAAAGCGGAAGATCGGAAGGGATCCCCTTTTTATTCGTCTAGGCGAATAAAAGATCCCTCGGAACAAGATATAAAGAAGGAGAAAAACGATGAAGAAAAAGTGGTTTTATCGCGCTATGGCGGCGGTTCTTTCCGCTGCCGTGTACTGCACGGCGTTTTCGCTTCCCGCTTTGGCGGCGGGCGCGCGCAACGCAGGATCCCCGACGGAACAAGCCGCTTCGGCAGCAAAGAGCAACGCCTTGTTCCTCTCTTCCGTCACGATGGAAAAAACGGGAGAAAACTATACGATCTCGTACGGGTTCGATAAATCCGTCGCGACCGAGGAGAAGGACGTCACGGCTTCGGCGGCGAAATTTTTCGTCGTGAACGGAACCCCTTTATCCGACGTGAGCGGCGCAAAGGTTTACTACAGACAGAGCGAAAACGGCATGATCGTCTCCGCGACGGTCCCCGTTTCGGCGGGGCTCGTGAAAGAAGACGGCAAGGATCGCCTTTACGTTCTCGGCGGATTTCTCTGCGACAACGGCTACGTGACGACGGTGCGCTATATTTACCGCTTTGCCTCTTCTCTCGGTAAGGGCGAACGCATTTATCGGAGCGACAATATCGACGATTACGCCGAAGTGAGCGTAACGTCCGTTTCCGTGCCCGAGATCCAGGGCTCGAACTTCGTTGTTTATATTTATTTTTCGGATACGATCACTCCGAAAAAATATATCGACCTTCAGGTGCGCGACTGGAAGAGCCTGCTCGAGTATCACGGAGATAAAGGGGATAAACAGTATTCCGATTCCGAACTGACCCTTCTTTACCGCTATCAGATCTACTCGAAAGAATGGGAGAACAGCCTGAGTTACAATCTGTGGTTCGGTTGCCAGTCCTTTAACGGACTGGAAGCCTTCCCCGGAAATAACGGGGGCGCGAAGTACGACATGACCCCGCAGGGCAATGAGGACGGGATCGACTTGTATAACGTATATCAGATCCAGGAACAGGTCGCCGATTCGACGGTACGTTATTATATGGACGCCGCCCATACCGCGGCGGAACAAAACAACGGATCGCTGCAGCCTCTCGCGGTGCAGATCCATATCGAAGGCAATCACATTCAGCTGGTGCTGAAGGGGGATTCCGTCCGCGATCAGATCCTCGCTTCCAACGTGTACGACAGCCTCGGGAAGGATACGGGGAAAACGTCGTTCAACGAAAACATCGCCCCCGACAGAAGAGAGAAGATGGCGATCTCTCTGCGCGGCGGATTGCTTTTCCCCAACGGGAAAATTCTGAAAAACGATTTCTCTTTCGTGTATCATCCCACCAACAAGCAGTGGCGCCCCGCGGGGTCCGGCGAAACCGGATTTACGGAGGACGAAACGCTGTCCAATCAGGAAGGATATACCGACGAAGAACTTGCCGCACGGAAAAACGCGGGCAGATAAGGAGGGAAAAACATGAAAGGAAAATTCGGTAAGATCGTCTCTTTCACGCTTGCGGTCGCTCTGAGCGGCTGCGCGGCGGCAGGCTGCGGGGGAAACAACAATAGCGGTTCGGCTCCTTCGTCTTCTTCGGAATCGACCTCCGCGGGCGACGTGATCGACCTTGACAACGGCTATACCTATACGAAACAGAACAAAGAGGGGCTGATGCAGTTTTACAGCTCGGACGCCGCTCTCGACGAATTTTTAAACGAATACATGCGCCGTCACCTTCGTTACGACGACGAAGCGGTCGGCGATCTCAAGATCGGCGAAGGCAGCACGGTGTGGAAAGAATGGGAAGCGATGTCCGTTATGTGGATGAATACGGCGGGGATCGGCTACAGCCCGAAGGAAAGCATCGGAAACTGGTTCTCCAACATTTATCAGGACGATTTCGGCTATATCTGGGTCGATTCCGGCACTTCTCCCACCGACTGGGGACAGAGCTGGCAATTCCCGAATATGGCGCATTCCGGCAACGCGACGTCCGGCGTGTACTATAACAGTTCTTACTTCAACGGGCTGAACAACATCGCCGGCAAAAACGGAAGCAACGAGTTGTCTTCGATCTGGAAAGGCGTTTCCGATACCGGAGTGATCGGAACGGCAATGAAGGCTTCCACCGATTATTACGACTACATGACGATCACGGGGTCGGATATGAAATCCGTAACGTTTACCTACGAATCTCCCGCGGACGGCAAAACGCAATACGACGGATCGACGATCGACGTGAAGAACTTTATGGGTACCCCTTTCTGTTCTCCGTTTCTCGAACTCGATCTGAGCGTCACCGACTTCGATTCTCTCGGTTCCACGAAACAGGTAGAGGACGTGATCGTATCCTGGAAGGGGGGCAGCGGCGTTAAAAATTCCGTATTCGACGAAGCGCACACCGTGAGATACAGCGAGTTTTCCACCAACTATGACCCGGTGTTCAATTCGTCCACGCATATCGTTTTTCCGATGTACGCGCATGAAAACTGGGGCGTTTCCGAAAGTCTGGACGACGCGATCACCGATATGAAGATCGAGATCGTGTTCAAAAACGGCATCAACGCCGAAGTCCGTCTCGAAGAGGTCACGCTCGCCTTCGACGGCAGACAGGTCAACAACAACAGTATTTTCGTCACGGCGGCGGCTTATTATTACCGCTATACGCAGGATAACGAATGGCTTGCGAAGAACATCGACAAGATCCGCAAGGCGATGCAGTTCCTGTTTACTTATTGCATGACGGAAGATTCCGGCGCGCTCATCACAACGGAGAATTTTGTCGGACACGACGGCTCGTCGAACTACGATTATTTTGCGAAAGACGAAAGCGGGAATTTCGGTTACGCTTCGAATAAGGGCGTGGGGCACGGCATCGGCGACGGCTATTGGGATTGCCCGAGCAACCCCGTGGTGAACATGTATACCAACATGTATTATTACAAAGCTCTTGTCGGTATGGATTATCTCGAGCGGATGGCGAAAAGCGGCGGGATCGCAGAGAGCGGCAAAACGATTTCCGTAAAGACCGCCGACATGCGTTCCACGGAGAATTACGCCGAAACGACGGAATCGCTCGCAGCGAGAGAGGATCGGTTCGTCAGCCGGTTCCGCGAATATTTCTGGAACGAAGATACGGGGCGTTTCCTTCTCGGCTATCTCGACGAGAACGACGCCGGCGTGAAAGCGGGCGTGCTCGACGTGAAAGCGGATTACGGCTTTACGACGTACAACCAGGAAGCGATCCAACTCGGTCTTGCCACCGAAGATCAGGCAAGATCGATCATGAACTGGATCAACGGCGAACGCACGGTTGCGGGAGATACCGCGGATAATTCGTCCAAGGCAAAACAGATCTACTATTACACATTCGCTCCCCGCTGGACGACGAAGGAAAACACCTATCAGTTCTGGTTCCGTTTCGACGGCAAAAAGAGCGGTAAATACGGCTGGAACAAGCAGGTTCAGAACGGCGGAACGGCGGCGCATTGCGCTTATTACGACATGGTTGCCGAAAACGACGTTTTCGGTGCGGACACGGCGTTTGAAAAACTTCTGAACGTGCGGAAATGGTATAACGACGTGAAAGACGCGGGCGGAAGCGGAAAAAATTTCTACCGCGCATATTACAATAAAAAGGGTATTATTCTGCAAGGCGGCGCAAGTTCGGGCGTGCTCGGGCTCGACTACGAATTTATCGAAGCGACCCTTCTTTACACCACGATCCCGGAAACGTTCTTCGGGCTCGGATCCACGGAGTACAACACGCTGAATATCACCCCCGCGCTTCCTTCTTCGCTTACGTACTGGAAGATGGAAAACCTTGCGTTCGCAAATCTCACGTACGATCTTACCGTCGGCGACGACTGGGTACAGATCAACAGCGTTCAGGGAGACGCGACGGGCAAAAAGGTCTGCGTAACGCTGAATGCGCCGGAAGGTTCGTTCGAAGTAAGGCAGCATAATAAAATTCTTGCCGAAGGCACCGATTATAAAGTAGAAAACGGAAAAGTGATCGTAAACGCACAGTTCCGCAACGGCAGGATCCAGATCGTGAAAAAATAAAAAAGATCTTCGGGCGCGGGGCGAAAATCGCCCTTCCCCGGCGGCAATGCTTTCGGAAAACGCCCGCTCATGCGGTGCAGTGCGGAAATCAGGAGGAAACACATGAAAAAGAGAACAATGGCAGTGATATCCGGCATTCTTGCCGCGGCAACGGTTTTTTCGATGAGCGCATGCAAAGTCGATACCGGCAAAACGGACGAATCGGGCAAAGGGACGGTGGATCCCGTGAAACCGGAAGAAAACGAGGACGCCGAGATCCAGCTTACCGTCGGCACGCTCGGCAAAACGGACGAACAGAGCCTGATGCAGGCGTGGATCAACGAATATCAGAAACGCAATAAAAAAGTAGGGATCAAAATCACGAAAAACATGGGCGGCATGCCGGAGATCATCAACTGGACTTCCGCGGGCGCTCTTCCCGATATCGTGTGGACGGCGGGAGATCAGCATTCCCCTTATTCGGGCAGCGGGTATTTCCAGGATCTGTCCGACGAGAGCGTTTTCGAAGGCAGCAAAGCTTTCTTCGACGGGTTTTACGAATCCATTATCGATTCCACTCACTATTCTTCGGAAGACGACGGGATCTGGTTCGTGCCGAGAGATTACAACAGACTTGTGATCTATATCAACGTGAGCGCGTTCGAGGCGGCGGGCGTGGAAGTGCCCGGCAACGACTGGACGTGGGACGAATTTATTTCCACCTGCAACGCCCTGAAGAAGGCGGGCGCGAAAAAAGCGGTAGAGTGGAAATCGTGGCGTCCCGTTTATACCACGATGCTCACCAACTTCGGCGGTAAATACTTAAACGACGACGGCTCTTTCGCGCTGGACAGCAAAGTCGCCGAAGCCTGCTATGAATTTTACGAGAATTTCTATTCCGCAAAGGCGGAATCGGGCGATCCCGAAGAGACCGCGCTCGCGATCAAGGGCGAGGGCGCGTCGTTCAAGGCGTATGCCGGCTCGATCACGGGAAGCGTTCCCATGGTTGTGGACGTGCGCCCGCAACTCACGGGGTATATGCAGTCCGCTTACAGCGGTGACTGGACGCTCGACGTGCGCGCTTTCCCCAACTTCACGCAGGAAGGGGGAGCGGCGGGATACGTCGGTACGGGTTGCAGCGGATACGGCATCACGAAAGCCTGCACGGACGCGAAGAAAAGAGCGGAAGCTTGGAAATTCCTGAAATGGTGTATGTCCGAAGAAGGGTATAACGCCGTGTCGTACCTGGGGAACATCGTCCCCGCGATCACGTCCATGCGCGATTCCGGCGAATGGAGAGATTATTCTTACGGCGGCATGAGCGTCGACGCGGACGCCTTCGTCGCGGAGAACACGAAGGATATCTTCCTGAACTATTACAATGTTTTACCCAATTCCAAACAGGATTCTTTCATCCGTCTTACCGATACTTTCTGGGATAACGTAGGCACGGGCAAATCGTTCTCGGCTGCCTGTTCCGACTTTAAACGCGATTTCGAAGACCTGATGAAATAAAACGACGGACGGATAAGGGAAATGACCGCTTACAAAAAAATGAAAATACGGAAGAACGTGACGGGATATCTGTACGTTCTGCCCGTCATCCTCGGCGTGCTGTTTTTTACGCTGCTTCCCGTTGTGTATGCGTTTATCAACAGCTTTTTCGAAACGCCGCTGAAACCATTTTCGCTTAAGGACTGGGGCGTGTTCGTCGGATTCAAAAATTATTATCAGAATTTTACCAACGGGTATTACCGCAGAAGGTTTCTCCGCTCGCTCGGGGTCACGTTTTCCTATGCGGGGATCTATATCCCGCTGTCGCTCGTGCTTTCCTTCCTGCTGGCGGTGCTGCTGAATAAGAACGTGAAGGGGATCCGCTTTTTCCGGGTGTTGTACTATCTGCCCGTACTGATCCCCGCCGTTTGCAGCGGCATGCTGTGGAACAGGATCACCGATCCCGATTTCGGCATCGTGAACGCCATGCTCGAAAAGATAGGGCTGAAAGCTCTGCCGTGGTTTCAGACGGCGAAATCGAGTATGCCGTCTTTCGTGTTCGTAAACCTTTTCACGATCGGCGGAAGCATGATATTGTGGCTTGCCCAGCTTAAAAACGTGCCCGTTTCGCTGTACGAAAGCGCGCGGCTCGACGGGGCGAACAAATTCAGACTGCTGATCTCCATCACCATTCCCATCTGCACGCCGATGATCCTTTACAACGTGATCATGAGCATCATAGGCGTGATGCAGACTTACGCGCAGGTCATCACGCTGACGGGCGGATCGGGCGCGGGAGACAGCCTGCTGTTTTACGTGTTCAATATTTACGATAACCGCGTGCAGTCGTTCGGCTACGCATGCGCGCTCAGTTTCATTCTCTTTGCGATCATCGGCGGGCTCACCGCGATCGTGATGAAAACGAGCAAATGGGTCTATTATACGGAGGAGGGTTAAAGATGACGGTTCGCGCGACGGAAGAAACTCTTCCCGGAAACATCGGAGCGAAGCCCCTTCCCGGAAACGGCAGAAAGAAAGCGGGCAGGATCGCTTCGGCGGCGGGAACTTATCTTCTTCTCCTTCTCCTTTCGCTGTTTTTCCTCTTTCCGTTTATCGTGATGATATCTCTCAGTTTGCTGAGCGATAAGGAAATACAGTTGCAGGTATTGTTTTCTCCGAGCGGCATTTTGTATCTCGGCGCGTATGCGGGGATCTTTTCGACCGGCTCGAAGTACATGAAATATCTCGCGAACACGCTTACGGTCGCGGCGATCACGACGGTGGGGATCCCCTTCGTGGCTTCGCTCTGCGCCTACGGGTTTGCGAAAATGGAATTCAAGGGCAAAGAATTCGTGTTCGGGGTCGTTCTCGCAACGATGATGATCCCGGCGGTGATCACGATCGTTCCGCTGTACACCATTTATGCGAAACTCGGCTGGATCAACACCCTTTACCCGATGTGGGTGCCCGCCTTGTTCGGCGGCGGCGCGACGAACATCTTTCTGATGCGGCAGTTCATGCGCGGCATTCCGAACGATATGCTCAAAGCCGCTCAGCTTGACGGAGCGAACTCTTTCGTGATCTATGCGAGGATCATGGTTCCCCTCTGCAAGCCCATTCTGCTGTACGTCGCGGTAATGTCCTTCATGGGGGCGTGGAACGATTTCATGACGCCTTTCACCTATCTCGATTACGGCTCGGAAAGCATAACGCTCGCGCTCGGCATTTATTACGATTACGGACCGGGCAGCACGAAACTCGCCAACGAGGCGATGGCGGCGGGCAACGTGATGGTTCTGCCCTGCGCCGTGCTCTTCTTCTGTTTCCAGAAATATCTGATCGACGGCGTTGCCGTCACCGGGATGAAAGACTGACCCGCGGAGAGAAAATGAGAGAGAAAAAAAAGACAGCCATATCCGTTACGGCGGCGCTTCTCGCGCTGTGCATTTCGTGCGGGAAAACCCCGGCGGGGTCGTCCGACGGCGATAAATACGAATATTACGATTACACCGCGGTTCACAGATCCGCCGACCGCAACCTCGCTTTTTACAGTTCCGACGAAGGGCTCGACGATTTTCTGAACGATTACCGGGCGCGCCACATGCGCGATACCGAAGACCGCATCCACACCCATCCGGTGGGGGCGGGCGGCACGGCGTGGAAAGAGTGGGAGTCCATGATCGGCAGCTGGTGGGACGCTTCGTCCGAAAACGGCACGATGACTTCGCAATACGCCACGCAGGACTGGCTTCGCCGCTGGCTGATCACCCCGAAACAAGATAAACAGGGGTATATCTGGGCGGACGAAGGCACGGAGCTTGCGTCGTGGGCGATGGGCTGGCAGTTCCCCGATTACAATCAGGGCGGCGTGATGTGGGACTTCGCAAAAGAAGGAGACGCGGAAGGCTGGAGCGTTTCGGGCGGCAACGGAGAAGTGAGAGAATCCTGCCTCGTGGCGGTTGCCGACGGCTCTTCCGGCACGCTGGAGATCACCTCTCCGGAAACGGAGATCGGAACCGTCGTTTCCCCCTTTTTAAGAATGTGTTTTTATTTCGTTCCTTCGGGCGGGTGCGAGATAGACGACTTATACGTTTATTATAAAACGGAAAAATCGCCCGAATGGTCGGAAGACAAAAAAGTTTCCTTTTCGCAATTCTGCACTACGGGGTACGAGATCGGCGGGAACACCGCGGTCCGGTCGGGATATTTCTTTCCCATGTATCTCGAAGAGCAGTGGGGCGCAAGCGCGAGAAAGCGGGTGACGGGGATCAGACTTTCGCTGAAGGCGAAAGAGGGAAAAAACGTGAACGGAGCGTTCGTTCTGGATTACGTCGGCAGCGATTACGACGACCGCCAGCCCCTTAACGTGTGCAACTATATTATCGCGGCAAAAAAAATGTGCGAATATTCGCGCGATACGGAGCTTTTAAACGCCGTTCTGCCCCGCGCGAGAAGGGCGATGAATTTCCTTCTCAATCAGCTTCGCGGGAAAAACGGACTGATCGACACCGATTATCTGTCCGGGCATTACAACGACGGACTGAAAGGAACGGGAACGGGGCTCGGTAACGGTTATTGGGACGTTCTCGCCTTCCCGAAGGTAAATTTATACTGCAATATCTCTTATTACAATGCTTTGAACGCAATGGCTTATCTCGAAGAGATGAGCGGGAGCTATAACGCGGAAAACCGGGAGGTTTACACCGTAAACGCCGCCATGAACGGTACGGATCGTTACGGAGAAACGGCGGAAAGCCTAAAAAAACTTGCGGAAACGTGCAAAACCGCCGTCCGGAAAACGTTCTGGAACGAAAAGACGGGGCGTTTCCACGTCGGTATCCGCGATGAGGATAACACCGTTCAGGATCACGGCTATGCGATGTTCAACGAACAGGTCGTCGCGAGCGGGCTTGCCACGGAAGAGCAGACGAGATCGATCTTAAGCTGGCTCGACGGCACCCGTATCGTGGAAGGAGATAACAGCAAAGGCGAGGATATTTACCGCTATGAGTTTGCGCCCCGCTTCAATACGGAAGAGATCGGTTCCGATTTTTATTTCGGCTATTCCGCTTCTTTCGACGGCAACGTGCAGAACGGCGGAACGGCGTTGCACCTTGCTTATTACGACCTGGTTGCCCGCGCCGCGCGCGATAAAAACGATTCTTTCGGCAGACTGAAAAAAATTCAGAGCTGGTACGAAAAGATAAAAGCCGCGGGCGGATCGGGATGGAATTTTTACCACGCTTATTACGACAATACGTCGATCGGGATCCAGGGCGGACAGTCCTCGGGCGTGATCGGCGTCGATTACGAGTTCCTCGAGGCGGCGCTTCTCTTTGCTGCCGTACCGGATGCCTATTTCGGGCTCGGTACCCGCGCGGACGGTACGCTTACCGTTTCGCCCGCATTCCCCGACGGGCTCGATTACTGGAAAATGGAAAACCTGACGTACGGCGGATATTATTACGACCTGTCGGTCGGAAAATATTTTGCCGAAATTTCGGACGTCGCCGAATACAAAGAAGGTTCGGCGGTTGCCGGTACGAAGGCTGAGATATCGTTTAAAAAGCCTTCGTTTGATTTCGTAATTTATCTCGACGGAAAACAGACGTCGGACTACAGGACAGAAGGCGACAGAGTGATCGTGACTTTTGCGTTCCGGAGCGCGAAAGTCGAGATCCGCGAGCGTTCGTCCCGCTGATCCGGCAACGGTTTCACCGGAGAAAATTAAAAACAATTGATAGGAGTGTTTTATCATGATGAGGAAGAATTTAGGCGCGATCTCGCTTGCGTTATTGCTTGCGGCAAGCATGACCGCTTGCGCTTCTACGGGAGACGGAAGCGAAAAGACAAGCGAAAAAACGAGCACCGAACCCGAAGTGGTTTATGTTTCGAAAGAATATTTCGACGTTACCGCGATCAACGGTCTGATCAAGGATCAGGTCTACAACCACGAAAAAGTGGAAAAAGATTCGTCCGTTACCGTTGTGGCGGAAGCGACGGAAGGAAACAAATCGTTCGTCGGCTGGTATAAGGGAGACGAGGTGGTCAGCACCGACCTTACATATACGTTCACGCCTGCGGAGAACACTGTGCTGACGGCTGTTTACGGCACGAAGTTCAGCACGTGGAGCGGCGAATACGCCGCGGAAGCTCCGGAAGGCTTTGTGGAGAACACGGAAGAAAAAACATGGCACATCACCACGGCGGACGGGCTTGCGTACTGGGCGTCCAAAGTGACCGCCAATAAGGACGGCACCGATCCCAACGCGTCCAGATATTCCGCATTCAACTATGCGAATTACGCGCGTATCTTAGCGGGCGTCGGCGGAGACGGAGCTCCTGCGGAAGAAAAGAAAAAAGCTGCCGCGCAGAGCAGAGCGGACGACAACACCTGGACTCTTTCTCTCGAAGCGAACATCGACCTCGGCGGATATGAATGGACGCCTGTCAACGATTGTCAGTGGGCTCTTCACGGCTTTACGTTCGACGGAAACGGTTATATCATCAAAAATCTCAACGCGAAGTCGACGGACGTTATCGGTCAGCAGGCGGGCGGATTCTTCGGGCTTGTCTGTAACGAAGACATCACGATCAAAGACGTCACGTTTACCGACGCTACGATCGTCAGCGACGAGGCGAACAAAAAGATGCAGAACCTTGCCGTCGTGATCGGTTTCGTCAATCCGAACCTTCATTATTCGATCTTCGAAACGGCGGAAAACGTTATGTTCGACAACGTGAACGTTTATAACAGCGTCGTCGGCGATAACGTGGTTTATAAAGCCGGTTTCCTCGTCGGTCGTTCGGGCGAATTCGCGACGGGTACCGACTACGTGCAGTATTCCTTCATAAACTGCGAAGTTTCCGGAAACATGATGATCGGTCAGCGTATTTTCGGCGGTCTGATCGGCTATGCGGCGCATGCGGCGGACAGCGATATTTCTCCGCTCGGCGGCGGTCAGCTTACGGTCTATACCTATAACTGCACGGTTACGGACAATACGATCGTTACTTCCTATCAGAACATGACAGACGGTATTTACAACTTCGGCAGCATCTGCTCGGGCGATGCCGCTTCCGATTTCCAGAACAACAGCGGCTGGGGTGCGATCAAGTACACGGAAAACCTGAAGGGCATGCAGAACACCCTGATCGACCTTCACTGCGGAAACGCAAAAGTGGCGACTACCGCCGCTCAGCTGAAAAACGCGCTGGAAGCGGAAGCCGAAGGCGGCGGACGCGCGAATGCCGAGATCTTCGTGATTGGTAACGTGGATATGTCTGAAGTGGCGGATATGCTCGATTGGGAAGCCAACGACGAACAGGTGATCTACCTCGTTGCGGGCGCAAACGTGACGGGGCTCGAACTCGGCGCGAACGTCCGTTACATCGCCGGCACGCGCGATGCGGAAAGCAAACTGATCGTAACCGATAAAGACGGCAACGCGATCGGCACCTGGAACGTTTCCGAAGACGGAAAGTCCGGCGCTTTCGTTGCGGCGTAACAGAATGACCGTCCGGCTCCGGAAAGTTTCCGGACGGGAAAATCAATAACGATCGAAGGCGGAACGCGCCGTACAAGAAATTGCGCGGCGCGTTCCGTTTTTCGGTATTTCGTTTCAGACGGTTGCGGGCGATGCTCCGCCGTGCGGAGGAATGTTATATGGTAAAATTGTCGGGGAAGAAGAGAATTGCGGTGGCGGTCGCATCTTTGCTGTGTCTTGTCTGCCTGATCGCGGGCGGCGCAACGATGACCGTAACGACCGCACAAGCCGCGACCGATAAGACGATCGCGGAATTTCTGAGTACGTTCACGGGGACGAAAAACGCTTCCGTTACGACGGAAGAAGGGATCCTGCACATCGGCGTAACGGGGAATAACGGCTACGCGGAAGTGCTCACCGATTCGTACGGTTCGGGTTCGCAGTGGTATGTGAAATATCTCACCACGCGGAACACCGTTATGCTGCGCATGAGAAACGATTCTCCCGCGCGGTCGATGAAAATTTATTTCAAAACGAGAACAAAGGCTTTTGCCTCTTCGAGATATATCGAGTTGCCGCTGGAAACGGACGGGGAGTGGCATACTTATTTTGCCGATTTTTCGGCGAATGCGGAAGCGACGGGAGAGCTGCGCGGATTGCGTTTTCAGCCCGACTGTGCTTCCGGAGATATTTATATCCGTCATATTTCGTTCGAGAGGGAAACGCCTTATTACGAATATGCCGGCAGCGTTTCTTCGTGTACGGCAGACGGCGATTTCGTAACGGTGAAAGGAACCCTTTCCGCGGAATATGCGGGCAGCGAAGTCACGATTTACCGTACGGGCATCGAAAACATGAAAGAATCGCTTTCGCTTGCCGAAAAGATCGGTTCGGTCAAAGCAACGGGAGAGAGTTTCGAATATTCGTTTCCCTATCACGACGGCGAGGTAACGATGTTATCTTCCAAGTTCATCGCCGCCGTGGGGGATAAGAAGGTTTCTCCGATGTTCGATATCCGGAACTGGAGGGAACTTACCGACAATCCCTATGCCTTTACCCTTCCCGATTACACCCTTTCCGTCCTCGACGAGGGCGCGCTGGGCGACGCTTATACCGACGATACCGCGGCGATCCAGAGCGCGATCGACAAGGTTTCCGCTCACGGCGGCGGCACGGTGCTGATTCCGGGAGACGGCGGAAGATACGGCAGGCGTTACGTCGTTACCACGGTGTGGATGAAAGACAACGTGGAACTTAAAATCGAAGAAGGCGCGATCCTCTGGCAGTCGTGGCGGTACGAAGATTATCCGCACGACTGGTATCTCGGACATGACGTGGAAGGGATCAAATGGGGACACAACGGGCTTTCCCTCAATTACCCCCTCGTGTACGGAAACGAGGCGGACAATATCCGCATTACGGGCGGCGGAACGATCCGTTTGCAGGATACGGGCAATCAGTCGGAAAAGAACGGTTACCGCCCGACTTATTCGGAATACTGCTCCTCTCTGATGCACCTGGTGCCCGTCGGGCTTTATAACAGCAAAAACGTCGAGTTTTCCGATATTACAGTGCTTCGGACCAACTGTTATCACGTCGTGGTGTACGGGTGCGAAAACGTGTATCTCGGGAACGTGACCCTCACCGAGGACGACTGCCTGAGCGGCGACGGGATCAGCATCGGGCTCGGCTCGAAAAACGTGATCGTGGACCGTTGTTTCCTTTATACCGACGACGACGCGATCGTTCTTCTCGCGCACAGCATCGCCGATCCGCGCGGCGTGACCTGGTGGAAAACGAAAAAGGACGGGGAAGACAACCGCCTGAGAAACATCACCCTTCGCCACAGCGCGATCACCCCGGGAAACGTCATCGTTCTCATCACCTGGGGCGTGGACGCGTCGGATATGACCTGGCAGGCGATGAACGGGTTTTACGTTTACGATAACATCCTCGGCACTTATTACGCGTCCGAAGTCGGACCTTACGAAAATTCCACCTGCATGAATCTTTGCCCCTCGCAGGGGTATCCTTACGGCAATGCCGGTTCGGTACCCGTAAACAACGTAGTGGTGCTCAACAACTCTTACCGCGGGAACGTTTCCAACCTCTCCGCGATGGACAAAACAAACTGGGTGACCGATTGCGGAAACGCCGATACCGTAAAAGACCTTCTCGATACCGGCTTTTCGAAACAACTCGGTTTCTGGGAATACGGCGGCGAATACAAAAAGAACGTGAACGTTTCCGGAGCGGAAGCGACGCTCGATCTCTCCCGCGATCTTGCCGCGCGTTACGGCGAGCCTTCGCTGTATCAGGGCGTTTATCTCGGGAAGGGGGAATATACCCTTTCGGCAAACGTTTCTTTATCCGGCGGAGCGACGGCGAGACTGTTCGCGAAACGTTCTTATTACGGAGAGGAGATCGCAAGTCAGACGGTTTCTTCTTCCGGAAGCGGCGTAAAAACGACCTTTACCGTGACCACCCCGGGCGTATATCTGCTCGGTGCGGACGGCGGGGAAAGCAAAGCGGGAACGATCGGTCTTTCGGCGTTTTCCCTTTCGGGCGGCGGCGAACCTTTTGCGCAATGGTTCGAGGAGACCTTCGAGGACGCCGCGGACGAGTTCGAAACTTTCGGCTGGACGAAGGAGACTGCAGGGGAGAGTTTCGCTCTCCGGTCTTCGGGAAAACAGGCGGAAATCAGACTCCCGGATCAGTACAAATATTTCGATCTGCGCTATGAATTTTCCGCCGAAGATACCGGCTCGAAAGGCGACGCGACGGCTTTTGTGAAATTCGGCGGCAAAAAGGACGAATATTATCGCCTGATCTATCGCTATGCGGATAAGACCCTTTCGCTGGAACGCAGAACGAATCATGCGTTTACGACTCTTGCGACCGGAAAACTTTCCCTCGGGAAGGGAAGATGGGTGCAGATCGGTCTTTCCGCGGGCGAAAAGGAAATCAAGGCGTATGCGGACGGGGAAGAGATCTTTTCCGTCGGACAGGATATCGCGCTTGCAACCGGAAACGTGGTTCTCGGTTTCGGCGGGGAAACGATGCTTCTCGATAACGTGGCGATCGCCGGAAACGGCGGGCTTACTTTCGGAAAGTGCGAGCGCTGGCAGGAACCGACGCCCGACCCGACCCCGGATCCGGGACCCGATCCGAAGCCCGATTCTTCCGGGCAAGAATCGGTTTCCGCCGGCGGAGAAGAAAAACCGCAGGGCGGCGGATGCAAGGGGGCGGCGGAAGGATATCTTCCCGCTGCGTTGACGGGGCTTGCGGCTGCCTTTGCGATTTCGAAAAAAAGGAGAGATTGACATGAAAGGGAAAAACATCGTTGCGCTTCTTTTAAGCGCGGTGACGGCGATCGCCTTTACCGCATGTGCGGGAAACACGCCGTCTTCCGGAAAGGAATCGGCAGGGACGTCCGGGCGGGAATCGCTGTCCGAACGGGAATCGGCTTCGGCTGAGGAAAAGCCGGACGACACGGGCGTGAAGTCTCTCACCTTCGAAAGCGGCGTGCGGGACGATTATATCAACTGGTACGGCAGAGATCTGTATAACGATATCTTTTCCTCCGTGGCGTGCAACAACGCCGCGGCGGGGTTCGAAGTTTCGTTCTGGGGCACGTCTTTGTCGGTAAGTTACATCAGCGAAACGGCTGTTAAAGGGTTTATGGACGGGGATTGTTACGTCTGTGTTCAGGTGGACGGGGCAACCGATTACTACGCTTCGTTCACGCATTTGCCGAAACAATCTTCTCCGAAAGACTTTTCGCTCGTAAAAGATCTCGAGGAAGGCGCGCATACGGTTTCGGTGTACAAAGCCACGGAAGATATGTGCGTTTCCTTCGAAGTGTATTCTCTTTCGACGGACGGATTTTTCACCGATCCTCCGGAAAAACCGGAACTGAAAGTAGAAGCTTACGGCGATTCGCTCACCGCGGGCAGGGGAACGATGCGCGAAAACGGCGATAAAGAAACGGACGCGAGCAGCCAGGAAAACGCTTTGCTTACTTACGCGGCTTGCGCCTCGCGGGAACTCGGCGCCGAATACCGCGCTTTTGCGGTGAGCGGCGCGCGGGTCGGGAAATACGACCAGAGCGCGGCGAACGTGATTCCGCAGATGATCTCGAAATATTCCCCCACCGCGAACGCGAAAAAGACGTGGGATTTCACTTCCTGGCGTCCGGACGTCGTGATCGTCGATCTCGGCACGAACGACGTGGTCGGCTATCAGCGTAATCTGTTTGCTTCGGAAAACTTCAACGAAGAGCTGAAAACCCAGTATAAGTCGTTTATCGAGCGTTTAAAGACCCTTTATCCCGATTCGGCGATCGTTCTTTGCTGCGGTACTTTCCGTTACTCGCAGATGGATCACGAAAAATATAACCGCCTGTTTGCCGAGGTTGCGGAAAGTTTTTCCGCGGAACAAAGGGTGTATTGCCATGCGTTCTCCCCCTCGACGAAAGGTCACCCCACGCACACGGAAACCGCCGCGTACGGGGCGGAACTCGCGGCATTTTTAAGAACGAACGTTCTTCCGGCGCAGGCAAAAGGAGAAGTGTAAGCGGATGGGAAAGAAGAAAATTTTCGTTCTCCTCGCCGTCGCGATTTTCTTTCTCGTCGGGTGCGGCGGGGGCGTGTCGCCGGCGGACTCCTCTTCTTTTCCGGAAAGCGTTTCCGAAAGTTCTCCGGGGATTAAGGAAGAAGTGAAAACGCTTTCCTTCGGAAACGGTCGCCGGGACGATTATATCAACTGGTACGGCAGGTGTTACGCGGAAGAGAGTGCGGCGCTCGTGCATTTTTCCAATGCGTCGGCGGGATTCGAGGTTTCGTTCGAAGGCACGTCTCTTGTCGCGTCGATCGTGTCGGACGGCTCCGCCTTCCCGCAGGAAGCGGCGGGCAACGCATGGATCTACGTGTTTGCGGACGGGGCGAAAAATTACAGCCGGGCAGTGCGGAAAGAACTCGGCGGCGGAAACGAAAAGAGGGATTACGTTCTGCTGAGCGGGCTTTCACAGGGAAGACACACGGCAAAGGTGCTGAAATGCACCGAGGCGAAATACGGCACGGCTGCGCTGTTTTCCCTCTCGACCGACGGGACTTTTCTTTCTCCGCCCGAAAGACCGCAGAGAAAGGCGGAGATCATCGGCGATTCGATCATGAGCGGCAGCGAAAGCATGCGGGAGAGTTCCACCACGGACAGCAAACTTTCCGAAAGCGAAAATTCCCTTTCTTCTTACGGTTATATCGCCGCCGACATGCTGGACGCCGAAGTGAGCGCGATTTCCCGTTCGGGCGCGCTTGTCAGCGGGTATCGCGGCTATGCGAGCATTCCCGATTATTACGAAAAATACGGGCAGACGGAAGCGGAAAACGCCGCATGGGATTTTTCTTCTTACCGTCCCGATTTTATCATTCTCGATCTCGGCACGAACGATTCGCTGATCGCTGCGCCGAAGGAGCTGATCTCGGAAAAATATCTGTCCTTCCTTCGCCTGATCCGGGAGAAAAATCCGGATGCCGCGATTTTCTGCTGTGCGGGAGCGATGATAACTTCCGTCAATTCCGTTGTCGGGAAAGCGGTGGAAACGCGGAATGCCGAAGGGGATGAAAAAATATGGTTTTACGCTTTGCCCGCGATGTCGAAAGGGGGACATCCGAAGGAAGAAACGCATCTCGAAAACGGTTACGGTTTAGGGGCGTTTATCATGCAGACCCTCGATTGGGTGCCGGAGCTGTAAGACCGGAAGAAAAACGGAGGTTAAAATATGGCGGAAGCAAATAACGGTTCCGTTAAAATAAGGGCGCGGCGCGCGGACGTCGCGCGGGAAGCGGGCGTGTCTCCCGCGACGGTTTCCTATGTGCTGAATCATACGAAAAAACTTTCGCCCGAAGTGGAACAACGGGTGTTTGACGTGGCGGAAAAACTGAATTATCAGCCCGACCGCATCGCACAGTCTCTTGCGGGCAGCCGCTCGCATATCATCGCCCTTCTTACGTCCGATATCTCCAACGCCTATCAGCTTGACGTAATTAAGGGGATGCAGGCGGAAGCGCTCAAAAACGATTATATCGTATATATTTTCGACGCTTCCGGAGACGTGAATCTGTATATCAACCACCTGATATCCAGGCGGATAGACGGCATTTTCGCATCCGTCGCGCCCGACTTTATGTCCGACGAGCTGCTTTGCCGACTGCGCGACGCGAATATCCGGGTGCTTACGGATTTTTCGAGAAATTCCTATCTGCCGGACGTTTCGTATATCACCACGGATAAATACGGCGGCATGTCGGAGGCGGTGAATTACCTGAAAGATCTCGGGCATAAAAACATCGGCTATCTGAGCGCGTTTGACGAATCCTGTTCTTACGACGATCGTCTCGCGGCATTCCGCATGGCAATGAAAAAAGCCTTCGACGAGAACGATCCGAAAGTCGTGCTCGGCACGTGGCCCTACAGTACGTCCGAAGAACTGGGCGAAAAACTCATGGAGCGCATGCTGGAAGAGCATCCGGAGATCACGGCGGTGATCGCCACGAACGACATTATGGCGATCGGCGCTCTTCATGCGATCGCCGGGGCGGGGAAAAGGGTTCCGGAGGATATTTCCGTCATCGGGATCGATAATCTCGATAAAAGCGCGACCTGCACGCCGTCGCTCACGACCCTCGACCAGAACGGCAAAGCATACGGGGCGAAAATTTTCCACGTCCTGCAGGATAATATCACGCAGCATTCCACCGGGAAATACATTATCCCCATGAAGCTGATCGAGCGCGAATCTACGGGAAAAGCCCCGCAAAAGGATTGAATCATGGAATTTTCGCGGACGAAAAAGATGCTTGCGGGCGAAATCGCAAGCGGCAGGATCGCGGGTGCGTGCGCTTTGGTGTGCAAAGACGGAGACCCCGTTTTCTGCGATTACGAAGGATATACCGGGGCGGACGGAAAAATAAAAATAAGCGAAAACAGCGCGTTCCGGCTCGCTTCCATGACGAAGCCGATCACGGCGACCGCCGTGCTTTTGTGCGCCGAAAAAGGGCTGCTCGGCCTTTCCCGTAAAGTGCGTGATTTTATCCCCGGGACGGGCGATCTGTACGTTGCCGAAAAGCGGAACGGCGAATGGGTAAAAGGGGAGAAAGCGGACGATGTCACCCTGTTTCAGCTTCTGACCCATTCTTCGGGCGTCGGTTGCGGAGAGATCGAAAGCACGGAATTCGCAAAAGTGAAGCCCGGGGAAGGGGATACCCTTGCCACTGCGACCGCAAGGTACGGCAAAGCGTTGCTCGCGTTCCGCCCCGGTACGGCGCAGGCGTACAGCCCCGTGATGGGGTTCGATCTTCTGGCGCGCGTCGTCGAGGTCGTTTCCGGCATTTCCTACGGCGAGTTTCTGAAAAGAGAAATTTTCGCGCCCCTTCGCATGAATTTTTCTTCCTATCTCCTGTCCGATTTCCGCAGGGAAGATCTCGTTTCTTCCTGTTCGTACGAAAACGGCGTTTTAAACGGAAGCCTTCCCGAAACGAATTTCGGAGACTTTCCCGTCGGCTATACGGGCGGCAGCGCGGGGCTTGTTTCCACGCTCGGCGATTACGGCAGATTCGCAAACGAACTGTTGCGCTGTTACCGTGGCGGTGAAGGAATCTTATCCCGGGAAAGCGCCGTTATGATGGGAACGCCTCAGCTTGATGAGAAAAAGATTCCGGGCGTATACGACTTTTTCAACTGGGGGCTCGGCGTCCGCGCGATGCGCGTCTGCCGCGATTGGCAACCCCTTCCCGCGGGATCTTACGGGTGGAGCGGCGCATACGGCACGCATTTCTGGGTGGATCCCGAAAACGGCGTTACGGCGGTTTATATGCACAACTCTGCGACTTTCGGCGGCGCGGGCGCGCCGCACACCCTTGCTTTCGAACGCGCCGTCACGGAAGATTTATCTATAAGTCGATAAACAGCTTATTTGTATATTCGAAATTTAAAGAAAACAGCCCGGAACGCCTGATCGGCGTTCCGGGCTGTTTTCTTTGTTTATGTTTTGAAAAATCCTGACAGTGCCCGCCGGAAAGGCGGTCCCGGGCAGGTCCGGTATCTTCCGTTTTCAAAGTTCGGCGAGAACGGAAAAAAGAAAGGACGATATCTCTTTTTTGTGCGGTATTCTTTTCCGGAAAGGGGATTCTCGATCGTTTTCGGGGGACGAAAAGGGTGCGGAAATGCCGTTTTTGCCGTCGCGGGTTTTCTTTTTCCGATCGGTTGTCTTAGAAAAACAAAGGTATATTATATTTTTGGTATTTACAAACGGGAGCGGTTATGGCATAATGGAAACGAAAAGAAACGAGCCCCGGCGGCGGACGGAAACGGATCGCCGCCGGGGAACGTTCCGGAAATCGGGAATGCCGCGGCGGGAAAGCGGCAGAAGGAGAAAGGCTTTATGGTCGATCTGCTGATATTCGGCGGGCAGAGCAATATGCAGGGGCAGACGGAATGCGATCCCCCGGACAAAGCGGTTGCAGGGGCGAAGGAATTCCGGCTTTTAACGAAAAGTTTCGTTCCCTTGAAAAATCCCGTCGGGGAAGATATCGGCGAGCTGCTGCTTGCCTCTCACCTCGGGCGCGGGTCTCTCGTTCCGTATTTTGCGGAAAGTTACCGCGAAAAAACGGGAAGAGACGTCGTTTGCGTTCACGTGGCGAAGGGGGCTACGGTGATCTCGCAGTGGCTGAAATCGGATCCTCGGGGAAAAGACCGCTATGCAAAACTGATCGGAAAGGTTTCCGCATGCAGGGAGCTTTTACGGGAAGAAATCGGGCATACTTATTTCATATGGCTTCAGGGGGAGAGCGACGCATTGGCGAAAACCCCGGAAAACGTTTATCTTTCCCGGTTGAGAGAGCTGAAGAAAGATCTCGGAGAAGACCTTGGTATCGATAAATTCATGATCATAGAGGTCGGCTGGTTCGCTTCTCATTTCGGCGGGAAGGACGCCGACGAGGCGATTCAAAGCGCGCAGGAGAAAGCGGCGAAGGAAGACGGATTTGCCATGTTGACCGACGTCACGAAAGAACTGTCGCTCGATCCTGCGAACATGAATCCGGAAGCCGTGGGGCATTTCAACAATGCGTCCATGAAAACGATCGGTAAGGCAGCCGGAGAAAGGGCGGGCGAAATCGCCTTGGAAGACGGCGGAAAACGGAAATAGGACAGGAGGACGAACATGAATTTTTTGAAAAGGGTGCTTGCCTGTGCGCTGAGCGTATGCTGTACCGCGCTCGTCGGGTGCGGAGGAGATCCTTCCCGCGACGAATCGCCCGCGGAATCGGGTTCCGCTCCGGAAATGCAGAAAGAAACGATGCCCGATTACCTCGAAACGGCGGGAGAAGAAAAATTTACCGTAGGCATGTGGGTGGGGATCCCCGAATACAAAACGTATACGGACGAATTCGGAAAGGTTCTGAGAACGGAACCGTGGACGGACGAAGAGTTCGACGCGCAGTATAAAATGATCGCCGATGCGGGATTTACTCTGGCGTCTACGCCGAGCGGCGCGTTTTCTTCGGAACACATCGTGCGGCTGTGCGAAGCGGCGGAAAAATACGGGCTCGATCAGCTCGTGTGGGATACGGAGCTGAACAAAATTCTTCTCGATCCGACGCTGACGGACGAGGAAGCGACGGTGAAGATCAGAAGGGCGGTCGTCGATTATGCCGATTATGACAGCTTTTACGGAAACATGATCACGGACGAGCCGAACGCGGGCGAATTTCCCCGGCTGGCGGAAGCCGCGCGCAGATATAAAAAGGCTTTTCCGGATAAAATGTTCTATCTCAATCTGTTTCCCGTTTACGCGACGAGCGTGCAGACCGGTTGCGACGATTACGAAGAATATCTTAAGAAATACGAGACCCTCGGGCTCGATTACGTGTGTTACGACAATTATCCCCTGAAAAAAGGTTCCGGCAATTCCACCGTTTTAAAGGACGATTTTCTGTATAACATGCAGCTTTGCAACAACATGAAGTCGAAACCGGAAACGTGGAGCTTTTTGCAGGCGATGGGCTTCGGCTCGATGAAGGAGCCGGACTGCGAGGAAGATCTGCGCCTGCAGCTGAACTGCGCCCTCGCTTACGGGCAGAAGGGAGTCCAGTGGTTCTGTTATTTCTCGCCGGGATACGGCGGGGCGGAAAACTTCACGCCGGCGATCGTTGCCCTGGACGGAACGCCGACCGCGAAATACGACTACGTGAAAACGGTGAACAACGAGATCGCCGCCTGGGGAGACGTTTATATGCGGTTTTCCCTGCAAAAGACGATGAACTTTATCGGCACGGACAACGCGAAGGGGAGCAACGCTGCCTTTAACTATTATAAAACGGATAATACCCATGCGAGAATAAAGAGCTTTTCGTGCCGGAAAGACGCGATCGCGGGCGCATTTAAAGACGAAGACGGGAGAGACGGATTTATGATCGTGAATTACGACGCGCCGTCGTCCGGAGAAACGAACGAGATCGGGATCTGTTTTTATAACTGCACGAAGGCGGTCGTGGTCGGTCGGGACGGAAAGAAAACCGTGACCGAGACGCAGAACGGCAAGCTGACGCTGGAACTGAAAGCGAGCGAAGGGGCGTTTATCATCCCCCTGTATCTTTAAAAATAAAACATGGAGGAATCGGCATGAGAAAATTTTTATCGGCGGCGTTATGCCTGGCGATCGCCGCGGGGCTTACGACGGGGTTCACGGCTTGCGGAAACAAGCGGACGGAGATCGAAGGCGGCGTCGTGGTGGTGAACGACGGCGACAGGATCTATGCGGAAGACGCGGACTCTTCGTCTCTTAACGTGATCAGGATCGGCTTCACGGAAGCGGGCTTCGGCAGAGAATGGCTTGTGGAGATCGCGAAAAGTTTTGTTCTGGAAAACAAGGAATACGAGATCGATCTCGAGGGAGATCCCTCTCTCGCAAGTTCGCTGAAAACGAAACTCGAATCGGGCAAAAATCTGAGCGATCTGTATTTCCCCCTCAATTCCGCGTGGGAAAATTATGCGTCGCGCGGGTGGCTCGAGCCGCTTGACGACGTGTATTCCGTGAAGGCGGACGGGGAGAGCGGGAAGACGATTGAGGAAAAAACGGACGAAAATTATAAAGATTATGCTTATTATAAAACGACCGAAGGTTCCCATTATTACATCATGCCCTGGAACGACACCGTTACCGGCATCGTTTACAATGTGAAAATGTTCGAACAATACGGCTGGGAGATCCCGGAAACGACGGACGATTTAGAGGAGCTTTGCAAAAAGATCCTTGCCGATACGGATGGAAAAGTGAAGCCGTTTGCCTATCCCGGGAAAATCGGCGGCTATTTCGATTATATCGGCATGACCTGGTGGATGCAGGCGAGCGGCGTGGACGGCGTGAAGAAGTTTTTCGAGTTCGGTTCGCCCGAAATTTACAATGCGAACGAACAGCCCGCCCTCGGCAAAAAGCAGGCTCTGGAAGAATTTCTGCGGTTTTACGCGCCGGAAAAGGGTTATTGCGTTTCGGGAAGCATGGGAAAAGATCATACCTCCTCGCAGATGGACTTTATCGGCGGCGCCGCGGCGATGATCCTGAACGCCAACTGGCTCGAGTGCGAGATGAAAACGAATATGTCGGAAGATTTCACGATGGGCATGATGAGCGTGCCTTATCTTTCCTCGGCAAAAAAAGACGGGGACGGCAATTACATAAAGGTGAATTACACCGCCCCTCCCGATTACATTTTCATCCCGAAGGGAGCGGCAAACAAGAGCGGTGCGAAGAAATTTCTCGCCTATATGCAGAGAGACGATATGCTCGCTCTCTACACGAAGATCACGGGCAGTCCCCGTCCGTTCGATTACGATATGACGGCGATCGGGGGCTTAAGCAAATTCAATAACGACGTTCTGAAGATCCGTTCGGAAAGCGCGACGTTCTTCGATTATTCGAGGGCGGGCGTTTATATGTACGGTTATGCGCAGAAATACATCGGCGGGCAACCTTATTCCGCCCTGATCCGCGGCGAAACGACCCCTTCGCGATTCTGTAACGTGGAATATGTGGAAGCGGACAACAACTGGGACGACTGGGTCGCGAAATCGGATCTGTGAGGTTGCGATGACAAGGGATATTGTAAAAGAAAAGCGCAGGCTCGCGTGGAAACGCAGGTTGTTTATCGCCTCGTTCATCACCGTTCCGCTGCTGCACTTTCTCGTGTTTACGTTTTACGTCAATGTGGATACGTTCGCGCTGTCCTTTCAGAAATTCAGCAATTCCGCGGGAAAATACGTTTTCGTGAAATTCCGCAATTACGAGGAGTTTTTCAAATCGTTTTCGGCGCCCGGCAGCGTGATGGGCAAGGCGATCGTCAATTCGGTTCTGTTTTTCGTCGTGAACGATTTCGTGATCCTTCCGCTTGCGTTCGTTTCGGCATTCTTCATGTATAAGAAAATGCCGCTTGCGGGAATGTTCCGCGTTTTGTTCTTTCTGCCGTCCATTATATCGGCGGTCGTGCTCACGATGTTGTTTTCCTTTATGTTCGACAGCCGTATCGGTATCGTGGATCCTTTTCTGAGACTGATCGGGCTGGAAAGGGTCATTCCCGAACTCGGCTGGTTCGGCGACGCGAAAACGGCAATGCCGACCGTTCTGATCTACTGCGTATGGGCGGGCGTCGGTTCGAACGTCATTCTGATCTCGGGCGCGATGAGCCGCATTCCGACAGAAATGATCGAGGCGGGCAGGCTTGACGGACTGGGGATTTTTCGCGAAATGTTCGCGATCACCCTTCCGCTTACGGGATCGCTCATGACGACCCTTATGATGATGGGTGTTCCCGTGATCTTCACTCTGTTCCTGCAGCCGATGCTTCTGACGAACGGCGGTCCGGACGGGGCGACTTATACCATCGGGCTTTATATCGTGAATGCGATCCGGACGGAAGGAAATCTGACCACGGGGGCGACGATCGGCGTGATCTGCGCCGTTGTCGGAACGCCGGTCGTGGTGCTTCTCAGAAAACTGGTGGAGAAGGCTTTCCCCGCCTACGAGTATTGAGACCGGCGGGAAACGGGATTCGCCCTGCCGCCATATCGGGAAATACGGCGGAGAAGATCCGCCTGAAAAAATGATATCCGGGAGTCCGGCGGAGACGAAAGACTTCCGGAGAAATATCGGGAGGAAAATTTTATGAAGAAACTTTTATCGAAACTTGCCGTTTGTCTGATCGCAACGGCACTCGTCCTTTCGCCGGTCGTCGGCGGAAGGCAGGCGAAGAAGGTCGACGCGGCGACGAAACGCACCGCCGTGGTCACGAGCCTTCTCACGAACAAGGGCAAGATCAACGCCGCCGACTGGACGGTCGTGGGGGATAAGAACAACATCGGCATCGCAAACAACGGCAAAGTTTTTAAAATAACGAACGCGCCGTGGCCGGGATACCGCATTTTTCCCTATGCCACCGTTCCCGCGGATACGGGATATTTCGTGGAGATGGACGTTCTGAAAACGGATCCCGCAAAAACGAAGATCAATCTTTCCGGTTACGTTACGAATTTCGGCAACGGCGCGGCGAGCAACATTTATCTTTCGTCGCTCGGGATCGACGTCGGCGCGGGTACGAATTACGGCGCGAACGGTGACGGCAATGCGGTGTGGAACGGCGTGAACACCACGCTCGACGCGGGTTATCGCTATCGTTTCTGGTTCCGCATCAGCCCGGAAGATTCTTCGCGCGGGGATCTGATCATCTATAAAAAATCGCTGGCGGACGAAAACGCCGGTTATGCGGAAGGATGTGTGCTCTATAAGCTTTGCACTCTGACCGCCGAAGCCCATTACGCGCATATCTATTTCGAAGGGGATATCGTGATCGATAACTTTGCCTTCACGAAAGAAGACGGAACGGTGATTTTCGAAAGCGATTTTTCGGACGCGAACGTGTTCGACGGCACGGGCGTTCCGCAGGAAGGAAAACTGTATAAAAACGGCGGAAGCATCGTGAACGATTCTTATCTCAGACTTTCCACGGCGGACAAACTCGTTTCCGCGCTGAAAGTGACGGCTGGGGAAGGGCTTGAAAACGTGATGGATCTCGAAACGCAGATCAAAGTTTCTTCCGCAGCAGGGAAAGCCGGACTTGTCCTCGGCATGAAAGACGAAAACGTCTCCTTCGGCGACGGGTCGGCGGCTACGCTCGCATTTGAAAACACGGCAAATGCGGACGGCTCCGTAACGACGAAAATGAGCCTGATCTCCGGCGGAAAGGCGAGCGAAACGACCGATCTCGGCGTGATGAGCGACGATATGTATTCGATCAAGGCCGTAGGAAAAGCGGACGGCAGACTGATCGTTTATAAAGACGGCGCAGAAGCCGCGACATATACGGGCGTCGGTTTTGAAGGGCACGTCGGTATCATGACCGACGGAACGGCGGGCGCGGAAATTTCTTTCAGCCCCGAGTTTACGGTCAACGCTTATCAGAAAGAAGTCGGTACGGGAAGCGATCTCGAAAACAACTTCAACACGGGGTATATCAATCCCGAAAACTATGAAAACGATACGCATAACGCCGTGTCCCTCGGCGACAACGCCCACGGGATCGTCGCGAAAGACGGCATTCTGAAATTCGACGGAACGAGCGACGGCACCCATTTCGCGATCAACGGCGTTTATGCCGATTTCATCCTTCAGTTCGACTGGATCAACTACGCCTGGTCGGATCGCCCGACGGACGGCAGCGGAAACGTGAATTTTACCGCGAAACCGGAAAGCGGCGTCGGAACCGAGCTCTATTCTCCTCTCGGCGTTTCGTTCGGTAAAAAAGAACCGACGGGCGGCTGGAACGATACCAAGCTTCTGAGATTTTTCGATACGTATAATCTCGTGCAGTTCATCAATTCGGACGAAACGGGGCTTGCGTATAACGAGACCATGGGGACAGGGCTTGCCGCCGATCAGGTGATGCAGATCCGCGAAGGAAAGATCAATTTCTACGAGGAGACCGTCAATATCAAGATCGTTGCAAACAACGGTTTGCTCGAGGTGTACGGCGTCGTGATGAAAAACGGTTCGCCGGAGGGCGAACACAAACTGCTCGCAAGCTTTGCGTATGAAAACTGCACGGGGTATATTTCCCTTTCCACGAGCGAAGCGGGCTATTTCGGGATCGATAATCTCAGAATTACGAAGACGGACGGCTGGACGGCGGAGCAGTTTGCCTCTTACGAAAATTTCAAAGCGATTGCCGACGAAAAGAAGCCGGAAAAGCTTGCCGCTCCCGTCCTTTCCCTTTCGGATAAGAAAGTGACCTGGGAAAAAGTTGCCGGGGCGACGGGGTATATCGTTACGGTGAACGGCGTTGCCGGCGGGAAGACCGACGGCACGGAATACCTTCTTTCCGCGACGGAAGCGGGCGAGTATACGATCACGGTGAAAGCCGTGGGCGACGGGAAAACTTACCTCGACAGCGAAGAGAGCGAGCCCGTCACCGTGAAGATCCCGGGTGAAGAGAGCGGAGACAAAACGGAAAGTATTTCCGCGGGAACGGAATCGGGCGGAAAAACGGGCGGATGCCTCGGCAGTTTCGGCGCGCCGGGCGCCTGCGCTATGGTCGCTCTCGCAGCCGTTTCCGCCATAGCGAAAAAAAGAACGAAATAACGGATACGGACGCCGCGTTTGCCGCGGAGAAGACGGAAATTTTTTCTCCGGCGGGCGGCGGAAGAGGAGAAGAGCGGATCGATGAACTCTTATAAAATCAAAAAATTCACCTCGCGGGAAAGGATCGCGATAGGGCTCATATTCGTTGTGTTTTCCCTGTATGCGGTTACGTTGGTGTTTCCGTTTGTGTGGTGTTTTTACAATTCATTCAAGACCAATCCGGAGTTTTTCGGGGATATCTGGTCTATGCCGGAAACATGGTTGTTTTCCAACTGGAGCGACGCGATCTACCTTTCGGTAAGCGGCGTGAACATCATCGGCATGTTCGGTAACAGTGCGCTTATCACCGTCGTTAACACGTTTATCAGCATATTTGTTTCCGCTATGACGGCTTATATTATTGCAAAATACAAATTTTGGGGCAGTTCCGCGTTTTATGTGACCGCTCTCGTTCTCATGATGATCCCTTCTGTCGGTTCCATGGCGGCGACCTATAAAATGTACAATGATCTCGGACTGTACGACACCTATATCGGTATTTTTATCGGCGCGTTCGGCGGGTTCGGATCGAGCTTCGTTCTGCTGTACGGCTTTTTCGGAAATCTCGACTGGAGTTATGCCGAAGCCGCCTTTATCGACGGCGCGGGAGATTACGTCGTATTCTTTAAAATCATGCTTCCCATGGCGATCCCAGGGCTTGTTTCGGTCGCTATTTTATCCGCGATCGGCGTGTGGAACGATTATTTCACGATATACATGTTCGCGCCATCCAAAGTGACGATCGCCGTCGGGTTGCAGGGGCTGATCTCGCGGATGCAGTACAAGGCGAATTACCCCCTGTTGTTTGCGGTAATGATCATGTCGATCATCCCCGTCATCGCGATCTTTTCGATCTTTCAGAAAACCATCATGCAGAACACGACGATCGGAGGCGTCAAAGGTTAATGAATCCGTTCAATCAGAGAATGTCCGAAAAACTCGGCGGTTTTCCGATCGGCGTCTGGGTGCCTTATTACCGGAGCGATCTTTCCGTCGGTTATCTGAAGGAGATCCGTTCCTGCGGCGTGAATTTCGTGCCGAGCCTTTCCTGCGGAGAAGAAGAGAGAAAAACGATCGCCGCGGCGGGATTGAAGATCCTCGTGAACGACGATCGCGTTACCTATTGCAACGTGACGGGAATCGGCAGGCTGAGGGAATGGCTTTCCGAATATACGGAAGACGAGAACGTGATCGGCGTTTTCGTGTGGGACGAACCTTCCCCCGCCATGATGCGAATCTGCGGGGCGATCAACGAAACGGTGCAGTCGATCTGTCCGGAAACTTTCGGGTTTATCAACCTGCATCCCGAATATTCCGATCGGGAAAAGCAGAGAGACGGCAAAACGTATGAAGAATACCTCGATTTTTTCGTGAAAACCTGCGCTCCGAAAGTGATCTGCTACGACAATTATCCCTTTTATAAAGACGGCTTTCATGCCGATTCTTTCTTTTTCAACCTTTCTTCGGTTGCCGCCTGCGCCAGGAAAAACGGGCTGCCTTTCTGGGCTTTTATTCAGAGCGCCTCTTTCGGCGAAAACGTAAAACCTTCCGCCGCGCAGATGCGCTTTCAGGTATTCGCGACGCTTGCCTACGGCGCGCAGGGAATTTTGTATTTCACCTATAAAGAAGTCGTTCACGAAAAGGGTTTCGGAGCGGGATTTATCGACCGGGAAGGAAAGAAGACCGATCTGTACTTCTGTGCGAAAGAGATCAATGCCGAAGTTTCGGAAATGGGCGATCTTCTTCTCTCGCTGAAGCATACGGGGATCGCCGGTACGGGGAAATACCGCCGGTTTTCGACCGCAAAACCCCCTTGCGAAGGGGAAAATCTTCTCTTCGGGTTGTTTTCCGGGGAAAGCGGCGATTACGTTCTGGCGGTGAATGGAGATTTCGGGCGGGAAACCGCGGTAACGTGCGACGGAAAAAGCTATCCGCTCGCGGCGGGCGGCGGAACGCTGATAAAACTCTGACCTTTTTTGCCTTTTCGGTTGCGGCGTAAGAAAATGTGTGTTAAAATGGTTACGGCGTCCGTCTGTCTGCGGGCGCACGGTCTGTGCCGGAACGCGGTTTTGCGTTCTTTTGATCCGGCATACGGCGAAAGGCGCGCTTTTTCTTTGCGAAAGCAAAAATGCAGAAAGGGAGAAATTCGTTATGAAATACGTTAAAATTTCCGCAAAGTCCTTGCCGAGGGTGATGTACGCTCACGAGTGTGTGATCAGCGATATCAAGTGTAAAGCGCGGATCAACAATTACCACGAACTGACGTTTGTGGAAGAGGGCAGAATGCACGTGCGGTGCGAAGAGCTCGGGATCGACGAGACGATCTCGGACGGCGGTTTTTTCTTTGCTCTTGCCGATATCGCTTACGAAACGACGATCGAAGGGCAGTTCCGTCACAGCTGTATGGCTTTTTTCGACGACGATACCTTTTCCGTCTGCGACGAAGACGAAGTGGTATACTTCAGAAGCGACAACACGGTGTTCATTGCCCTGGAGGATATGTATATCCCCGTGATCGGGAAAACGTCCGGTTTCCGCACAAAGGACGTTCTTACCCGCATCATCGAAGGGGTGAACGGAGGAAACGAGGAATACGCCAACTTAAAATGTTCCTGCCTTGCGCTGGAGCTTTTGTTGTCCGTTGCGAAAAGGGGAAAGTCGGAAACGGAACTTCCGAGCGACGGATATTATGCGGATAAGATCAATAAATACATCGCGCAGAATTATAACGACCCGGACATCTGTATGAATGCGATTGCCGAAAAGGTAGGGCTTCATCCGAACTACGTGAGCTCTCTTTACAAAAAGGTGACGGGCGAGAGCGTGATGTCGGTCGTGCGGAGCATGAGGATCTCTCAGGCAAAAAATCTTCTGAAACTCAACAAGTATCTCGTGAAAGACGTGGCGCGGATGGTCGGGTTTTCCGATTGCAATTACTTTTCCGCCCTTTTTCATAAAGTCGTCGGCGTGAGAGCCGAGGAATATTATAAAACGTAACTTATGGATATTGACAGAAAAAACGCGTCGCCTCTTCTTGCAAAATCGAGGGAACGGCGTGTAAAAATATTATATAAAGATGCAAATAAATCGACCTATAAGGCGATAAACGGCGAAATTGTTTCGGTAAGAAGGAACGGAAAGGCAGATGTTCTCATCCTTGAGGATCGGGGAAAAGAGGGGAGAAAACAAGCCCTGGTCGAGGTTTCGGGCGAAGTTTCGTTTTCTTTTCTGCCGTGCGGCGTTTCGGCAAAGAGCCCGATTTTTTATCCCGCCCGCGGCGTTGCGGTGACGGAGGAAGGGGACGAAAGAACGTACGAAGAGATCGCCGCCGCGATCGGAAACAGGCATCTGAAAACGGAAACGGAAAGGATCGAGGGAGAAAGAGAGACGTCCTTTTCGTCCGTCGGAAAACTTCCGTGGCACCGTTGCCCCACCTTTTTGTCCGTATTCGGAAACGTAAATCTGTGGGAAGCGGGATTCAGGGGTTTTCCGATCGAGGAGAAACAGCATTTCGATCTTTACGATTATTTTGTGCCCCGCAAAAATTGGGACAGGCTTGATTTCGGCGAGGATGCAAAACGCGTCGTTTATCGCTATTCGATGGGGCGCGGCATGGGGGCTTACGATCCCCTTTCGCGAAGAAATTACAAAGGGATCTATCCCTGCCTTACGGCAAAGATAAAAGACGGCGGCATAGAATATCGGCTCACGGCGTTTTGCGACGGGAAAAACGGAGCGGAGCGCGATGAAGGAACGGATTACCGGAATGCCGTATATCACAGTGCGGCAAACGCTCTCGACGAGCGTGAAATCGCCGACGCGAAAGCCCGGGAAGGCGAAGATACGATCCTTCGGGTGAGGATCGAGGCTGTAAATACGGGGAATGTTTCCGCCGAAGCTTATCTGCGTCTCCCGCAGATCGATACTCCCGTCATGGCGGAGGCGGACGCCGTGAACGAAAGGATCGAAAACGGATTCGGGTTTTACGGCGATAAAGTTTACATGCGCGCTTCAGTGAACGGCGAAAAGGCAAGCGGGGCGGAAATCGCTTTTCTGCTCCCGCCGAAGGAAAAAGCAAGGGTGAACGTCATTCTGTTCCATTCGCCTGCCGATCGGGAAAGCGCGGAAGCTTTCAACGAGAACGATTTTGATTTTGCCCTGAAAAAAGCGGAAACGTTCTGGAGAAAAAACCTCGGAGACGTTTATTTCTGGAAGTTGCCCGAAAAGCGGATCGAAGAGGCGTTGAAAACGGGATGTTTCCATCTCATGGAGTCGTGTTTCGGGAAAAGAGAGAGCGAAACGTTCGCTCCGTGCGTCGGCGTGTATCCGCCGATCGGTTCGGAAAGTTCGCCCGTCGTCCGGTTTTTGACCGATTGCGGGAAAACGGAGCTCGCGGGTAAGTGTATGAATTTCTTTTTCGATCGGGAAAAGGAAAACGGTTTTATTCAGAATATCCGCGGCTATATGCTCGAAAACGGAGCTACCCTTTATAACGAGGGGGTGTATTTCGCCTCGTCCGGAAAAAAAGAACAGCTCGCCCGGAATTTCGGAAAAATCGAAAAAGCCACGGAGTACGTTCTCTCGTGGATCGAAAGAAACAAAAACGAAAAGACGTGCGGTTACGGCATGATCGACGGGCAGGTCGCCGACCCCGAGGATACCTACCGTTCTTACGCGCTGAACGCCTTTGCCTATGCCGGGCTGAAAAGCGCGGCGTTCCTCTATTCGGCTTGCGGCAAAAACGGCGGCGCGATCGACGCCCGCGCGGAAGAACTGAAAGAAAATATCCGGTCCGCTTTCCGGGAGTCGATGAAAAAAGCTCCGCTGATCCCTTTGAAAAACGGAACGTGGGTCCCCGCCGTCGCGCCGTGGGCGGAAGGCAGGGGAGCGTGTTTTCTTCATCTTGACGGATCGGATTGCTTTTCGCATGCGGGGCATATTCTGAAAGACAGTCTGCTCGGGCTTCATTTTCTCGTGTGGTTCGGCGTGTTCGACCGGGATTCGGAAGAGGGCAGGATGATCGCGGATACGATGGCGGACGTGTATTGCCATGAAAATACGGCGTTTTCTCAGCCCTATTATAATCTTGTGCCTCTGATCGACCTTTTTGCAGGCAGAAGGAAGGCGTTTTTAAGAGAGTATTACACGGCTTTCGCCACGCTTGCCGACCGGGAGACCTATTCCTTCTGGGAGCACTATTTTCTTGCCACACCCCACAAAACGCATGAACAGGCGTGGTTTCTGATGCGTACGAGATACATGCTTTATCGCGAAGAAAAGGGCGCGTTGTACCTTCTTTCCGGGATCCCGGACGCCTGGCGGAAAAACGGAAAGGAGATCGTTTTGAAAAACGCCGTGTGTCTTTACGGTAAATTCTCTCTCTCCGTTCGGTTCACCAAGGGAAAACCCGATGTCCGTTTTTGCGGCGAGTTCTCCGATATCCCCGTCTATATAGCGATAAACGGGGAAAATGTAAGGGTTGTGTAAAGTAAAATGATATTGCTTTCTTTGCCGTTGCCGCTTTTGTTCGTCATCACGATGGCGGCATGCCTTATTTCGCAGGTCGTAAAAAATTCGTTCGGAGCGTCTTTTTCTTCTCCGTTCGATCATTACGTATTCATTTCTCTCGGCGCCGTCGTTTCCGTTGCCGTACTTCTTCTGACCGTAAGCCCGGAAACCGTTTCCGTTTTCACGGCGATCACCGCAATATGCTTCGGCTCTCTTCTTCTGATTCAGTATTTTTTCATGATGAAGGCTTACGATTGCGGTTCGTTCGCCTATACGTCCGTCATCGCGTCGTTATCCGCTCTCATTCCCGCTGTTTCCGGTTGGATTTTCTGGAACGAAAAAGTGTATGCGGTGCAGATCGCCGGTCTTGTATTCATGGCGGCGTGTTTCGTTCTTTGCGTGGATCGATCGAAAGAGAAAAGCGCGGAAGGGGCAGAAGAGGGAGAAAAGAAAAAAGTTCCTTTCAGGTGGTATGTTTACACGGCAATCACCTTTATTTCCACCGGGCTGATCGGCATTATGCAGAAGGTCCATCAGAGTTCCGCCTATGCGGGCGAACTCGGCGGCTTTCTGATTATTTCTTTTGTCGTCTGTGCCGTCGTTTCCGCATTGCTCGCTTTTTTTTCGCGGAAAACCCGCCGTCCGGTCGGGAAGGGAAAAGGCAGATATGTCGGGCTTTCGGTGCTTTCGGGTGCGGCGATCGCCCTGAACCATGTGATCAACCTTTATCTTGCCGGCAAGGTGGACAGCGCCGTGCTTTTCCCCGTGATCAACGGAGGCGGGCTCGTGCTCGTCACGCTGTTTGCCGTGGCGGTGTATCGCGAAAAACTTTCCTTCCGACAATGGATCGGCATTGCGGCAGGCATCGTTTCCGTGGTGCTGCTCAGCAATCCCTTCTGAAATACTTTGTGTTTTTATCCCGGCAAGAGAGAAAAATTTCTGTTTTGTCGGGATTTTTTTTGTCTTTTTTTACCTGTATACGGTAAAAATGCTTGAAAGTCGGAAAGAAACGTGTTATAATTGGCTTATAACTCAGGTCATGAGCCGAATTGTATTTTGTTTTGCCGTCGGCAGGTTCTTTCCTGTCGGGTGAAAATGCCTGAGTTTTTTTGCGGAGAGAAGCGATGATAACGAGACAACAGGTTAAAGATCCAAAAAGGCGGATTCTGATCGTATGCGTGCAGATGTTTATCGAAAAAGGATTCAAGGCAACGACAATGCTCGATATCATCCGCGAGGCGGACGTTTCGTCCGGCACGTTTCAGAATATTTTTCACACGAAAGACGGCGTATTGCAAACTCTGATCGAATTTATGTTTTCCAATCAGTTCGGTATGGCGCGAGGGGTGGTTGAAAATATCCCGAATCCCGTTGCGGTGTATGCGGCGGAAACGGCGCTTCAGCTCGCCATTACCGAGCTGAACGAGAACTTGCGGGAAATTTACGTCGAGGTTTACACGCAACCCCATCTTTCGGAATTTATGTATCGGAAAACTTCCGCAGAGCTTGAAAAAACCTTCGGGAAATATAATCCCGGTTGGTCGTCGGGCGATTTTTACGAAGCGGAAATCGGGTCCGCCGGCATGATGCGCGGCTTTATGGCGCGCCCGTGCGATCAGTATTTCACGCTTGCGAGAAAAACGGAAATGTTTCTGAATCTGTCTCTTCGCGCGTATCGCGTGCCCGAGGAAGAGAGAGCGGCCGCGATTGCCGCAGTTAATTCGATCGATCTCGTAAAAACGGCGAACGGCGTGATGGAACGCTTATTTTCCGCGCTCGAAATGACGTTTGATTTTAAGTTTACAAAGAAGTAACCGATGCGTGAACCATATCGAAAAGGAAGTTTATCGGCTTATACGCCCCTATTTAGCGAAATATCGTAAAAGGCTTGCCAAAAGCGGAGGGGATAAAGCGGGCGTTGCCGAAAGGATTGCCGAAGATCCGGGATATGAGAAACGAAAAGACGATGCGTCGGGAATAAAAAACACGGAGCTTTAAGCCCCGTGTTTTTTCTTTTGCGTAATGGATATATACGTCTAAAAAACACCTTGGAATTTGTTTCAGTCCTCTATTGCAATTCATGTCGGAGTATGGTATAATATGTCATGAGATTAAATTTTAACAGGGAAAGTATATGGCGGCAAATTTTTTCGATCTTGTGAACGATAGGTTTTTCAGTCCGTTTGTTGGTCAGAATAAACAGTTGAACTATGATTTGTTGCGACTGATTAACGAAAAGATGGACAATGAAATGAAATTGTTTCCTCGAAATGAAATGATGTCATGGATAGAGGAATATATAGAGAATTGTCCGTTTGTTTTCGTTGATGACGAATCGGGCGAAGACGAAGGGCACGATAAGAAATTGATTGCTTCCAATAAACTTCGCTATTTTGTCTCCTGCGGTTGGATTATAGACGAAAACGACAACAAAACGTTAAAAACGATGTATCAGATGGATAGCAGTGCTATTCTGCTTCTGAATACGATGGGGGAAATCGTCAATAACGACAGCAAGCCCATAGAATATACGGGATATGTTTATAGTATTTATTCTTCTCTGCAGCGTTTTGATTATAATCATGCGACCGATATCGTTCAACAAATGCGAACGAACACGCAGAATCTGACGGATCGGCTGAGAGGGCTTAACGTTTCTATTAAAAAATTTCTGAAGGCTTTGCTTGCCGACGATAAGCTGACGCCGAGGGAAATTTTGAATCAGCTTTTGGTGGAATATCGTGATAAAGTTATTTTACGAACTTTTGATAATTTACGGATCAAAGATAATCCTTCCCGTTATAAGTCTTTTATTCTGGAAAAGATAGACTCGCTTTCAACGGAAAAGAATATGGAAGAACGGTTGATCCCCGATTACATAAAAAAGAAGAAGAACGGAGCGATGACGGAAGAGAATATCGCCGAAGCAAGGGATTTTTTTTGTGAGGCTTTCGACTATGTGTCCGAGCAGTTTTCCTCTATTGAGGACAACCTGGAAGTTTTGAATGCCAGAAATACGAAATATGTTGCAGCGGCGCAATCGAGATTGAGCTTTCTTTTGAATGAGGAAGTCGATATTGAGGGGCGGATCGTGGAATTATTGAAGAATATTGCAGGTTCTGGAAATACCGTTGACGAGGATTCTCCGTTCGGTTTATTTGAAATCGGTAAAATCGACGAGTATTCGTTATTTGCACCGAGAAATTCAAGACGTAAGCCAAACGGACAAATTACGGAAGATTCGGTTATCGAAAACGATTTTGACAGAGAGGCGGTAAAGAAGATTTTTTTGGCGGAAATCCCTTATACTTGCAAAGAGATCGATAAGTTTATTCTTCGGAAAACGGAGAATAAAAAGCGTATATCGGCAAGCGAATTAACGTTAGACGGTGCAAACGATCTGGTAAAATTGTTTATGGCGACTTTATACAGCGGAAACAAAGACGTTTCCTATAAAATTACGTATACCGATACCTTTTTCTCCTGCGGGAGTAAAAAAATGAGTGATTTCATAATCGAGAGGAAATAACGATGAGTCTGATTTCGAAAAACACAACGGCGGGAAATTTTAACTCTGTTTATTGTTCGCTTACGGAGACGGAAAAAAGTTCTTTTTCAAGACTTTGCAACAAGCTTCTGAATGAAAATTTTATATACGGTCAGCTTCAGGCGGACAGAAACGACTATTATGCAATCTTAAAATTCCGGGAGATTATCGAGAATTATTTTGATTTAATTGAATATCGGTTGTCTCATGACGATACCAGGAAAATCTTTTTTCTGGAAAGTACGGAGGACAGGAACCGCATAAAACTGAAAAAATTGGAAACGGTTCTTTTGGTATTGCTGCGCCGTTTCTATTACACAAAGAGCAAGGAAACATTGGATTCCAATGTGAACATTTCCGTCACGATCGACGAATTGATCGATCATTTAACGCAGACCGGTATTTATAAAGACAAGTTTTCGAAAACACAGATCATTGACGCAATGAAAACGTTAAAACGTTTTAAATTGATCAATTTCGACGGGAAAAACTTCGAAGTCAATAACGTGGTGGAAATATTTCCGATGGTTTCTCTCGTCGTAAAGATCAACGATATCGATCAGCTCAACAATAAATTAAAAACATATAAAGGTAAGGAGGATGAAAATGAAACTGACGAAGATCAAGCTTATTAACTGGCATCTTTTTACCAATACGACAATGGAGATAAAGGGAAATTTTTTATTGACCGGCGAAAACGGTTCCGGGAAATCGACCTTTACGGACGCCTTGTATTATTTGCTTTCCGGCGGGGACGAAAAATGTTTTAACCATGCGGCAAATGCCAATGCAAGAAGAACCTTGGCTTCGTATGTAAAAGGGAAACTCGGGAACGAAGGAGAGGGAAAAGAATTTTTGCGGAACGGTTCCGATATCGTCAGTCATATTGCGGTCGAACTACGGGAGAAAAAACATTCCGCGGTATTCGGCTGTGTGATAGAGATTGTCGATGACGGAAAACCGAATGTAAAATTCTACGTGATCCAGGATCATACGATTGCGGAGGATGACTATATTGACGGGAAAAGAGTTTTGTCTTTTAACGAATTTAAAAACCGGATGAAAGCGAAAGGGTGTGCTATTTCGGATAACGGACTTAACCGATCTTCCCGCGAACGCCGGAAAACGATCGGCAGGGATATACTGAAACTGACGGATCCGGAGCGCTATGCGGGGCTGTTAAAAGACGCTATCGCTTTCCGCCCTATCGAGGAAGTATCAGCTTTCGTAACCCGTTTTCTGCTGAGAGAAGACAATGTGGATATCGGTAGCCTGATGGATGAGGTCAGAGGGTATCGTGAATTGAAAAAGCAGCTGGATAAAGAAGGAGAGAAGATCAACCTTCTCGAATCGTTTGTTCCCCAGGCAGAAAGATATCACGATAACTGCGAGAAAATGTTATATTACGGCGCGCTGAACGAGTTGGTCGCGATCCAAAACATTCAATCGGATATCGGGACAGAGACAAAAAATCTGAAAAAATCCGAAGATATCGTTTCCGAACTCGAAGATAAGATCGGGAAAAATCAGAGTATGATCGGTTTTCGTAAAGATGAAAAACGGGATATTGAAAATGATGAGACTTTCAGAGTCCTGAGAGAAAAACAGAGCCGTCTGGAGAAATTGAAAAGAGATCTGGACGGACTGAAAAAACAAGAGGACTTTTATCGGAAATTATTTGAAAACGAAAATAAAATCGTGCGTCATTTTTCTTTGAACTATCGCTTTTCCGAAGACATCCGGAATAATAACTTTCCTCTTCTGAAAGAGCATTTGCGGAATTATCAGGACGAAATCGGGAGAATGGACGACAAGTTGCGAACCGAAGCGGTGCAGAATGAGATAAAGATCGGAAGTCTGAGAGAAAAATTATCCGGGAAACAGGAAGAACTGGATGAGATAAAAAAAGGGAAAAATAAGTATGACGAGAAAATAACAAGACTTATATCCGTTATCCGAACAGAACTTGAAAAGAAGTATAAAAAGGAAATAGAGATCCGCCCGCTGTGCGAATATCTGGAAATTGCCGACGAACGGTGGAAGAATGCGTTGGAAGGGTACCTGAATACGCAGCGATTTGCTCTTATCATCGATCCCGTTTATTTTGATGACGCTTTGAAAGTGTATGAAGAATGCAAGCAAAAAGAGCGTATTTACGGGGTCAGTCTTTTTAACTGTAAACATCGACCGGAAGAGATCAAGGCTGAGGAAAACAGTTTATTTACAAAGCTTATTATTCAAAATCGTTTTGCGGAATTTGCGGCAAGCGTTCTTTTGGGGCGAGTGATCTGTGTGGACAGTGTCTCGGAATTGAAAAATTATCCGGCTGCCATTACGGATACTTGCATGAAATACGGAAAGCGCATGGCGGATAATATCAATCCGGATATATACCGTTACCCCTTTATCGGGAAAAATTCCATTTTGCGCCGACGGGAAATTTTGACCGCAGAGATTTCCGATACGGAAGCCACAATCGGAAAATTATCGGAAGAAACGAGAAAAATGAGAAGCGATATTTTGGTTTTGGAAAGATCGGAGATAAGACAACTTCTCGAGTGCAGAAATGTGTGGGATGAAAAAAAAGAGTGCGAGAAAAGCATATCCGATCTGACGGCTGAGATCCTGGAAGATCAAAAGGATAAAGGGCTGTTTGAAAAGCAGGAGAAACTGGCTGCGGTTGTCAGAGATATCGACGCTTTATTGACAGAGACAAAGAAATTAAACGACAGGAGAGATTCATACGTTGAAAAAATCGGAGAATACAAAAAGGGAATAGCCGATAAAATAACAGAGAAAGAAAAACATGAATCCGAGTATTCGGAAAAACGGAAGAAATGCAATCCGAATAAGTTTGAAAACTTTCTGGCGAGTTATCTGAAAGATTCGCAGATAGACAAAGAAAAGGCGGAAAGCGATTATTTAAAAATTCAGAATTACAACAATTCCGTTCGTTTTGCCATTGAAAACGGAATGGGCGAATATGTGAAAAATTATGCGCCGTCGATGTCGTCACTGATCGAGAACGTGCCGGACTTTATTTATAAGTACAATGAACTGAAAGACAGAAATATCATTGAATTCAGGGATAAAGCGGCGCGTGCGTACGAAAAGAGTCAGGAATACTTCAAAAACGATTTTATTGCAAAATTGTCCGAACGAATCAAAGAAGCAAAAGATACTCTCCGTAATATCAACCAATATCTGAAGAAAACTCCTTTCGGCACAGATCAGGAGATATATCAGTTTGAATACGATTCGTCGGATGAAGACGAAATGAAAGAATATTACCGGATCATTACGTCCGGTAAGGTTATGGAGATTCAATCTTTATTGGACGAGACTCTGAGCGAGCAGGAAAAGGATGTTTTAAAGCGTTTATTCGATAATATTATTACCGAACAATCGGACGCTTTTTCCGAACAGAAGCTCGCGCGATATCTGGATTACAGAAATTATATGAAATTCGATATCAGGACGACCAATATGAGAGATGAGGTATCCTACTTTTCCAAGACAAATAAAGAAAAGAGCGGCGGAGAGACACAAACGCCATTTTACGTCATTATTGCCGCTTGTTTTAATCAGCTGTTAAAGAAAGAAAACACCGACGTTTCGCCGACGTGTCTGGTCATCCTCGATGAAGCGTTTAATAATATGGATGAAAGCAGGATCCGGTCTTTAATGGAATTTTATAAACATCTTGATATTCAGCTTTGCATTGTCGTGCCGTCTAACCGTATGCCCGCGCTATCTTCTTATATGGATACGGTGATAGGACTTGCAAAAAGCAATAACCGGGTTCATATCGTTCAGCTTACCGATGAGGTTGCGGTATGAGTGATTTCGGAAAAACGATTCTGAACAGACTTCTGGATAAGTACGAAAACAGCGTGCTGTCAAAGGGCGGCGGTGAAAGAAAGATAGCGATTTCTCTGTCACTTAAGGATAAAGAGCTTTCGACTTATCGCGCAGCCGATTCCTATAATTATCGGGATCGCAATGATGCCGTGTTAGGCGATTATGCGGCGAGAGGGTTTATTACGGTAAAAAGAGACAAATCAGGTGATTTTGAGTCGTTGACTTTGCGCACGGAAAATGTCGGTTTGATCTATGCGTATCTGAAACGAAGTGATCCAGCCAAAGAATTGGAAGAGGTGAAACAAATTTTATTTGCCGAAAATGCAGACGGAGTGATCGGAGACTTTGTTTCGTTTTGTAAAGAACGCATAGCAAAAAATTATAGCTTTCCTAAAATATATTTTGATTCTCCCGCACAATTAAGGGATATATTGTCCGGATTACGTGAAATCGAAAAACTCGATAAAGAAACGAAATTCAGAGATTTTTCGGTAAATGTATACGGAGATTCCAAAAAATTTGAATCCTTAAAAACAAAAATTGTAAGGGTATATGTTGATTTCGATAAAGAATGTTCTGTCGATTGCCTGAACGAAGAAACGGTTCCGAATATTCTGGAAGAGAAAAATCTTGTAAGAAATACAACATATGCGATCATGAAGGGAAGGATCTCCTTTGAGTTGAACGGTGTCCGGATAGATCTCGGTAAGTTCGGATATGAATTTTGCCTGTCCGATGAGATGATAAAAAATTTAAAGTTTCTTAATTTGCAGGACGAGAAAGTCGTTACGATCGAAAATCTGACGTCGTTTTATGATTTTCGGGAATCCGGATATATTGCCCTTTATCTCGGCGGGTTTCATAATCACACAAAGCGGATGCTGATCAATAAAATACATGAGAGTTATCCGTCTGTACGATTTTTTCATTTTGGAGACATCGATGTCGGGGGAATCTATATTTTAAAACATTTAAGAAACAAGACGGGGATTGATTTCGTGCCGTATAAAATGGATGTGAACACGTTAGCCGAAAACAAAGGGAAATGGAAGAAACTCACGGAAAACGATGTGGTAAGACTGGAAAAAATCAGCGACAGCGATTTTACGGAGCTGAAAAATTACATGCTGGAAAATCACTGCAAATTGGAACAGGAAGCGATTTCGGAATTGTAAAACAGACGAAAAGCCCCGGGAACATGCTATGTTTCCGGGGCTTTTAAACGAAAATCTCGTTTGAGAGACTTAGCATTCGCCATAAAAATAGTTAGTGATAACGAATGCTAAGCCTGTCGGTTATTCTTTTTCTTCCGCAATGGGGATCAGGTCGGAAAGGGAAGAGATCGGGTAGGTCGTTTTTTCGTAAGTTGCGGCGGAGTTGATGCCAGCCGTTTTCATGCCTGCCGCAACGCCTGCGTCGATGCCGGAGCGCGCGTCTTCCACCACAAGGCATACGGACGGATCGACGTTCAGTTTTTCCGCCGCTTTCAGAAAGACGTCCGGGAAAGGTTTGCTACGCGTGATGTCCGTGCCGTCGGCGATCCGGTCGAAATATTCGGTAATGCCGAGGTGACGTAAAATCGTTTTCGTGTTTTTGCTCGAACTGCCTACGGCGCAAAGAATGTTGTTGCCCTTCAAGGCTTTCATCAGCGGGAAGAATCCTTCCGCTACGTCCTTTTGGGAAAGGGTGGAAAGAGACTGAACGTAAATATCGTTCTTTGCCGCGGCAAGCGCCGCTTTTTCTTCATCCGTATAAGTTTTGTTTGCCTTTTCGAGAATGATTTCAAGGCTTTCCATACGGCTTACGCCGCGCAGTCTGTCGTTCGTGGTTCTGTCGAAGGGGATGTTTTCCCGATCCGCAATCGCTTTCCATGCTTTGTAATGCAGTTCGTCGGTCGATACGATAACGCCGTCCAGATCGAAAATAAATGCTTTGAACATGTCCGATAATTCCTCCCGCACCGGCGTTTTTCTTCCGCCGGATTCGCGTATTTTACACACTCTATTATATCTGCAAGCGAAGGTTTCGTCAATCGTTTTTGCGGAGATTTCCCGAATGGCGTGTTTTTGGGATAAAACCTGTGGCTATAAGGTTGCTTTATAATCCGTTCCCCAGTCTTTCAGGGCGTCGAGCACGGGTTTTAAAGATCTGCCGATGTCGGAAAGAGAATATTCCACGCGCGGCGGAACTTCCGCAAAAACCGTGCGTTCGACAAGTCCGTCCTCTTCGAGTGAGCGTAAATTGTCGGTCAGTACTTTTTTGCTGATCCCGGGTACGGTTTTGACAAAATCTGAAAAACGTTGCGTCCCGTTATAAATTAAATTTCGCAATATAAGCAATTTCCATTTATTTCCTATAAGTTGTACCGTTGTGGCTACCGGACATTCAGGCAGTTCTTCTTTCGTCAGCATAAAAACCTCCTTTTTCATCTGAATATGGTTATATTGTAGCAAATTATGCAAGAAAAGTCAATGGTTCAAAAAAGAGACCAGGTAACAAATCTATTATCGGGTAATAGAAAAGTAACGTTTGTGAAAAACTTTTTTTAACGTGTTATACTTTGGGCGTAATCGATGAGATTGACTTTTTATCGGAGGTATTCACAATGACGGCTAACGAAATTCTTTCTTCGGCTTGCGGAACGGCAGATCCCGGAAAGGCTCCTGCCTGCGGTACAGCGGATCCCGGAAAGGCACCCGCTTGCGGAACACAGGATCCCACGCCTGCCTGCGGAGCGGCAGATCCGAAACAGGCACCTGCTTGCGGAGCGCAGGATCCCGCACCTGCCTGTGGAACGCAGGACAAGTAAAAGGCACAAAAGCGGCGTTCTCATCCTGCAGACGGGAACGCCGCGATCTTAAATTGACCGGAGAGAAAAAATGGAGAAACAATATTTTGCCGTACAGTGGCAAATTACGGATCTATGCGATCAGCGTTGCAAACATTGTTATATTTTTTCGGAAGGGCATCCATGTCTGATCTCTTCGACTTACGAAAATATGCAGAAAACGCTTGACGAAATTATAAATTTGTGCGAAAGGATCCATCGGCTTCCGTATGTTTATCTTACAGGCGGCGATCCGATCCTGCATCCGGATTTCTGGAAATTACTTGCGCTTTTCAAGGAAAATAACGTCCGTTTCTGCATTATGGGGAATCCTTTTCACTTAAGCGAAGAAGTTTGCGGGGAAATGAAAGAGTACGGTTGCGTAAAATATCAACTTTCTCTCGACGGACTGGAAAAAACGCACGACATGTTTCGTAAGCCCGGTTCGTTCAGGACAACAATTGAGAAAATTCCCGTAATTAAAAACGCGGGAATGTGGTGCGCCGTTATGACTACGGTATCCGGGACGAATATGAACGAAATTCCCGATCTGATCGATCTTGTGGACGAACTCGGCGTTGACGTTTACGCCGTGGGAAGATACTGTCCCACAAGCGTTCGGAAAGCATACGATAAGGACATTCATATTCCGCCGCTCGAAGACAGGGCTTTTCTGGAAACGTGTTGGAAAAGGTATGAAAAGCATAAGGACAGTCAAACAACGTTCCAACTGAAAGACCATTTATGGAATTTGTATCTTTATGAAAAAGGGTTGATCGGAAAGCCGGCGTCGACCGGAATTACCGCAGGTTGCAACTGCGGGAGAAACCATATCACGATCCTGCCGAATGGCGACGTGTACGCATGCAGGAGAATGGAAAGCAAAGTCGGGAACGTTCTGACCCAAAATCTTTACGATATATGGACGGGCGTAAATATGAATGCTTACCGGCAATATGATAAATTTACAAAATGCAGTAAATGCGAACTGCAAGGCGTGTGCCGCGGTTGTCCGTCGGTGGCATATGGCTATACGCACGACATGTATGCCGCAGATCCGCAGTGCTGGAAGGAGATAAACTGATGGATGCGCAAACATGTTTGAAGAAAATGCAACTTATAGGCGTACTTTCTTTGGCTACGGTAGATGAGGACGGTTCGCCGCAGATTCGTTGCGTAAGCGCGGTGCATTATGAAAGCGACGGATTTTACTTTTTTACGGCACGCGGAAAAGAGATGACGAAACAACTTCTGTCAGACGGAAGAATACAAACGCTTGTTCATACGAGATTTAACGAAATGATAAGGCTTTCGGGAAAAGCCGTTCCCGTTGCAGAAGAAAAACAGCGGGAATATATCGACGTGATTTTTTCGGAACAGCCTTATCTTGCCAACGTTTATCCCGGGAAAACGCGGGAAATCGGGATCGTTTTCGAAGTAAAAAATGCCGAAATAGAATATTTCAATCTCGGTGTTCATCCTGTTTTCCGGGAGATATACGCCATCGGAAAGGGCATAAAATCGGTAAAGGGGTACAGGATAGGTAAAAATTGTATTGCATGCGGAACGTGTGCAAAAGTATGTCCGCAGAATTGCATTGAAAGCGGCGATACGTATTCGATTGTGCAGGAACATTGTCTGCATTGCGGCAACTGTTATGAGCATTGCCCGGCGAAAGCGAACGAAAGAATATGAGGGGAAACAAGTGGACGATATACTCGACATGATAAAAAACCGTCGGACGATACGGAAATATACCGACGAGCAGATAAAAACCGAGGACTTAAACAAAATATTGCAGGCGGGGCTTTATGCCCCGAATGCCGGCGGCAGACAGGGAACGATGTTCGTTGCCGTGCATAACAAAGAAAAAACCGAGCGGTTAGGAAGAATGAATCTTGCCGGGTTCGACCGCTCGCGACTGCTCGGTTCGTTCGTTTCAAAAGAACAGCCGAGCGTTATCGACGATAAGACGATAAAAAGCGGATTTTACGGCGCGCCAACCGTAATTGCCGTGTTTGCGCCGAAAAACTTTTTATTTTCTGTTCCGGACGCCTTCGTTGCGGCGGAAAATATGGCGCTTGAAGCCACTTCTCTCGGCATTTCTTCCGCTATTATTTCTCGCGGAGAAGAAACTTTTGTGTCGGAAGACGGTGAGAAACTATTGAAAGAATGGAATATCCCCGAAACGTACGTTTGCCGTTGTTTTGTGATTTTAGGATATTGCGACGGAGAATATCCGCACCCAAAGCCGAGAAAAGACGGCAGAAGTTTTATCGCGGAGTGATTATGAAAACGAATGATCTTGACAAACTTATAAATATTTTATGCGACGAACGGGGAGAAAACGTTCCGCCGCTCGACGAAAAACAAAAACCCGATTATTTCCGCGCGCTGTGCAACGTACGCCCGCCCATGCCCGTTTCAGCGGAATTTTTATCGTTGCAGAACGAATATCTGACGGAAAAAAGAAACGAACGCGGTATCACCGACGTAAATACTTTCTTGTATGCCGACGGCATTTCGCTTTTCAAGGGAGATATTACGACGCTGAACGCGGATGCGATCGTAAACGCCGCAAATTCCGCCATGCTCGGTTGTTTTCATCCTTTGCATAACTGTATTGACAACGCGATCCATTCCGCGGCGGGCGTGCAGGTGCGGCTTGACTGTAACGACATCATGCAGGGAAGAGAAGCCGGAAACGGCGAGGTTATCGTGACCAAAGCCTACAATTTGCCGAGCAAATTCATATTTCATACCGTCGGTCCGATAGTATCGGGTAGAATTACGGCTGAAAATCGGGAAGATTTGAAAAAGTGTTACGAAAATTGTCTTGCGAAAGCCGACGAGATGAAATTTAACAGCATTGCGTTTTGCTGTATTTCCACGGGCGTTTTCGGTTATCCGAAGGAAGAAGCGGCGCAGTTGGCGGTAAAAATTGCCGGAGAATACAAGGCGCAGACCGCAAGCGACCTTAAAATTATATTCGACGTGTTTACGGAGGAAGATTATGCGATTTACAAACGGATTCTCGGATAAAATAGAAAATCTGAAAAATCTGATCGGAAATGCCGAAGCGATCGTGATCGGCGCAGGCGCGGGGCTTTCCGCTGCCGCCGGGTTTGCTTATTCCGGGAAACGGTTCCACGAGAATTTTCACGATTTCGAAGCGAAATATAATTTTCACGATATGTATTCCGGCGGGTTTTATCCCTATGATACCTTAGAAGAGCATTGGGCGTATTGGTCGCGCTATATATCGATCAATCGCTATTCCGACCCGCCGAAACCCGTTTATAACGACCTGTTCGGTCTCGTGAAAAAACGCAACTATTTCGTTCTCACGACGAATGTGGATAACTGCTTTCAGAAAGCGGGATTCGATAAACGGCGGCTGTTTTACACGCAGGGCGATTACGGGCTGTTTCAGTGCAGTGTTCCGTGCCATGATAAAACGTACGATAACGAGGAGATCGTCCGCAGGATGGTCACGGAACAGAAAGACATGCGGATCCCTTCCGCCCTCGTGCCGAAGTGCCCCGTGTGCGGAAAACCGATGACGATGAATCTGCGTGCGGACGATACCTTTACGGAAGACGAAGGCTGGCATGCCGCCTGCGCGCGATACGAAACCTTCCTTTCGGAAAACGAGAACAAGAGGGTTTTGTTTTTAGAACTCGGCGTAGGGATGAACACTCCCGGAATTATAAAATATCCGTTCTGGGAAATGACCGCGCGCAATCAAAAGTCCGTCTATGTGTGCGTGAATCGCGAATTATTATACGCGCCGAAAGAAATTGCCGAGCGGTCTCTTCTTTTATCCGAAGACATTGCGGACGTGGTCGGCGCCCTGAAAACCGACATAGAGACGGCTTAAAAAACCGACATAGAAAAAGGAGACGGCTTAAAAAAGGTTGCAAACCTGTCATCGGGTTTGCAACCTTTTTTCAGATTTTATTGTTCCGCTGCCTGAAGCTGTTTGTCAGGTAACGTTTGCCGTATACAGCATATTGTAACAGTTTAACGCGACGGGGCTGTCCTTTCCGCCGCCGAGGGGGTAAAGAAGTTCCTCTTCGAGTTCCGGGATATCCGGAACTTTTCCGTCCGCATAGTCGAGCAGGCGTTTTTTCAAGTGGGCGATCCTGCGGATCAGCCCGCCGAGACGGGCGTCCTGTACGTCGAATCCGCAGGGCTTCTTTTCCGTTGCCCAGCACCTTTCGAAGGCGGCGTAAAATTCTTCGAGGCGGGCGGAAAGCTCGGAATAGTCTTTTAACGCGAGTTCTTTCAGCGCGGTTTTATCTTTGTTGCGGTAAAATTCTCTCGTTTTTACGCCGAGGTCGAATTTAACGGCAAGCACGTCGCACAGTGTGCGGATCGTTTTGAATAAGTAGCCGTATAAGTCGTTCTTCTCCTGTTTTTTCAACTCGCCGGAAAGCTCGGTATAATACCGCTCTGAAAGACCCGGCACAATACACTTATCGAAAAGTCCGTTGAAAGGATCGGTGTAGAGCATGGTTTTCGAAGGGTTGTACGTGTCCGGTTTTCCGGGAACGGAACAGATCCTGTCCGGGAGTTCCAGCAGCATAAAGGCGTTATAGTCCGCCCCGACGACTTTCCCGAACACCTTTTCGATCTCCGCCCGGTCGTAATTGCCTTTCGCATATTCCGAAAGGGTCACGAGGGTCGGCAGAACGCCGAAAGGAGAACATTCGCCGCCGTTGTCTCCCCACATGGTAAAGAATACGTCGCGGACGCCTTTTTTCACGCAGGCTTTCACCGCCGCGCCCATCGATTCTATGCTGTAGGTGTTGTTCGGGCAGAATCCCGTCCACGTCCAGGCACCGCCCGCAAAAACGACGTTGTCCGAGAGCTTTTTGTGCTTGTCGATCATGTCTTCGAAAAAGCTCTGTTCGGTGTGGTAATAATCCCAGTAAATAAGAGAAAGATTTTTCGGTACGAGCGGGCGCACTTTGTCCGATTCGTCTTTCGTGTGCTCGTAAAAACCGCCGTAAGCGGACATGGCGAACATGTCGCTCCACATGCGGCAGTCGAAGCCGTATTTCGCGGCGATCGCAAGCACTTTCTCAAGGTGTTTCGACATGATCTCCGCCCGCGGAACGATGCCGTTTTTGTCCAGAAATCTGCCGTGTCCGAGGGAAAAGGCTTCATCCATGCCGATGTTGATCTTTCTCAAAGAGAACGCCTTTGCGACCGAGGCGAACATCTTGTCGATCAGTTCGTAAGTTTTCGGTTCCCCGACGAGCAGAATGTCGTCGATATCGCGGATCCCGGCGTACCCGGGATAGCGGAAGATGGAACCGAGGTGAGCGAGCGTCTGGATGCAGGGGATCAGCTCGATGTTTTTCGATTTCGCGTAAGCGTCCATTTCGCGGATCTCCGCGATCGAAAACCGCCCGCGCATATAGCCGAAATAAGGTTCGCCTTCCACCTCGTAGGTATCCTCGGTGTAAAGCATGATCGAATTATAACCGAGAGCGGATAAAATGTCGGTCAGTTTGCGGAACGCGGTCATGTTGATCACGGCGTTTCTCGAACAGTCGAGCATGATGCCGAAATTGTCGAACGGAATCGTTTTCATTCTGTAATTTTCCTTCCTTATAGTATCTATGGTACGGATATATAATAACATAAAATTCGCGCGAAAGCAAGGGTTTGCCCGAAAGAGAAAGAGAAGGAAAGAAATAACGGGGAATTGCCCGCCCCCGCAATTCCGGGCGGAGAAAAGAACGGCGGGCGGGGCGAAAAACGACCGCGAAGGGGAAAAAGAAAAGCTTTGCGATCCCGACGAAAAAAATTTTCATCTTTCCGGAGACAAAAATTTTCCGAAAAGGTATTGACAATGGGGAAAAGGTATGTTAAAATAAGTGTGTCATCGGAGACATACGGGCAAAAACTCGTTTTTTTGCGGGTTTTTCGTCTCTGCGATATGCTTTCGCAGAAGGGAAAGAATATTTTTTTGCGGAATATGTCCACGAAGACATAAAAGGTGCAGAAATGGTTACGAAACAAGACGTCGCGTTGAAAGCGGGCGTTTCCACGGCGACCGTCGGCAGGGTTCTCAGCGGAAAAGGATATGTGTCCGAAGACGCGAGACGCCGTGTGGAAGAAGCCGTAAAATCGCTGAATTACCGCCGGAACACGCTTGCCTACAATTTAAGAAAAAGCAAAAGCAATATCATCGCGGTCCTCGTGGAGGACTTGCTGAATCCTTATTACATGCATCTGGTGGAAGCCATGGTAGAGCGTGCGAAGGAAAAAGATTGTATCATTTCCATGTTCGCGATCAAAGACCGCGACGTGCGCCAGGTGCTGGACGATCTTCTTTCTTACCGGGTGTGCGGTATCGTGAACCTTGCCATGTTCACCTGCGATTTTTCCTGGTACGATATCTTCATCGAAGAGGGGATCCGCCTGATCAACTGTACGAAAAGCGGCGCGAAAGTCATCGTGGATTATTCGAGCGGCATGCGGGACGCCATGAACTGCCTGAGAAAAGCGGGAAGAACGAGACCGGCGTTTATCGCGGGGATCGAAGAATGGCTCACGCCGACGGATATGCGCGTAAGTTATTTTAAAGAAAACGCGGCGAAGTCCGGTTTTTGCTATGACGAAACGATGATCTTAAGCGGCGACTACCCGATGGGAAAGGCGCATAAGATCGGTTACGAACTCTGCGAAAAGCTGATAAAATCGGGCAAAACGTTCGATTCGCTGTTCTGCCTGACCGATATGATGGCGCTGGGCGCCCTGAAAGCTCTGTTCGATTACGGCTATAAGGTGCCGGAAGACGTTTCGGTGATCGGGTGCGACGATCTCGATTTCACGGGGTTTTTCCAGCCCGCCCTCACGACGATCGCGGTGGACAAAAAAGCCGAAGGCTACGCTTACGTGGATCTTATCCTCGATCCGGACGTTACGCCGAACGACGTGAAATACGTGAAAACGAGTTTTGTGGAACGAAACAGCGTGTGAATTTCCGGTCCGCCGGCGCGGAACGGAAAACGGAACGGAAAAAAAGATCCCTTTCGCCGTTTATCGGGCAGAACCTTCGGAAACGGCGCATAATAAAGGGGTAATCAAAGCGAAGAAATTTGATCGGCGACGGAAACGCCGCCGACAGGGAGGTTAAATATGAGAAAATTGGCACTGTGCGTCCTGGTCGCTCTGATGGCGATGTCGGTCGTCGCGAGCGTCGCTTTCGCCGCACCCGCGGCGGACGGGTTCGACGAAAACGGCTGGTACCAGAACACAAACATGGAGACCCTTACGACCAACGACGAGGGAGCTTCCGTTATCAAACTTGCCGGCAGCGTGCCGACTTATAACAGAACGGAACTCGACCTTACCAAGGTCAACTTCGTGTATCTGAAAACGACCGCCGGAAACTGGGCGGCGCTGCACCTGATCGACGATGCTACGATCGTGACGGGTTCCGGGGAAGACTGGTATCCCGCGGGATCGAAGGGCGGACACGTCAAACTTTCCGCGCTGATCCAGGATAATGCAATGCAGCTCGGCAACGGCTATACGGCAAGCGGCGTGATCGGTACCGATGAGGGGACCCCTTCCGGGATCAACGGTAAATACATTAAATTCGCGTTCTATATCGGAACGGGCGCCGAGGGCGACGAATCTTATTTCGAAGTGAACGGCACGAAAGTCGTCGGACAGGGAGGCGCGAAACTCAACCTTACGAGGGACAGTTTCGCAAACGGAAAATGTTATGTTGCGGTGCAGACGCTCAGTCCCGATCTTCCGATCTATGCCACGGGTATCAACGAAGAGCCGAACGTCGCGCCGGAAGTTTCTTTCCTTCCCATCGGGCTCGGCGCGGGCAATTCCGCAGGATTCATGATCGATAAAAACATCGCGGATATCCCGGAGAGCGGCTATGCGCTCACGCAGGCGAACGCGGTGAACAACGTGACTTTCAACGGCGGTACGATCGCCGACGCGCACGCTTTCCTTTACGTGCTCGAAACGGAACTGAACGGTGTGAAGATCCAGAGCCTCGGCTTATTGCCGGAAAACGGGCATACGTTCAGCTGGACGGTCGGAGACGAGATCGTATTCAGGAAGGGCTTTACGGCATACGGACCGACGGGCAGCGTGATCGGCGTTACTTCGCGGGATTTCGCGTTTTCCGTCGTGGCGACGGAGAGCGGCAACGCGACGTTCGGTCAGCAGATCGGTCTCAGATGGAACGGCAATGCGGGAAACTTCGTTAACCTGGATCTTACCGCTCAGGTGATGTTTACGGCTCCCATCGCGACGAGCAACGTTACGGCGATCACCGTGAACGGCGAACCCCTTTCTTCCGTCGGTTACTTCAACGTGGCTACGAACACCATCGTGCAGATCCTGAAAAACGAAGGAGACTGGACCTGGCAGAAGGGAGACGTGATCCGCCTTCCCAAGGGCTTTGCTTTCTCTTCCGCGGACAACGCGACCTATTGTCTCGACGCCGATTACGTGGCTACGTACGGCGATAACGGATTCGTGTTCGAAAAAGACCTCGGCAACGATTATACGCCGGTTGCGGTCAAAAAGATGGAGATCGGGCACTATTTCGCAGATGAAAACAAATACGGCATGCAGATCCACTTCGAACAGGAAGTGCGCGGCGATATCGAAGCGGGCGCGGATATTTCCGGCGAAGCCTGGTTCAACAAATATATCAAAGTAAACGGCAAAACGCTTGCCGAGATCAAAGCGATCAACATCGGCACGGAAGAAAACCCCGTATATCCCAACGTGAGCGCGATTTTCGAAGGCGCGAATTTCATCACGCTGTGGATCGACGGCAGGGCGGGCGTGATCGAACCGGGCAACAACGCTCTGGGCGACGGCAACAAAGTTTCCATCCTTGCCGGCATCCGCTTCCCCTCCGGTTACGAAACGACGGAAGACAAGTCCTTCGAATGGACGAATCCCGCCTGGCACGAAACAGTCGTTCTCAAAGGTCTTGAGTTCGACGTGGGCGATGGCGGCACGGTTGAAGGCGCGCTGGAAGGCGGCAACGGTTCTCCGTTCATCAACATTCCTTCTGTCGCTCTCGGCGAGCTGACCAAAGAAGGATTCCCCATCGATATGGTCGAAAGCACCACGAAATACGTGATGTTCAACGGACAGACGTTCGAACAGATGGTGAAAGGGGAGCTTACGATCATTCAGTACAGCAACGCGAACGTGTTGCAGATCAAAACGAATCATTCCGTATGGAGCGTGGGCGACAAGCTCGTGCTGATGAAGGGAATGAAATTCTATAACGATATCCCGAACAAAGCTTCGGCTTCCGCAGTGGCGGAACTCGCGCACTATTATATTTTTGAATGCGTTTCCGTCGAAACGAACGGCGCGGCGAAATTCAACGTGACGGTGACCGACAGCTACGAGGCGGACGACGATATCGCCCTCGAATACGCGGGCGTGAAACAGCTTATCAGCGACGCCGCGAGAAACGCTTACGGTTTCCAGCTTCATTTCTCCAAGAACGTCCGCGGAACGGCTTACGATAAATTCGCGGATATCACGAACGAAGACTGGATCAAAGCTTCGGTGAAGATCAACGGAAAGACGATCGACGAGCTGCTCGCCGCGAAAGACGCGGACGGCAACGAGATCCCGAACGCCGTTCAGGTCCTCTTCGAAAACGATAAGTATATCGCTTTCTACGTGAGCAAAGCGATTCCCGTCGAAGCGGGCGGCATCGCCTATGCGGACGGCACGCTTGCGGATAAGATCACGCTTACCCTTGCGGACGGTTTCACCCTTCCCCGCGGCGGCGCGATCGCGATGGGGATCTCCTATAAATACGAATTCGGCGGGTGGTGCAGAGACATCGACCTTTCCGGGCTCGAATTCAGCGAGATCAAAGTCGTTTCGGTCGAAAACCCCGTTTCCGTCGACGACGACGGCAACATCGCCTTCAAAGTGAAATTCGATAAAAACATCACCGAAGGACCTTACCTTCACATCAACGCGGGATCCGAATGGCTTTCCGGCGTGGAACTCGGTTACAGCGCGGCTACTCTCGATTATCTTGCAAGCTACGGTTTCATCCGCGACTGTCTTACGAAGATCCGCTATAACGGCATGACCGTCGAAGAGCTTATGGATACCGAGAAAAACGCTTCCTTCCGCCCGATCAACGTGATCATGGTCCACTACGAAGCCAACGAGATCCAGCTGGTATTCCGCGCGAGATCGGTCAATACGACAGACGGAACGTTCGGCGAACCCGGAAAATACGCGATCAACGTATCCGATCCGGATCCCGACTGGACGATCTCTTTCGCAGAAGGCTTCACCGTTCCGAGCCTCGGCAAAACGAGTAAGGAATATACGTTTAAATACAATGCGGGGACGAAGAAGTTCGAAGAGGTGATCAAAGAAGACGTGATCACGTCCGTCGAATTCGACGAAGTGTATTACGACGGAACGAAGATCGAAAACGGCGGCACGCTCGAACTTACCGGGGTGACTTCTCTCGATAAAAACGTGTTCACCGTCACTTTCAGAAACGGCGTGGAGGCTCCGTGGGAACTCACCGGCGGGGATTCTCTCGTCGTCGGCGAAAACACCGTCACGATCACGGCTTCCACCACGGACGGCAGCGGTACCACCGCAACGTTCACCTTTACGGTAAAAGTGACGGAATCCGCAAAGACGGACAGCGCCCAGAGCGGCGGTTGCGGCGGATGCAAGGGCAGTTCCGATATCGCGTCCGTCGGTCTCGCACTCGTTACGATGCTGGCGGCGGCTTGCTTCGTACGCATGAAAAGAGACTAACTATTAAAAATCAAGCAAAAAAGAGCAAGATTTAAAAAAATTTATCGGTTAGAAAAAACGGGACGGCAAAAAGAGCACCCCTCGGGCTGCTCTGAAAAATGTTTGGTAACGAAAGGCTTAAACAGCCGGTCTGTAAGGCTCACCCGTCAGTTGCAAACGGTAAATAACTCTCACAAGTTTCTTAATCGCATGAGATAAAGCAA
>CABUWK010000003.1 GCA_902495325.1 uncultured Acidiphilium sp.
GATTAAAGTCGCTAAACGTAATGCTTATGGCTTCCGAAATCTTGATTTCTTCTTCGCTTATATTCGCTTTCTTTCCATTCCTCGTTCTTCACCTATACACCAATATTTATGAAGAACCATATTTAACATTCGTTATCACCAACTATTTTACGGAGAAGAATCGATTTATGACTGTGTTAGCCGAGAGAAGTATCATCCCGGGTATTTTGTCAAAACACGATTTTTCATCCGTAAAAACGCCTTTGAGGTAATTAGCGATAGCAAATGTTAAACTGAAATTTTACGACGATCAAAGAGGATCATATTCTTTTTTTCAGCTCTCCGTATAAATCGCCGGCACCGAGGACAAGGATAAGATCCCCGCTCTTCACTTTCCGCCTCAGCAGGCAAAGCAGCGAAGAAATATCCGTTACGTAAGCGGAACAAGGAAGTTTCAGATGGAGATCGAAAGAACTTCCCCCTTCGATATACGTTTCCCGCGCGGCGTAGGCGGGATAAAGGATCAGATCACGCACGGAAGACAGCACTTCGACAAACTCCTTTTTCAGATAGACCGTGCGGGAATATGTATGCGGTTGAAATACGACGATCAATCTTTCATAGGAAAGGGTCTTCGCCGTTTCAAGAGATGCGGCAATCTCCCGCGGGTGATGGGCATAGTCGCAGATCACCGTTGCGGAGTCAAGCTTTCCTATTTTTTCAAAGCGGCGTTTCACCCCTTTGAACCGTCTGATCCCGGAAGCGATCTTATCGGCGGAGATCCCGGCGGCACGCGCCGCGGCAACGGCGGCAAGACAATTCAGTACGTACTGTCTGCCGTATACGTTCGGTTCGGCGTGGAGAAGAAAAACGTTCTTTTCAAACACGTCGAAAGCATATTTCCCGTTTTTCGAAACAAGATTTTCCGCCCGGTAATCGTTATTCTCCCCGAAACCGAAGGAAGAGACCCCGTCCCTCCCCGCGTAACGGGAAAGCCGCGGATCGTCTCCGCAGACGATCTTTTTCTTTCCTCTTTCCAGAAAGCGGTCATACGTCTGCGTAAGATCGTCGAGATCCCTATAGCAATCCATATGGTCGGCATCCACATTCAGACATACGGCGATATCGGCGCGGAAGAGGTCGATATTTTTTTTGAACTCGCACACCTCGCTGAGAAAAAACCGACTGCCGTCCGCCACGAAGTTGGAAAACTTCAGATCTTCTCCGCCGATATGCGCCGTAAATTCCGCCTTTGCACACCGGAAGATATGAGCAAGCAAACACACGGTCGTCGTTTTTCCGTGGCAACCGGAAACGCCGATCGTCGTGCCGAAGTTTTCGGAAGCCATGGCGAGCAGTTGCCCGCGGGACATCACGAACAGTTTATTTTCTCTCGCATATTTCAGTTCGGGGTTATCTTCTCCGATCGCCTGCGTGTAAACGACCGCCTGCGCGTTTTCGACATGCGAAGCGTCGTGCCCGATAAAAATTTCCGCTCCGAGCCGGCTCAGTTCTTCCGTCAGACAATTCGGCGCGACATCGCTCCCGGAAACGGAAAAACCCGAATGCAGAAGATATTTGGCGAGGGAGCTCATGCTGACCCCGCCGATTCCGATAAAATGCACTTTTAATGGTTTGATTCTTTTTTTCATATCCTATTGATATGTCCGAAAAAGAAAAAACGTGCCGGAATGCGAAACTTTTTTGAAAAAAAGGAAAAATTATCGGTCAATCTATTGAAAAAAAAGGAAAAAAGTTGTATGATAGAACCAGAAGAAGTTTTCGGTCGGAAGATGCGGAAACGAAAAAAGATAAGGCGGTAGAAAAATGAATATTTCAGACGTAAGAATACGTATCGTACAAAAACCGGACACCAAGCTGAAAGCGGTCGCATCCATTACCATCGACGACTGTTTCGTCGTTCACGACATCAAGATCATCGACGGCACGGAAGGATATTTCGTCGCCATGCCGAGCAGAAAAACGCCCGAAGGCGAATTTAAAGATATCGCCCATCCCCTCAACAGCGAAACGCGCGCCATGATCATCGACGCCGTGATGGAAGCTTTCAAAACGCAGCTCGCCGGCGAAGAACAAACCGCCTGACGATAAATTCCATAACCGGTTCAGCCGGACAGGGGCAGGATCGGGACGAAAAGACATATCACCGGCAGCGACATTCGCGCCATAAAGCCAAATAAAACCGCGAAACAAAGATCGCACGATCTCTGCTCCGCGGTTTTTTAACAGAAAGCAAGCCCCCTTTTCTTTATCAGATCATCGGTTAATCGACATATAGAAGCACTTCTTCTCTTGTAGGGATCGATTGTTGCGCCCCTTTTTTCGTGCAGGCGACCGACGCCGCCCTGCTTCCGAAAGCGCAGGAATCTTCCAGAGTTCCGCCTTCCGCAAGTCCGACCGCAAGCCCGCCGCACAGCGTATCCCCTGCGGCGGTCGTGTCAACGACCTTCACTTTAAGGCAGGGATAACGGGTGCTCTTCGCGCCGTCCGATATTTCATACCCGCGGGAACCGAGCGTCGTAACGATCGATCCGACCCCGGCTTCGAACAACGCCCTTTTGCCGCCGAGGATCGCAAGTTCCGTTTCGTTCGGCGTGACGATATCGGCAAAAGGAAGCCACGGCACGATCTCCGCATTTGCAGGCGCGGGATTCAGAATGGTTACAAGCCCCTTTTCCTTCGCCTTTTTCAGCGCGTAACCGACCACCGGGATCGGATTTTCAAGCTGGGTCATAAACAGATCTCCCTCTTTCGCGTCGGAGAGAAATCCGTCGATATCCCGTTCGGACAGAAGAGCGTTTGCACCCTTATCGAGAACGATCCTGTTATCCCCGTTACAGAGCAGGATCACGGCAACGCCCGTAGGCACGTTTTTCGCTTTTCTCGAACAGGATACGTCAACGCCGACGGAAGCCAGCCCTTGGAGAAACTTTTTGCCGAACACGTCCTCTCCGACCACGCCGCAGAATTTCACCTTTCCGCCGAGTTTTGCCGCGGCGGTCGCCTGGTTCGCCCCTTTGCCGCCGCCGTTGATCATGAAACCCGTTCCCGTGATCGTTTCGCCCGCCTCGGGCATATACGGGCTTTCGATGCAGAGATCGGCGTTGAGGCTTCCCGCAATATAAATACTTTTCATATCCGCTCCTTCAGGAAACAACGAAGAATCCCGTCGTGTCAGACGGAAGGGCGAAGCGGAACATCACTTTCCCGTTCGAAGACGAAGAAGAAATTTCCGTGATCTCCCCGCTTACCGCATTGTAGAAGCGCACCCGTTTTCCTTCCGCTTCGAGGGTAAATTCCGTTTCCTTTTCCTCGTTATAGGCATTAACGACGGTAAACACGGAATAGTTTGCGTTTTGTCTTTTCGAGATATAAACGTCGGAAAGGAAGGGATCTCCGAGCACGGCGTACGTCGCTCCGAGTTCTCTCAGCTTTTTTCCCGCCGCAACGCCGGAAGCGACCGTCGGAACGGATGCGAGCACTTCTTCGTTGAAGGCTTTTTCTTCCGCCTCTTTTCCCCGTTCGCAGACGACCGATTCGTATCCGCCGATCGTTACGATATTCACGCCCGCCCGTTTCGCCTCGACGAGTTTTTTCGCCGCTTCGGAACGGAGCGCGGTGGTATACGGAAGAACGATCGCCGTGTAACGTTCGCCGTTCGGCGAGACGAGCGCGCCGTTTTCCACCGCAAAGGAAGCGAGGTTACTGTAATCCGTAATGTCGTAATCGACCTGTTTTCCCGCAAGTCCGCGGCAGGCGTCGGAAAAACTTTCCGAAATCGCCGCGGCTTCTTCGGTCGGCGACCACATGTTTTTCGTCGGCAACGTTTCCGCCGCCGCGCCTTCGTACGGATAGTAAACGAGAGCTTTCGCCCGGTGGTCGCTGCCCGTGACCATATATCTCATCCTGCCGAGCGCGGCAGAGAAAATTTTATCTTCTTCCTTCGTGTGGTTGTTGCCCTGATAATAATAGGAAGAAAACGTATTCACGCCGAAAGCGACCTGCATTCCGACGGCGTTGATCTGATCGTAAACATTGCCCGCCGTACCGTCGAACGCGCCGGAAATTTCGGCAAACGTATCCGTTTTCCCCGTAAAGTCTGCGGCAGAACCGGCGAATTTCGAGGTGATGCAGGCGTCCTGCGCCGCACGGGAAGCAGTGGAATAAAGCAGATCCGTTCCGGGGATCCCCATCGTTCCGAGAAGGCGGATCATGTTGCCCGCAAACCACACGTTCTGATAAAGGGTTTCTTCCAGCAGCAGATGCCCGGAGCTTTTCACTCCGTTTTCCTCGCACCAGCCGGCGGTCTGCCCGAGGTAGTTCGAGCGGAAAAGTTCTCCCGTAAGCATGTAAAAATCCATTCTGACCCGCCGTGCCGCGGAAGACCCGTCGTCGCGATAGAGATAACCGAGGTTTACTCTGAGGTCGTATCCGTACGCGCTCCGGAAAGATTCGAAAAGCCCGTCCGAATAATTGAGAGCCTCGATCACCGGCACGTTCGGATCGGGTACGTCGAGCACCTGACGATTGCGGTCGGAAACATTGAAATAGCTGCCCTGCAAAGCGGGTTCGTCCGTAAAGAACGCCTGAATCCCCTTCCCGAAATACTCGCCGACGTATTCCTTGTATTTCTCGTGCGTAACGCTCAGAAACTTTTTCGTCGGTTCGGGGGAAAGCATGTCGATATAGCGTTGCTGAACGTACCAGTTTTCCATCGCATGCGTATTTTCATACCAACGTTTGCTCATGTAAGCGATCAGCACTTTATCCGTTCCCGTGCGGTTGGCGTAAGTAACCGAATTCCGGGACTCGCCGATCAGCGAGGATACGTCTTCTCCGGAAGAAAGGTCGATATGCTCTTCGTCCGCGCCGTCGTAAACGTAAGCGCAAACGATCGCTTTATGCCCGTAAACAAGGTCGATCGTCCCGCTGTTTCCCGCCTTAATCGACTTATAGACGGCTATCAGCCCTTGCGCCTCGTATTCCGGATTTCCTTTCAGCGTCTGCCCGTAAGCCGAGCCGGAAGGATAGCCGTACTCGTCGTAAATCCATACGTGCATGCCTTTATCGATCGTGTGCGACACCACGTTCTGCAAAGCCGCCCACTCTCTTTCGTTGTTGAGATATGTTCTCGTCCAGGCAACGTTCATGACCACGCCGCCGTAACCGCGCTCGTAAACGTCGTCCACAAGCCCCGTCTGCGGAGCGTGCATCTGCACCATCGGTCTGTCCGCAAGCGAAGGGTCCGCAAACAGGGCGTCGTCTATCGTCTTCACGGTCGGATCGGGATCTTTCGGAACGTCGGACGACGATTCGGACGTACTCTCCGTACCGCCGCCCGTTCCGCCCCCGCAACCGATTGCCGAAAAGGCGATCGCCGCGGCGGAAACCGCACACAGAATTTTCCTTCCTCTCATAAACGTTTTCCCTTTTTTGCCGCAAACGCAAGTCCCGCAAGCGCGAAAACCGCGGCAAACGCACCGCCGCCCGCAAGCGAAGAACCGCATCCCTGTTTCTTATCTTCTTTTTCCGAAGTCGCCGAAGGGGTCGATTCTTCCGCCGTTCCTTCCGCGTAAGATACGCCGTTCATCTCCTTGATTACGACCACCGTATTTTCGTTGGTTTCCTTTTTCTGGGTGTTCATCGCGATCTCGAGATAGATCTTCCCGTCCGGGAACACCTTCGCCGCTTCGACCGCGGTAAGTTCGCCCGCAGTGTTCATCTTGTTTCCGTTTACGTAAAAATTATATTCGCCGTTTTCAAAGCGAAGAGCCACGCGCATATCCTTTCCTTCCTGCGACTGCGCGTTCTTCTTGTTCATCAGCGTCCAGGTATCCACAAGCGAACCGGGATCGTCCGGATGATCGAGATCTTTGATAAAATCTTTACAATAGACGTCCGTGGTAAAAGCGAATTCGCCGGCGATATTGAAAAAACGGGAAAACAAGCCGGGGCTGTCTTTCGCGTAGCCGTTCGCCTCGTTGTTGCGCCAGTTGATGAAAACGGGTTTTCCCATAAACCCGACGCCCGTCCAGACGTCGTTTGCGAGTTTTCCCGATTCCGCATACTCTTCCGAACGGATATTCAGAACGACTTCGAACCCGCTCGTTCCCTCGACGGCGGGAGAAATCGCGACGGCGTGACTGCTCGGCGTTCCCTGCACGAGCTGACGGATCACGATCCCCTCTTTTTCCTTCGTCACGGAAACTCTTCCTTCATACCCCGCCGGGACCGTCCATCCCTCGAGGATCTCCGTCTGCGAACCGGCAGCGTCTTCCGCCGCATACGCTTCCGGCGCCGTGCCGTACGCCGCGCAGGCGATCAGCGCGGCAGCCGCCGCAAGGGACAACTTCGATAAAATCTTCTTCATATTTTTCTCTCCTTAAGTTGTTTTCGAAATAAGACGTTTCGGGAGAAAGTCAACCTATAAGCCGATTTTCTCCCGTTTTTACATTTTTTGTCCTGTCTTCGTTCCCCGATCAGACGCGCTTTTTCTTTAAGAGTGCTACGCCCGCCAAAGCAAACAGGGAAAGCGCAGCCGCGCCGCCGAACGAACCGAAGCACCCGCCGGAAGAACTTTCCTTCGCACTTTCCGCCTTACTTTCATTTGCGGAAGCGGGTCCTTCGGAAGCCGGCTCTCCGGAACTCTGTTCCGTCGTTTTCTCCCGGATGACGAACCCCGCGGTTTTGCTTTCGTTGCCCGCATATTCGCCCATAAACTTCACGATGACGCTCGCGTTGCCGATCGCTTTGTTGTCTTTATATTCGAGGTAGTAATCGACGTTGTTTGCAAGCGTTTTCTCTCCGACCTTCACCGTAACGGCGGGTTTGCAGGTCATCCCCTCTTCGAAAACATATTCCGTTTTCTCGAGCGTCACGCTGGCGGACGCCGCGTCGAGCGTGTAGACCTTAGCGGAGAACATCGCGACGCCTCTGTGTTCCCAATGATTGCCGTCGCATCCGTTTGCTTCGTAGATCGCCGTGGAAAAGAAAGTCTGCCCCTTTTCGTTGATAAACAGAGATTCGTCGAGTTCGAGTCCGCCGACCTCTTTGAGAACGGTTCCGTCTGCCGTCTTTTTAAAAGAAAGCGTATATTTCCCTTCCGTCTTTTTAAGAGACAACGTTACGGGAACGTTTACCGCGTTATCGAGGAAAAAAGATCCCGCCGCGGGCGACGCTTCTCCGTTCACCATTTTAACGACCTGAACCTCCACGCAGTTCGGAGCCGTCGTTCCGGAAAAATTGGTAATATGAAGGAAAATACCGTCCTTGTTTCCGCTGTAATAGGGGAAGGTCTGATCGCTCGAAGCTTCGGCGGGCGTTGCAGAGAAGGAATAGGTCACCCATCCGTCGATCCCGTCGCCGCCCTCTTCCGCAGATTTCACGGAATAAAGCTTGAAAAGAGTGTTCATCTCGATCGCTGCGCCTTCCATGGGAACAGTAAATCCGCCGTGCGCAAACGAGAAGACGCCTCCGCCGTCCTTTTCGTCGAGATTCCCTACGCCGCCGTAATAGTTCACGTAATCGGTCGCGTCGGGCACGTAAGTCTTTGCGGAATAACCGGTATCCTCCGCGGCATTCGCTTTCGGCGCGGAAACGAGCGTTCCGATCGCCAGGCATACGCTTGCAAGCACGCAAGCTAACGTTGTGAGTTTTTTCATCTTTTTCTCCTTTTCTTTTTTATTTGAACCCCTGCCCTTCCGGGTCGGGATTTTTCCTGTTTTTCGGTTCCGGCAATCCGTTGCCTTCCCGGTACGAATTACCCGTGGCAGAGATACAGCGGCTTTTTCCCCGTGCTCTCCGGCAGCGTTTCGTCCCACCGCACGACGGACGAAATATAGTTTTCCACAAACGCCTGCGCGCTCACCTTATCGGAAACGAGCATATCTTCCCTTCCCTCGTTTCTCCAGTTGAAATCGGTAAGATCGACGCATTTCCCGCGGGAATATTTTCCTTCCGTCTCCACGAAAAGATCGCCTTTCCGGAAACGGAGAAATTGCTCTTCTTCCGGCAACGCGGAAGCGAGCGCGAGCGGATCGTGCAGGAACATTTTTCCGTCCCATAACCCGTACATTTCCGCAACCGTTTTCACCGCCGCGCTTTTACACGCTTTCAGCCGTCCGACGTCCTTCTTTTTGACCCGGCAGCGGAACGTACAATCCAGCGTCACGATCTTTTTCGGAACCGAAGAGCGGAACACGATCGAAGCCGCCTCGGGGTCGCATGTGAGGTTAAACTCGTTCACGTTCATTTTTTTTGCGCCGCCCATGATGCAAAGCTCGTCGATATTTTTCAGAACATGCGGATATAAGTCGATCAACTTTGCAATATTTGTCAGCGCACCGAGCGTTGCGATCTTCACTTTCTCCCCTCGGGACAATGCGGCGGCAAGCGCGTCGACCGCATTCTCCTTTTCCACGGGAGCCCCCGCAAAAAGTTCCGGCACATAAGTTTTCGGCATGGCGGAAGGGTCGATCTTCAGTCTGTGCACCGTCGTGGCGGCATAAGGGACGCCGCATCCCGCATAAACGGGAACATTTTCCTTTCCGCCCGCAATCAAAAGAGAAGACGCGATCTCCGCCCGCGCGTACGTATTTTCGAAAACCGTGCTCACCCCCGCGATCTCCGCATCCGGAGAACTCATGGCGTAAAGCAGGGCGAGCGCGTCGTCGATATCGCCGCCGATATCCGTATCGATCCAAAGTTTCATAGTCACCTTACATTTTGACGGCAGAGCCGACAAGTCCTTGAATATAAAATTTATTTCCGAACAAAAACACGATCAGAAGGGGAACGGACGCGATCAGATATCCCGAATAGGTTACAGGCATGTTCTGAGAGTACAGATCTCTGAATTCCACGATCAGCCCCGCGGAAACGGTCAGTTTTTCGTAATCGGTCGAGATGACGGTCATCGGCCAGATGTAATCGTTCCAGAGCCCGTTGATCTGCTGTATGGCTATCGTGATCAGGATCGCCATGCAAAGGGGCACGGCAACGGAGACGTAAACCTGAAAATCGTTCGCCCCGTCGATCTCCGCCGCGCTGAACAGATCTTTCGGCAACGCCTTGAAAAAGATGGTAAGCAGGAATACCGCCCCGACCGGCGCAGCCGTCAGCTGCGGAAGAAGAACGGCGATCAGCTTATTGTTCAGATTCAGCCTTTTATAAAGCAGAAACTGCGGCACGAGCGTTAAAATGCCGGGGACCATCATCAGCCCGAGCACCGCCATAAAGAAGAACGATCTCCCGGGAAATTTCATCTTCGCAAACGCATAGGACGCAAGCGAAGCGATAAAAAGCGACCCCGTAACCCCGAACACCGCAACCGCCACGGTGTTATACATATAATTCCCTACTTTCGAGAACGCCGTTACCAGGTTATCGACTTTGAAAGGCAGCGTAGGATAAAACTTACTCACCTCGTATGAAGTCGTCGTTTTGAAGGCGCACCACACCGACATGGCGAGAGGATAGATCATGCAGAACAGGAGGAACGCCATCGTGAGATGCAACAGCCCCTGCGACAGAATGCTTTTGCGATGCGTTTTCACATAAGAGAAGATCTTCATCCCGTCAATCCTCCTTCACGCCCGCAAAGGGACCGTAATGCATCAGTTTCATCGCCGCAAACGAGATCGCGAAGATCGCAAAGAACAACGTTGCGCCGATCGCGGAAGCATAGCCGTATCTTCCGGACGTAAACGCCATCCGGTACATATACCAGCCCGGCACATACGTTTTATACCCGGGTCCGCCGTTCGTGAGAACAATCTGCAACCCGTAATCCTGCATCAGCCCGATAAAGCCGAACACGAGGAAATAGCGGATCTGCCCGACGAGCAGAGGGATATCGATCGAAAAGATCCTGCGGAAAGTCCCGCAGCCGTCCAGTCTCGCGGCTTCCAGAACTTCGCCGGAAACGGCGGTCAGCCCCGAAATGTAAATCAGAATATTCGTCCCGTTCACCCACGGAAATCCGAGAATGATAATACACGGGATCACCCAGTTTTCGTCGTTCAGAAAGTCGATCACGGCGTCTTTTCCGATGATACCGAACGCCCGCATCAATTCCGCGAACAAACCGCTTGTCGGTTCGAAAATGTTCTGCCAGATCAGCATGCCTACCACGCCCGGAGCGATCATCGGCAACAGCACCGCAACGCGGTAAAAGGACTGCATCTTTTCGCTTTTCGTGTTGAAGATCAGTTCCGCGAACAAAAGCGGCATACACACGCCGATAAACAGCCTCGGCACGAGGAGAACGATCATCGTTCCCACCGAATCGAGAAAGATCTTATCGGCAAACAGTTCCCTGTAATTTCCGAGCCCCGTGAACTGCTTCAGCCCCGTTCCGTCCCAATCGTAAAGAGAGGTCACGATGCCGCTGATCGCGGGATAATAACAGAATCCGAACACGCCGATCATCAGCGGCAGAATAAACAGATATGCCGTTTTATGTTTCAGTATTCTCCGCCAGAGGGGCATTTTCCCTTCGATCATTCCTTATCCTCCCCGTCGATCCGGATGTCTTCCCAATCTTCCCATTTTGTTTCGTCCTGCGGTTTTTCGGCAGACACCGTAAACGAAAATTTCGCCGGCACCGTTATGACTTTCGAGTTGTCTTCGTCCGAAAAATAAAACGTAACGTCATCCATCGGGGTCAGTTTGTCGTTCAGATACAGAAAAGCGTACCACGTCACGACGATCTCCCCGTTATCGTCGGTCACGATGCGGGAACTTCTGAGCGTTCCGTTCGTCGCGACGACGGAAATCGTATGCCCCGACACGGGCTTTCCCTTTCTCGTCAGGCGCACGGTAAATTTCGTCGGAGAAACGCCGTCCGCCACGATCACCTCGTTGGTCTGAGAAACCAGCTCGTATTCATATTCTTTCGCGCGGATCGCATCCGCAAGATACAACCCGAAACAGAGTGCGACAACCGCCGCAACCGCGATCCATTTTTTCATGCGAGTTTCTCCTTTGCCGCCGGCTCCCAGGAAGAAACGTCAAGCCCCATTTTCTTCACGAAATCTTTCGCCCCTTCTTCGTTGCAGATATCCGCCTGACGGAAAAACTCCTCGTCGGAAATTCTGCCGTTGATCCACTCTTCCATTCTCCGGTTCAGCACGTCGCCGTAACGGTCGGTAAACCCGGACGGGAAAGACGCGTTCGTTCTGACGGGAAATTTCTGGCGAAGGAAAGAATCGATCAGGGCGGAATGTCCCGTCCCCTTCGACGCGCCGATCACCCCGGCGTTTTCGATGCAGATCATCGAAACGTTTTCCGGTTTCGTAACGTATTTCAGAAAGCGGATCGCGGCGTCGAGCACTTCGGGTTTCCCCTCCACCGCCGATTTCATCACGTTCACCACAAGGTCGGGCGTCGGTTCGAAAGGTCCGTCCGAATAGACGATATCGTCAAGATAATCGCACGTTGCCGAAACCGTTTTTCCTCCGCCCGAAGAAGTGATCTCCCGTACGGAATAAGAAGAATCTTTCGTGACGTACGGCGCGACGAACACCCCGTAATCGAAATCTTTCGCAACGGAATCTTCGGTCGGGATCGCCCAGATCCCCTCTTCGCGGATTCCCACGTTGCCGTCGAGCCAATCGCCGTAATATTCGATGGAAGACCATGCCTTTTCGAGCGTCTGCGTATAGTAAGCCTTCAGCAGATAAAAGGCGTCTCTCGCATAGGCGTTGGACGTAGAAAAATATCCGTTCAGCGTTGCCCTTGCCTGCTCTGCGGAAGAGACCGTTCCGTCCCCGTCGTAATCGATGCCGAATCTGTTTTTCACATAGCCGCCGAACGACGGCGCGATCACGGAACCCCACACCCAGGCGTCGAATATGGTGTTCGTCGTAAAAAAGCTCCACGGCGCAACGCCGATATATCCGTTTTCTTTCAGCTTTTCCGCCGCAGAGATCAGTTCGTTCCACGTTCTCGGCGTAGAGGAGATCCCGCTTCGCGAAAAAGCCCTTTTGTTATAAAAATACCCCGTCGCGGCGCCCGGATAAAGAGTGATCGGAATCCCGACGACCTCGCCGCGGGCATTCACCACCGCTTCGCTTTTCCAGAGATAATCGCGGAACACCTCTTTCCAGGTATCGTACTTTTCCTCGTAAGGATAATCCGTAACGAGATATTCGTCCAACGGAAGATACCAGTCTCTGTCCTGATAACGGGTTCCCCAGCTGAAGGCGATCGCAGGGACCGTTCCGCCGGCGATCTGCGTGGTGAACCACTGCGCTACCTCCGCATCCATTCCGCCGACCGGTTTCGTCCTCGCCCACACGATCTCCACGTCCGGGTTTTCTTCCATGAACGCTTCCGCTATGTAATAGGTAGAGTTGAACACGTCGGGGTCTTCCGCCGTGGCGATTCTGCTCGTGGACGGCGTATACCCGTGAAAATCCACCACGAGACGGATCTTCCGCGACGATCCTTTCGCACCCGCGAAAGGGATCGCGGCGAACACGATCACGACGACGGCAAGCGCGCCGCATAAAATTTTCCGAACGATCGCTTTCATCTTTACGCGAATATCTCCCTTCTTTTCCCCCGGTCCCTTCTTTGCGGGGTGTTTCCCGCGGGATCCGATTTACGAAAACATTTTAACATACTTTTCCCGCGAATGATATAACGATACGGCTAAAAAATATCACTTTTCGGCTGAAATAGAAAAAACGGTTGACATTCCGTAAGGAAACGTTTATGATAAAAAAGAAGAAAAACGAAATCCGTTTTTTCAAAAATTTCGGCACGACAAGGACTTTACGGGGAAAACATGAACGAAATCAACATAAATTTCTATTTCAGCCGTCAGGACGACGTAAATTATCTGATCCGTTATCATTCCCACAAGTGTTACGAACTTGTATACTATTTCAACGGTTTCGGCTATTTTTACGTAAACGGCGTTAAATACGGCTATGCGGACAACACCTGCGCGCTGATCCCTCCGAACGCAACTCATAACGACGTTCACACTTCCGACTGTACGATCGTCTGCATCGGGTTCTCCCTCGGGGAAGAGATCCCCGCTCTTCCCGTCGTTCTTTCCGACGAAAACGGGAAAATCGGCAATTACGTAAGGCTGATTTCGGAAGAATTCGGCGAAAAAAAGAAAGATTACGTCTCCGTGGTCGGCGCATTGCTCCGCTGCATCCTGACGGAATTTGCGAGAAGCATCGACGGCGGCACCGTAAAAAACGCAAAAAAAGATCTGATCACGCAGGCGATCGAATACATCGACGAATACTACCTGACAGACATCACTTCCGAACAGCTTTCTGCCGTTTCCAATTATTCTTACGAACGTTTCCGCCACCTGTTTTCGAGCGTCACGGGGCTTCCGCCGAAACAATATATTCTCGCCAAGCGAATCGAACACGCAAAACAGCTGCTTTCTTCCACTTCGCTTTCGGTCACGGAAGTCGGTTCGCGCTGCGGTTTTTCCACCACGACGCAGTTTATCAAAAAATTTGCCGATTCGGTCGGAATTACCCCGTACAAGTATTTTTTGCAGATGCGTTCGGAAACCGTTTATTCCCCGAATCAATGATCGTTTTTTGCTTTCAGCCGGCATTTTCCGCCGCCGGAGCCACAAAAAAGAGCTGCCGGAAGGACAAACTTTCCCGAAGGCAACTCTTTTTTTGTTTTCGCTATCGGCATTCCCCGATCGTCTTAAAGGCTTATCCTCCGCGCCGCAAAAGAAAAGACCCGCGAAATATTTTCGCAAGCCTTTCCGTCTCCCGTCCGGAAAACGGTTTCGATATATCCGTTTCCGACGGCTTTTAGCCGATTATAACAAAAAACCGATCAGCGACTTGACCGCACCTGCCGCAGCCACTATCGCCGAACACGTCGAGATAAACCCGACGACAAAACCAACGATCACGCCGATCAACGCGCCCTTCCCTGCCGATTTCGCCTTCAACGGGCTTGAATCTTTCCAGATAAGAAAAAGGATCAAACCGACGATCGGGAAGAAAAAGCACAGAATGGCAAAACCGATGCTCGGAGCGTCTTCCGGATCCGTTCTTTTCCCGTTGACGGGAACGCCGCATTTCGGGCAGACGACAGCTTTGTCATCGATCTGCTCGCCACAATTAGGACAATACATAATTAAAATCCCTCCGTAAATAACTGATTTCATTATAACCCGTTTCTTGCGGAAAGTCAAGAGGTTTGCCGGGTTTTTCACAAAAACGACAAAATTCGCATTTTTATTTTTTTACAAAATCATACCGGATTCCCGTCTTTCCCTTTCCCCTTCCTGCGGAAGATCCTTCTGCGGGGTTTCACGATCTCGTCCACCCAACCCCGAAAGCGTTCGAAATCGACCACTTCCGCCTGAATGGTAAGTTCGTCTCCCGCACGAAGCACGGTGTCGGACGCGGCGACGATATTCTCCTCTCCCCGACGGATGGAACGAACGAGCAAGCTGCCCGGCCAGAGCACGTCGCGGATGGAGACGTCCGCGGCGATCGAACCTTTTTCGATCGTCGTTACATAAGTATATTTTTGCAGTTTAACCTGCTGCTCTTCCAGGAATCCTTCCAGAAGCACTTCGTAAATCGGTTTCGTTCCGAATGTTTCGCCGATCATATACCCGAGCGACACCCCGAGGATCACGGGGACGAGAAGGGTGAAATTCCACGTCAGTTCCACGGTCATGAGGATCGCCGTGATCGGAGCCTTCACGACGGACGTGAAAAACGTAGCCATGCAGATCATCACGAGAAGGTCGCCGTATACGGGATCGAGCCCGATCATCACGCACAGGCGGGCAAGCAGCGCACCGAGCCCCGCGCCGATCGCAAGCATGGGGATAAACACGCCGCACGGCACGCCCGCGCCGAGGTTCAGCGCCGTGGCGATCACCCGCATGACGAGGATCAGACACAGAGATGCGATGACCGGCAGAGCAAACACGGACGAAACGGAAGAAGAAACCGTACCGCCGAGCGTTCCGAGCGATTCGATAAAACCGTGTCCGCCGCCGATCACGGAAGGACAAAGAAGCCCGAACACCCCGGCAACGACGAAAGGAATCGTCATTTTGCCGAGTTTCCGCGCGAACGTGATCTTCGCGAACACCCTTTTCGCAAACAGACACAGCCGGTAAGACGCAAACCCGAGCACACCGCAGCAAAGCGCGGCGAGAACCACATATCCGTAAGAAGTTACCGGAAGAGACAGAAAGCGAAAGGACGTGAATTCCGACGTGATCTCCATGCCAATCGCCCCGAACAGAACGTTCCGCGTGACGATCGCCGACAATACAGCCGAAAACGCGCAGATAAAAATTGCGGGGGTAAATCTCCGGTGCGCTTCTTCGAAGGCAAATACGATCCCCGTGAGGGGCGCGTTGAACGCCACGGCAAGCCCCGCGCAGGCGCCGCCCGTCAGCTGATACCGTCTTTCCATATCGGTGCACCCGAGCAGTTTGCTCGTCCCTTCCCCGCATGCCGACCCGATAAACATGCTCGGTCCTTCGCCGCCTGCGGTAAGCCCCGAAAACATGGACAACAGGCATGCCGCAGCCATAGCGGGAAGAGAACGATACCATTTCAGTTCGATCAGTCCTCTCGCCGCTCCTTCCGTCTGCGGAATGCCGCTTCCGCGCGCCATGGGAACGAGCTCGGAAATCGTCGCAACCACAAAAGAAATTGCGATCAGCGCAAGAAAAAACAGCGGAATCCACGCGGGATTTTCCCGCACGAGCGCATATACCGTCGTCGCCTTTTTCACGGCAAATTCCGCCGCAAGATTAAAAAACGAGACGATCACCCCGACAAAAAAACCGGTGAGAAGCCCCACCGCCAGAATCTGAACGCCGCGCTTATTGAATTTTCCCGTTTCTTTTCTCATCCTTATCCGTCTCCCGTGCCGGAGGAACCCGTTTTTCAGAGCGGACGCCCGGCAAAAAACGACCGCCAGGTCGGGCATCCGCCCTGAAATAAGATTTTTCTCAATAATACTTTTTCCCATTATACCGCATTTTCCGTAATTTATCAAGCGTTTCCGCCCGATCCGTTTTGCGGAAAACCGGACGGTTATTTACCGGAATCTTATCCCGGGTCAAAGCAGGTCTCAAAAAAAAACAATTATATGCTAAAAAAAGGATAGCAAAAAATGAATTTCGGTTATATAATGGTAAAGGTAATTCCACGCCCCGGCATCCGACCTTGCCGGGGTTGCGATCCCGGAAGGAAAAGAGAATGAAAATATACACCTTGAAAAAAGAAACCCCGACCGATTTTTACGAAGTAACCGTAAACGGAAAACAAGCGCCGGTTTACACCCATTTCGTTTCGGCGTACCCGATAAACAGGCGTTGGCCCGGACATCAGAGAGAAATTTCTCAAAGGGAGAAATCCTATTTCGTCGCGTTTGAAAACGACGAAGGAGCGGAGATCTGCGTGAAGAGCCGGAAACCGGGCGTACCGATCGTTCGCCCCGTATCGGAAAACGTATGCGTGAACGAATCGGAAAACGGATATACTTTCCGTTTAAACAAACACGGCGCATATTCGTTCGAAACGGGCGACGGGCATGCCAACCTGCATCTTTTTTTCAACAGACCGGCAGCTTATTCTTTTACCCGAAACGAAAAAGTGATCCGTTACGAAGGCGGCACCTTCGATGCGGGTGAAATCGTACTGCATTCGGACGAAACCCTTTATGTCGCCGAAGACGCGGTTCTGCACTGCAATATCGTTGCGGAAAATGCCGAAAACGTTCGCATTTGCGGGCGCGGCATCCTCGATAATTCCAATTCGAAAGAGAAAATCCTCTTTGACGTGAACACGGGCGACGGACAAGCCGACGTCGGCAACGCCGTAAGAAAACACTTTATTTCCCTTAACAATTGCAAAAACGTTACGATATCCGGCGTCACCCTGCGGGATTCGCTTTGCTATAACGTATCGGCGGTCAACGTTGACGGTTTTTATTGCAACGACGTAAAAATAATCGGTTGCTGGCGATACAATTCGGACGGAATCGACATGCAGAACTGCAGAAACGCACACGTGAGCAACTGTTTTGTCAGAACTTACGACGACTGCATATGCGTAAAAGGGGATCGCGGCGTCAGAACGAACTGCGAACATATTCTCGTGGAAAACTGCGTTTTCTGGTGCGACTGGGGACACGCGATGGAAATAGGGCTGGAAACCTGCGCCGACAAAATCACCGATATCCGGTACCGCGATTGTACGGTCATGAGAACGAACTTCGACTTTCTGCACATAGGTTGTGCCGATTACGCCGAGATCAGCGACGTTTCCTACGAAAACATCAACCTGGAATTTACGGGAGACGAGCGGGAACCCTATTACCAGAAAGCCGACGGTGAAGAATATCCGGCAAACAACACGCCTTATTCCCCCGCGCTTCTCGGCATCGGGATCTTTCACCATTTCGAATATTCCGTGGGAGATAAATTCGGCAGAATTCACGGCGTGAAATACAAAAACATAACCGTAACCGGAGCAAAAGGAAAACCGAAAATAACCGTAAACGGCGCAGACGAAACCCACACGGTTTCCGACGTTACGTTGGAAACCGTAACGATAAACGGCAAAAGAGCGACCTCTCTTTCGGACTTTGAAACAGAGATCGGATACGGAGAAAACATAATTATAAAATGATAGAGATCAACGGATATTTTACCGACGGGTGCGTGATACAAGCAGACGAAAATTTTGTCGTACGCGGGAAAACCGATCCCGACGCCGCAATCACGGCAAAGCTCTGCGGAAAGCAGAATCAGATCGTAAACGCCGTGGCGGATCACTGCGGATCATTTACTCTTGAATTTGCTCCCGTAAAAGGCGGATTTTCGACTTATAGCCTCACTTTTTGCGTTAACGGGAACAAAAAGACAATAGAGAACGTGCTCTTCGGCGACGTATGGATCGGCGCAGGACAATCGAACCTGGAACTGAAACTGAAATACCTGGCAGATAAAAGCGAAGTGTTCCGGGAATATTCGGAAGGAAAATTCCGGTTTACGGACGTTCCCAACGTAAAAAGCAGGTACAACGGTTCCGGATTTTTCGGGCTGACCGAAGACGACGGCGAACTGATGCCTCCCGTCGTGTGGAATACGCCGGAAAACAAAAACATCGATTTCGAAACCGCCGGGTTTTCTTTCATATTCGCAGCCGAAATGCAGAAAAAATGCGATCACCCCGTTGCGATCGTCAACCTTGCCGTAGGCGGAACGAATATCACCCACTGGCTGCCGGAAAACTGTTTTTACGACACGCCCGCCTTATCCTCCTGCATAAAGAAATGTGACGGAAAAAGCGAAGCGGGATCTGTGTTTTACGAAAAGATCTGTCCGATGAAAGGCGTTGCTTTCAAAGGCGTGATCTGGTACTTAGGCGAAAGCGTCGCCTGGACGGGACATGACACCTGCGCGGAGTATTCCACGGTTTTATGCCGATTAATCGACTTATACCGCAACATATTGAAAGGAGAAGTCAATTTTCTCCTTGTTGATATCGGCATCGAAGGGTATAACGAGTTCAGCGTAAGCGAGGTAAACGAGCAAAACTTCATCACGGCAAAAAAACGGAAAAACACGGTGCAATGCCCGATTTTCGATTTATCGCAGAACTGGCTTGTACCCGACGGAAGAGAACTGTATCATCCCATTCATTTGGTAGAAAAAACGGAACACGCAAAACGCGCGGCAACGCTCGCCCATGAAAACTTCACGGCAAAAAGAAAACTGCTCTGCCCGGAAATTTCTTTCGTTTCGCCCGAAGAAGATCACGTCATGGCAAAAATAAGCAACTGCGACGAAATCCTTTCGGCAAACGGTAAAGAATTGTTCGGTTTTGCCGTTGCGGGAAAGGATGAAAAATTCGTCCCGGCAAAAGCGGAGATCGTCGCAAAAACCGAAATAAAAATTTATTCGCCGTTCGTTAAAAAAACCGCTTATATGACCTACGGTTTTTTCCTTTACAACAATCTTTGCAACGGAGCGGGAAAAACAAACGGCTTGATCTTACCCCTTCTGCCATACCGGGGAAAATGCGAAAATCCGCAGGGAAAATACTACGAAGAATTCAATCCCGCTTTTTTCGGTTACGAATGTCTGTTTGAAAATTCCTTCGGCGAACTTGGCGGAGGCGCGTGGTTCAAACCGGCATGGAAGGTAAGCGAAATTTACGGATGCAAAAAGGCAAAGCTTACGTTTTCGCACGGGAGCATTCATATGAGATTCGGATATTCGCCGGAAAACGCCTGCGTTGCGGGATTATGCCCGGAACTGTTACGTACGAACCATCCCCACTATCTTGACCGTTACGACTTTATTTCGATCGTCGTCCGGGCAAAAACTCCGCTCACCCTGATCGGCATACACTTTAAAACATGCGACGGCAAACAATTTTTTATCGCACCGCGCATAAAAAACGAAGAACACAGATGCCTCGGTCTTCCCGCGGGCAACGCGGTCCGGCTTGATTTCGACCTTTCGGCGGGCATCGATCTTCGCGAAGGAAGTTTTACGCTCACCCGCGAAGAACGAAAGAAAATCGCGCTTATGCAGATCACATTCCGCGGACACGAGGCGATAAACGAAGTTTCGGTATCCAATATCACCTGCTACTACGGCGCACCTGCAAACGGACAGACAACCGCACCGACCGAAAACAAAGATAAACTTTTTAACTACGGAGAAACCGACGGACAATGATATACTACGTTATGCTTCTGGGAGCGTCTCTTCTGTTCGGCTCTCAGTTTATGGTCACAAAGGCGTTTGAAAAAAACTGCGGAAAAACTTTGCGGACTTCGATCTGTTTTTCCCTGCTGTATTCTTTTTTTGCCGGCGTTATTTTTCTTATCCTGAAACTCGTTACGGGCGGGCTCTCGTTCAACCCGAACCCCTTTTCCCTTCTGATGGCGTCTGGGCTTGCGCTCGTAAATATTCTCTCCAGTGCGGCGGGGCTGAAAACGCTTGCCCTGGGAGACATCGCGGTTTACTCGCTGTTTTTAATGCTCGGCGGAATGATGGTTCCCTTCGTGGCGGGCGTCTGTTTTTTGAACGAAAAGGTTTCTGTCTGCAACGTCATCGGACTTGTGATCATGATTTTCGCGCTGGCGATGCCCGTCTTTTTCAACGGGAAAAACAACGGCGGTGAACGAAAAAAAAGTTCATTCACGTTTTATCTGCTCTGTGTGATACTGTTTTTGTTAAACGGCTTGTCGTCTGCCTTTTCCAAATTCAATTCCGTAAGAGAAAACGCCGCCCTGGGCGCGGAATTCACGGCGTATACTTTCGGGATCCAGTTCTTTCTCGCGGGCATCACGCTTATTATCCTGCAATTGTTCTTCCCCGCAAAAGACAAAACGCCCGTTTTACGGAATCCCAAGGCGATCAGTTGCGGCGCGGCGTTCGGCGCGATCAACGGCACCGCGTTTCTTCTTTCGTCGGTCGCCGCGGAAAACATCCCCGCGGTTGCGCAATATCCGCTGATAACGGGCGCAACGATCGTTTTCTCAAGCATTCTCGCGGCGGTCATTTACAAGGAAAAACCGACAAAATTACAGCTTGCGCAAATCGCGATCTCTTTCGCCGCCACCGTTTTGTTTCTGTTTTAGCGGCATGCCCGGCATTCGCCGTCACTGACGATTTTTACGGCGAGAAATCGGAGAAAAGGGCGGAAAAAGAAGCCTTTAACGGAATCAGGAATAACGAATGCCAAGCCTACGGTTAATTCCGGTATTTTAAATAAAAAAGGTTTTCTCCTTTCTGCAGGAGAAAACCTTTTTATTTTGTACGCACGCAGCCGGTTGCGGCTTTATACCCTTTTTACGCCGTAAACGATCGTCTTATTTTCCGCTTTTATCCCTATCCGGATATTTTTTACCGTCCTGTATGTTTTGCTTATCGTGATCGCGGTTTTTTCTCCGACGGAAAATTTTTCTGTCTTTCCGTCTATGAAAACTTCGCCGTTTCCGCAGACGTCGAAAGAAAACGAATTATCGCCGACAACGGAGGAAAGGATCTGTTCTATTTCCTGTCCGCCGTTCAGGCAAACGCCGTCTTCTCCGGGATTTTTCGCCACGCCTTCACTCCTGTGCCAATTGCAAAGTCTGTCGTGAAAATCGCCGTTCACCACCTCTGCCGAAGATTTCAGCTCATCGGTATCGGAATCCATGCCCGTCACTTTTACCGTAAGCAGATCGCACTTCGAAAGATAAAGGTTCTTTTTCAGCACGATGTCCGATACGGGGGAATAATCGTCGGTTTCGGTTCCGTCGAAAGGTTGCTTGCCGTGATACGGATCATCGCACCAGGTACCGACGGCATGACCGCCCTTTAAAATACAATCGTGAACGTAAATATCTTCCGTCATTTCGTATTCCTGATTTTCAGCCGATTTTCCCCACGGGATAAAAGCAATCGCCTTCCCCCACCCGCCGTAGGCGGAATTGATATACGAATGGCAAATTTCGAAATTTCTTACGGAATTGTCCTGACCGGGGGTGCAATCCCAGTAATTTCCGTCATAGCCGCGAGGATCGATATAACCGGGATTAAGCGTTATGCCGTCGTCGTTGGTAACCATTAAAACGTTTGCGATCAGATAGTTCATCGAGCCGTTCACGCCTATGCCGTCGGCACTTAAACAGCGCGGATCGATGAATTTCACGTCGTTTATGAAAACGTTTTCGCAGTGCGCCGTAAACAGATGATAACTGTTCGCCCGCGTAACGGTGATTCCGCTCACCTCGAAACAGGAACACTTGTTGAACATCATCGGAATCACGTGGATAAGCGCGTTACAGTGAATGTCGTAATACGGCCAGCCGCCGCAAAGCGCCTCGCTGCCCGTATCCGCCATCCGGATACGTCCCTTGCCCGTAACTTTGAAATTTTCGATTTTGTTTCCGTAAATAAGCGGCTTGTTATGCACAAGGAAGTTATGCGCCCATTGAATGCTGTAATAAAAGTTGTCATGTTCATAGGCGACGGGATAGCGGTAATGTGCCGGTTTTTCGCTCTGAACGAGCATCGCCGTTTCGGCGATATGCAGTTCGACGCCGCTTTTCATAACGATATGCGTTGCCACGAACCTTCCGTTTTCCAGAACGACTTTTCCGCCGCCCGCTTTTTCCGCGGTATCTATGGTCTTCTGAACGGCTTCGGTATCGTCGGAATAAAAATCGCCTTTTGCCCCGAAGTCCTTTACGTAATATGTTCTGCCTTTTACGGTAAACGCATACGGGTTCCGGATTTTTACGGGGCGTTTTTTCATCCAGGCTTTACCAAGCTCGTCACCGACGATATCTTTTTCCTGAATCGGAGCGACGTCGTATATACGCAACTCGCCGCATCCGGAAACAGGCTCCAGTTTCAATCCCGCGAGACGCTCTCCTTCTTTCTTCGCGAGCCCTTCGATATTGACGATAACGGTTTTCAATCCGCCTTTCCCGATCTTAAAGGAAACCGACCTCTTCCGATCGAAGGTTTTCTGCCTGTCGGTTAAAACATACAGTCTGAACTCCTCGCATTCTCCCGGATTTTCCGCCGTAATTTTAATACTGTCCTTCGTGGCAATCACGGCGTTCAGAACGGAATATCTCGCCTTGGGAAACTGCGGAAAAACGAGCGATCCGCCCTTATGAAAGGTGTAATCGAGATAATTTTCTCCGTTCTCGAGTTGCTCGTCTGTTGTGAAATACCTTTTGAAATCGCCGCGTTCGAACTGAAGGTCCACCGTATTTCCGAAATAGATCTCGCCGATATACGCACTCTCGTTTTCGACCGGTATACCTTTCACGCTGTAAAATCCGATATCCATTTTTTCCGCATGACAAACGGCGGGGTTATCTTTTACGGAAACCAGAAGTCTCGACCATCTGTCATTGAAAAAATTGATTTCATCTGTGCTTTTTTCTCCGTTTGCGCCGATAATTTCAATCCGGATCATATCGCACGGGGTAGAACCGTTGACCGCGACCGACAACACTTCCTTATCCGAAAAATCACACCCGGAAAGAGGTATGCTTACCGAAAACGATCTGCCTTTCTCCTCGGGTAATATTTCAAGCGCGGCGTCGCCGTCGTAAGTGCGTTTCGGCCAGCAGGCGATTTTATCGGTTACGGAAAGCCTTCCGACGTTTTCCTTCGCGACCGCCGCGGAAATATCCACGTATTTTCTGTCTGTAAGATAATAATTCTTGTAAATTCTGCGTTCGTTGGACATTTTAAAAATATCTCCTTAAAACCTCGTCTATTCGGTCCGCTATCGCCGCCATGCCTTTATCGCCCGGGTGCGCGCAGATCCCCGCGTTGTCAAACCTGCCGTAAGCTTTCATTTCGGGAAGTTCGCCCAGGTCTTCCAGCTCAACGATATTTCCGGGTTCCGCTTCTTCCCTTATCGCTTCCGATACGACTTCGTTTTTCCAGAAGGATGTGCTGTAGATAACTTTGCCGCCTTCCGGATTCAGTTTTCCGATAAGCAACTTTAACTGCTCTTTAAAATATTTGCCGTCGATCCCGGTCGATATGTTTTCCGCCAGGCGAAAAATCACGTAATCGGGAACGAACGCCGAAAGATCGCCGAAATCTTCGGTTTCGGCGGTATGTTCGTTTATTTTTACTTCCCACGAAGCAGCCTGTTTGACAGCGAGGAAAAAATCCGCGTTCCGCTCTTTCCATTTTTTCATTAAAAGATGAACGTAATCCTTTTCTTCCGCCGAAGCCGCCATTCCGAAATCGTGATGCCAACCGATAGACGGCAGATAGCCGTGACGGGTGATGGAATTCCCGATGATCAGTATTTTTATTCGTCCGTTTTCGTTACCGTAAAACCTGAGCGAATCCGAGTTCACGAGTTGCCCTTTTGCGGATACGGTATTTTCTTTGATATAATCCATGAATTTTTCATTCAGGGGGCTGAAAATCAGCCCCCTTTTATCTGCCTTGTTATGCGTTGTGCGGGTCGGAATCGAGGATCTTAAGATCGGCAAGATAAGTCACGATTCCCGCGCTCCCTTCCAGATAACTGCTCCAGAAGCTTTCCGGAGCAACCGTTGTGTAATCGATAACGATCTCGTACCAGACACCCTGCGCCATAGACGTAACGGCGTTGCCCTGCATGTCATAGATCTTCGCGTGGGAAACCGCAGTTACGAAATTGGTGTTTCCGCCTAGCGTAAACACGCCGTTATATTCGTTGCGGATTTTCAAAGAAACGAATTTTCCTTTGAAATCGCCGGAAGAAACGCCAAGCCTTCCCGTCCACCAATTGCCGTTGTTGGTGTATTTATAGGCATTCGCAACTCCTTCGTACGTTCCCGCACTCTCCAGAGTCGACTCTTCTCCTACGGAAAGATACTTCTCAATGTTTCCGTTGTCTTCCGCCACGTCCGCAAACGGATTTTCATCCGAAACCTGCAAATCGGCGATATACATATTGCCACCGTCGAGCGTGATGTACCACAGCCAGTCTGTACTTCCCGTCAGATCGATCAGAACGGTATACCATACGTCTTTGGAAAGGGTCTTTACAAGCTTTCTGTCTGCGGTGTAATATCTGATGTTTCCGTCGAAAGTCCAGCCGTTTTTGTCGTAAGAATTCACGTAGTTCACGGCGTAATAGATCGCCTGTTCGTTGTTGAGCCTTATTTTAAGCGTGATCGCCTTGCCCGTAACCGCAGCGTTGCCCATACCGAAGTCGAGTCTGTCGGCATACCAGCCCGTACTCGTATAAAGATACGCCCCTTCGACGCCGTCGATCGCTTCGTTCTGTTTTGCAAGCGTTCCCGCCGTCTGAATCATCTTTGCGATATTGGAAGTATCCTCTTCCGGGATCTCGTAAGGACATTCGTCGAGCAAGCGAAGATCGGCTATATACATACTGCCGTCTTTATCGAGAGTGATATAGTTGATCCAGTCGGCAGAACCGGAAAGATCGACGATAAGAATATACCAGGCGTTATCCTCCGTCTTTTTGACGTAGTTTCCTTCAAGGTCGAAATAATGGATCTGCTTATCGAAAGTCCAACCGTTTTTATCGTAAGAATTTACGTAATTTATGCTGAAATACGGTCTCGCCGCCCCGTTGAATCTCACCTTTAAAGACACGACTTTACCGACGTAAGTCTGCGCCTGAAATTCAAGCCTGCCGGTATAGAAATTTTCGGTCTTGTTCTCGTAGAGATAAGCGTCGGATACGTTATCGACTTCTTCGGTCTGTTTTTTAAGAGAGGCGGAGGTAGTCAGTTTTGTCGCGATCTCGGAATTGTCGCCTACGATCTCCGGATCTTCCTTCAGATAACTCATGTTTCTGATATATCCGACCGCGGGCGCATATTTGGAGCCGTTAAGACCGATATAAAACAGATCCCATTCGGGAAGATTCGCATCGTCGTAAGGCACATAAACAAGGATCGTATACCACGAACCGTTTCCGAGAGGACTTAAATTACCGTTGGCATTGTATATCCTCACGGTTTCGTGTTCGGTTACGGACGACGTGATATTCATTTCGAGTTTCACGTCCGCTCCTCCGTTCACGCCCTTGATCCAGTTACAGATCCCGAGCCCGTTACCGCTTGCGATATAAAGATCGAACTTAATATAATGATACCCGTTGCCGAAGAAACTTTGCGGCTCGAACGTTTTGTTGTGGATATCGTTAAAAGTTATGGTTCCGCTGGAAGAAGTCGTCTGACTTCTGATCTTATAGGCATCTTTGAAACTGCCGTTTACCACTTTTTTCACCGTTACGGCTTTGGAACCGACGGAGATATTATTAAGGAAATCGTCTTTCTCGTCGGTAACTTCGGGATCGTCGACTTCGCCGATCGGGTGTCTCTCGTCGTAAGTACCGTCCGGAAGAAGATTTGCGGTGGTATGGAAAGCAAAGTTTTTAAGATATGCTTTCTGGTTGTTTGCCTGATCAACGTTGATCGAGAAGCCCATCAGAGACCAGCCGTCGGTATACGTAGAGATATCGTAAACGACGGTATACCATTTTCCCGTAACGAGTTCGGTTCCGTCCGCCAGGCGTTTTCCGTCTTCGCCGTAAATATGGAGAAGATCGTCGTCGCCCGTATATTTTCCCATTGCCTCGGGACCGAATCTGTTTCCCGAAGCAGACAGGTCATACATGCAATATGCGCCCGAACTGCTCTGGAAAGAGGACGGGATGTAAACCACGAAAGCCGCAGTGTCTGCAAAATAGATATCGTAGGAAAAAGTTTTGTATCCGTTTGCGAGGATACTTTCGAGCGAAGAAGATTCGGTAACCGCATTGTTCCAGTAGTTTCCCTTTTTGCCCAGCTTGTATTCGTAGCAATCCTTGAATTCGCCGTCGAAAACCTTGGTAAACGTGGAATCTTCCACACCTTTGAGCATTGCGCCCGCCTTATACTCAACCGTGTCGTCGTGAACGGTTACGGCGATGCTGCCCGTCACGTCGGTTCCGTGATTGTCGTAAACAAGCCTTACCTCGGCTTTTCCTACCGCTTTCGCCCGGATCGTCAACCCGTCGAGCTCGATATAATCCGCCCCCGATTCGATTTCTGCGGTTATCGTTGCATTTTCCACCTTTTCGGCATTCACGAAAACTTCCGCTTCGATCTCCGCAGACGTAGGATCGACATCTCCCGCGATCGTCGAAAGCGAAATTTTATCGGATGCGGGTTTCACCGTGTCAGATTCTTCGACGGTAACGGTAACTGCCTTTGCGGCAGTGGTAAATCCTTTATAAGTCGCTCTTACCTGCATTCTCGTAACGCCTGCCGTTACGCCGCGGAGCGTTCCGTCTTCTTCCACGGCAATGATCTCGCTCAGCGCATTATAGGTAAAGGTTACGCCGCTTTCCACGTTTTTGTCTTTATAAGAAAGGGAAAGAGATTCTTTCACGTCAACGGTTTTCCCTTTATAAACGGAAACGGGCGTTACCGACAGGACCGGTCTGTCTCCCGAATCGGTTACGGTCACCGGGTAAGTAACGGTAAAGCCGCCCGCTGTTGCGGTCACGGTAACCGCCCCCTCTTTTCCTTCCGCGGAAACCACGCCGTCTTTCACCGTTGCCACGGTTTCGTCCGAACTTTTCCATTCGATAAGCCCGGACAATCCCTCGGCAGGAGCAAGGCTCTTATTCTCGAACAAATCGAGTTCGGTTGCGGGCATTTCTTTCGTTGCGTCTCCCGAAGACGAACTTCCGTTATCGTCGGTGTTACCGCACGCAAAGAAGCACCCCGTTGATACGGCAAAGCATAAAAGCAATGCCAACAGTCTGATCTTTTTCATATTTCCTCCTGTTTTTCAAGTGTTCTCCGATCAAACGCCTTCCCGGTGTTTCCGGCAAAAAAAGCCTTTTTGCCATTGCAGCGGGATTTTGTCCAAGCGGATTTCCCTGATTTATTCCGGTTTTACCGCGATCGCGCCGAAATATCGCAGACCTGCGGTTATATTGCCCGCCGCGTCGATCAGGTTTCTGCCCTTTATCGCAAGCGCGCCGACGTAACATTTTTCTTCTGCGGGAGCGAAACGGGTAATTTTTTCATAGCCGTCGAAATCACCGCTCAGATCGAATGCGGGGTCGAAACCGAACGCTTTGGAATCCGCCGCAATCTCGGCGAAATTTGCGCTCATGTTATAATAAACGTTAGACAGAAACAGATAATCTTCCCCCATATCGGTAAAACGGATATATCCGTTATTCTTCACCGGGCTGTAAAAAATGTTGTTTTTAAAGTAAAACCCGTTCGGCGAAGACGAATCGTATTCGGAATCCCATTTCGTAACGGTCATAAGCGGCTGCGAGGAGTTATCCGTAAAAATAACCGTGTTGTTTTCGAAATATACGTTATCGCAGGGCCCCGCGACATGCATAAGCGCGGGATAATTCCCCTCGGTTTTTCCGTTACGGGCGAACACGTTGTTTCTTATGTATGCGCCGTTCCAGTCGGCTTTGCCTTTCATCGTTACGATTTTGCCGTTTTCGTCCTTGCGCACGTTTCCCTCTTCGTCGCAAAGGGCAACCTGACCGCCCGTATTGCAAAGCAGGATCCCGCCGCCGTCGTTATCGTGCGAATAGTTATAACGGAAAGTCACGTTGCGGCAACCTATATCGATATCGAACCCCTCTCCGTCCGCAGCGCCGTTCGCCAGGCGACAGAACGCCGCTTCGTTGAACTGCATTACGATATCCGAAGAAGAGATCGGCCACATTCCCACGTTAGCCGTTCCGCTTCTGCCGAGATAGTTTGCGTTATAGGAAACGTTTCTTTCGAAATATCCTCCCTTAACGCCTATCATAACGAGACCGTCTCCGCCCGTGATGTCGGTACGATTTCCCACGTAATTTACGTTTTTCGAAGGATAATAACCGTGCTCGTCGTCACAATAAGGATTGACGCCCCAGGCAACGCCGATTTTTTTGACCCAGTTGCTCGTCATGAACACGCCGCTTCTCGAAACTTTCTCGATGCGGTTGTTCTCGACCCACACATTTTCGAGCCAACACGGCACCGTTCCCGAATCGGTATTGAAAACGATCCCTCCTCGCTCGTACACAAACGCTTCGTCCACTTCTTTCACACCGTTTTTGCCGAGTTCTCCGAGCTTTGCAAGATAGCTTTCTTCCCCGTCCGGTTTCACCCAGTTCCAGTTCACGTTGTGTATATAACAACCGGAAATAACGATATTTTCGTTATGCCCTTTCGTAAACACGTATATTCCGCGCAATCCCTTCGGATTTGTGATCTCGAGATTTTTCACTCTCACGTTCCCGCCGCTCACGTACACGGCATTTTCGTTGCCGTTTCCGTCGATCACGGCTTGCTTTTCGCCGTAAGACGACAGCATAAGCGGCGTTTTTTCGGAAGAGGAATAACCGCTTACTTCGACGGTACCTTTGAAAGTTCCTTTCAGAAAGATCTGCAAAGCGCCTTTTTTCGACTGTGTTCCGATCACTCTGTTGAGTTCTTCGACGCTCTTTTTAGGCGAAGTTTCCGAAAACCCGTCGTTTTCGTCGTTTCCGCCGTCCGCGTCGAAATACACGTCCGTATAAGCCCCCGTATTTACCTCGTCATACTTCGGCGCAAACGTAAGGTTCGCGTAACCGCTCAGATCTTCTTCCGCAGGCGGTTTTCCGCCGCCGGAAGAAGACTCCGCATCGGTCGGGCTTCCGTGATCTCCCCCCGGCGAACAGGAACTCAGCGCGCCCGCGAACACAAGGGCGAACGCCGCCAGAAATGCGATAAATCTTTTCATCGTTTCCTCCTCGGTCTGCTTACTCCTCTGCCGCGCGGTAGCCTTCCGGCAAAGTCACTTTTCTCGTTCCGTCGCTGTTTTCCATCGTGACGAAGCCCCCCTTTACGGGAACGCTTATCCGATAGCGTACGGCTACCGTTTCCTTTCGCAAACGAACCACCTTTTCGGTTTCGTTCACTCCCACAAACCCGCTCACGACGAGAACGATCATATTCGCGGCATAAGAGCCGAAACCGTGATTAAGGCTGCACCGGATACGGTCGTGTTCCCACAGCGTACCCGTAACCGAAGCCATTTTATAGTAAGATCCCTTTGCGGATTCCAGGAACTTTTCGCCAAGCCCCTGTCTTGCAAGATAATCCGATCTCAGCATGTTGCCGATAAAGGCGTTGGATTTCGCAACGTTGGGATAAACTTTCTCCTCGTCGCGCGAAGGACCGAACTTTTCAACAAGCGTCCGATAGAGCCGGGGATAACGATTTTTATCGGCGGTGCCGAAATAAAAAGCGTAATACTGGCAGGTTTCGGAGATATTTCCGGACAGCACGAGCTTTCCGTCTTTCCGGATCATATTGTCTTCGAAAAACTCGCCGTTATAAGACAGTTCTCTTATTTTTTCGCGCAGTTGCGAGGCTTTTTTCACGCTGTCGCGATCGCCGTAAAGCTTACCGAAACTTTCGAGCGCGGCGGCATAAAGCATGTTCGACGGAAAGTTTACTCCCTTTACGTATTCGGCGTCCCCTGCCTTGGACCACTCGACAAACACCCAGTTGGAAAGATCCTCCAGCAGACCGAATTCGTTTTCGAATTGCCTGAAATACCGGACGACCTCTCTCGCCTTCTGCTCGCTTATCCCGATCAGCGAAACATCGTCGGTACGGATAAAACAATCGGCAAGTTCGAGCAGATAAAAAAGCATCCAGTTGGGGATAAACTCCACGTTTCCGAAATCGGCGGGATAGCACATCGCGAGAATTCCCTTGCCGAGTCCGAGATCTTCGGGCTGAAAAGCATAATTTTCCAGAAAGTTCCGCTCTACCGTATTACCGCCCGTAAAGAGTTTTTCCGCCCGCGCCGAAAAATAGGAATCGCAAAGCCAGCCCGCACGCTCTCTCGAAGGGCAATCGGTCAGAACGTCGACGGCGTTCTGAGCCAGCGTATTTCTCGCCGCCTCGACGATCGCGTTCAGCTTTTCGTCGTCGCAACGGAAAACCAGTCTCTTCGTTTCCGGATTTTCGTATCTTACAAGCCCTTCTTCCACGGCGGAAACACTACCGGAAACCACAAGGATCTTCACGTATCTCGCAGTGTAAGGCTCGAAGGAAATGTGTCTGAACTCCCCTTTTTTTACTTCGTAAGAAATGACGTTTAATGTGTCGTTACGCCAGAAATCGACGGCTATAGGTTGATCTTCCGTTATTTCTTCCCGGTTGTCGATCTCTTCGAACACAACGTAAACCACGGAATCTTCTTCTGCCCTGAAACTTGAGGACAAAAACCCCGTGATCGAAACGGGATACCGGAATACCGCATATTCGCCGGCATGCAGTCTGCCGTCGAAAGCGCCGCATTTCTCTTTTTTATAGCCGTACCCGTAAACGTCGTCAAACGGGGCGATTTCCAGCTCCTCGCGCCGGAAAATTCCGATCGAATCGAGCGTAAGATATCTCACGTCGCCGAACTTATCTTCACTCGCTTTGAAAAACCTTCCTTTTTCGACAAAGCGATAGGTCTCGGCTTTAAAATCGAGATAAGCTACGTTTCTCGGCAGATATTTCTTACAGGCAAACGCGCGCACCTTCGTTCCGGCGAATTTCGCGCCGTTTATGATCTCCTGCGGCGGAAGATCGAACCGGTAACTCTCGGTGAAACTACGCTGAAAAGAGAATCTTGCAACTTTTCTGTATCTCTCCCGGAACACGCGGCAGTCTGTTTTTTCGTCTGTTGCGAAAATAATTTTTCCGTCTGCCTCGACCTCGGCTTGCAGAAACGACGGCTGATCGAGCGAATAAAAACTTTTGCAGTTATATCCGGCTACTTCTATAAAAAGTCTGTTGCCGCCCTTTTCGCCCTGCAGTTTTATCTCGTCTACGCGATAGACCCCGTGAGCGGCGCGCGCCGGACCGTAAGCGACGAGTTTTCCGTTAAGAAAAGCCCTGTAAAAACAACTCGCGGCAGCCCTCAGCGTAAATTCACCGCAATCGCCGAACTCCCACGCGAAAACGCACGTGAGATTCATTGTTTTTTCTTCTCCGTCCGCCCAGACGGGAACGGCTTTCTGAAACGGTTCGTAATCAAACATAAATTTATAATTCCTTTTTAAAAACGATATCGAAGTCCATTCCGATCGCCTCGTCCTTCACTTCGTATCTTTCGGGCAAAGGCGCGCCGCAAGCCGCCGATCCCACGCCCGTGGTTTTGTAATCCAGGAAAAACATCGTTTTCCCCGTATGGCAGTCCATTTCGAAATCGTGCTTTTTATAATCGCAGATATCGAACGGCGTAGCCTGAAAACAGAAGTCTTTCTCGCTCTGAAAACGTACGGAAACCTTCCCGTCAGAGAGTTCCGCCATCCTCGAATCGCATCTTTCTCCGCTATCCTGCGGCTTGAGATAAACGAAGTTCATATCGGAAACTTTACTTTTATAAAGCGATACGGGCAATCCCTCTTTGCGGTCGGGATAATTTTCCTTATCTCCCCTGCCGAAATATTCGCAATCCGAAAACTTGCCGGAAAAGGCGAACTTAAAACCGAACCGCGCGACTTTAGTCACCCAATCGCGCTTTTTCGCCTTTAAAGATATCTTCACGGCATCGGAGAAAAACTCGTACACAAGATCGAAATCGTAAAGCGGTTCCACGATATCCGCAACGATTTTTCCCCTGACCAAGACCCTGTTACCTTCCGCACTCATTTCGTCCGCATGCGAACGGATAAATCTGAGCCTTAAACGCTGCCATTCTTCCAGATAAGGCAGATCGTTATCGATCGGCTCGCGGTACAACGAGAAATTTACGGGAGACAAAAGCGTTTCGCCGTTTAAACAAAGGCTTTTTATCATTCCGTCCTTGCCGATCTCCGCCGTATAATTCCCGCCGTCGATCCTGACCCCGTTCCCGGACACCGCAACGTCAGCCTTTCCCGTTTTCGCAATCGGTTTAAAATCCGCGGAAACGATTATCTGCCTTGTCGCAATTTTGTCTTTCCCCTTATAAAAATCAAAAATAACCGTGCTATAGCCCGATTTTTTAAAAACCAGAGGAAATTCTTTCCCTTCATGCGGAGGGATACCGGAAATATCGTAAACCCTTTCTTCTTCAACGATCCCGTCCGTTTCGAAACGCGCTTTCAGCGTTAAATCGTTCAAGGTAAGAAAATCGTACCGGTTGAAAACGGCAAAACCGTTTTCGGTCCTCCGGACGTCGACGGGAGCGTAAACCTGAGCGATTTCGTAAAGCGAAGGGTGAACGCGTCTGTCGGTATCCACCAGTCCGTCCACGCAGAATTTCCCGTCGTACCGGCTGCACGGTTCCTTTTCGTTGAAATCGCCGCCGAACAGATACCTGCCGTCTTCCGTTCTTACCGTGTGGCAACACCATTCCCAGACGAATGCGCCGAGAAAAGTTTTTTCGCCGTAAATATAGTCCCAGTATTCTTTCGCGTCCCCGCAGGAATTTCCCATTGCATGCGTATACTCGCAGAGCATGAACGGCACGCCGATTTTCTCTTCTGTTTTCCTGCGGCAGGTATCGACGCTTGCGTACATCATGGACGCAACGTCCATATATTCCGGATCCCTCCATTCGGTTTCCGGCAAAAGCCTTGTGGTGTTGCCTTCGTAATGCACCGGACGGGAATCCACCGAATGAAGATATCTGCTCGCCTCTTTGAAGTTTTCACCCCAGCCTGCTTCATTCCCGAGCGACCACATTACGACAGACGTTCTGTTCTTATCCCTTTCGTACATTCTCTCCTGACGGTGAACGTAAACGTCGCGGTAATCGGGGTTATTTGCGAGATCGTCGAAATGACGAGGATCGCCGTAATAATGTATCGTTTCCAGACCGTGCGTTTCGATATCCGCCTCTTCCAGAACGTAGATACCGTATTCGTCGCATAACCCGGCAAAAAGCGGGTGCGGCGGATAGTGCGAGGTTCTGACCGCGTTGATATGATACTTTTTGAAAAGCTCGAGATCTTTTCTCATGAGATCCTCGCTTTCCACAAAACCGTCGTTCGTCACGGAATGTCTGTTCACGCCTCTGAACTTCACGGGAACCCCGTTGATTTTGAACACGGAATCTTCTATCGTTATCTTTCTTATTCCGACTTTTTCTTCGATAAACTCGCCCGCGCACGACAGGACAAGTCTGTAAAGATAAGGCGTTTCTGCCGTCCAGAGCGAAGCGTTTGCGATCGTAAAGGATATCTCGTCGCCGAAGGCGCAGCCGATCAGCTTTTCTCCGTCGTATAGCTTCGCCCCGGCGGGCTTATCGCATTTCAGCGTGATAAACCCGTCGATAAGATCGGTATCGACGGAGATTTTATAGTCCGTCAGATGCCCTTGCGGACGGGATAAAACGTAAACATCGCGGAAAATGCCGCTCATACGCAGTTTATCCTGATCTTCGAAATATGTCCCGGAACACCACTTCAGAACGACGGCTTTGATTTTGTTCTCCCCTTTTTTTACGAAAGGAGAGATATCGAACTCTGCCGGCGAATGGGAAACCGTGGAATATCCGACGAATTGATCGTTCACGAAAAGGTACAGACAGCTGTCCGCTCCGTCAAACACGATATAGTGTTTTCTGTTTTCGTCCTTCACGAAATACGAAGTGACGTAAACGCCGCAGGGATTTTCTTTATCGACCTTCGGCGGATCGAACGGGATCGGATAAAAAAAGTTGGTATACTGGTTATAATCAAATCCCTTTACCTGCCAATTGAACGGGACCGAAAAAGTTTCGGTCGGCTCTGATAAGAATGCTTCCGGCGTAAATTCCGGTATGAATGCGAATTTCCATGAACTTAAAAGAGTGACTTCCTGCGATTTCGTTTTATCGCCGGAAAAATTTTCGTCCGTAAACGGGATATAATAACTTCTCGTTTTCAGCGCGTTTACCTGCGTTACGATTTTTTCGTGATACAATTCCATATTTTCGTCTCCCGCATGCAGCGGCGATTTCAGCGAATAACGGTTATCCCGTCGGTTTGCGCGGCGATTTTTCCGGCGTTTTCGTATCCGTCGAGATCCTTCGGAAGGGTTATCGTGCCTTTAAACGGATAAGCCGAGGTTTCCTTTGCCGAAACGATACACTTTTCGCCCGTGTTTTTGTAGTAATTCCCCGAAAACTCGAAACGATCGCAATGATCGGTATTGAAATCGCATTCGTTTTTTACGGGAGAATAAAAGAGATTGTTTCTGAAAACGAGGTCGTCCTGATTCCCGCAACCGGCGTAATCCCCGCTCCTCGTGATCAGTTGCCCGGGCATATCCGGGCGCATTACGATCGTGTTGTTTTCGACTACGAGCTCTCTGCAAGTGCTCGAAAAATGAATAAAATTCGGATGTTCGGGGGCTTTGCCGTTATTTACCGACACGCAGTTTTTAACGGTAACTCTGCGCCATACGCCTTCGGCGCGATATTCTTTCTGCCTGCCGTTCTCGTCCGTTACGGGATTCCCGTGCTCGTCAAACTGCGGCTGAGTGGTTTCGGCGTTACATAAAAGCAACGCTCCGCCGTCATTGTCGTGCGCGTAATTATATTCGAAAAGGATATCCTCGTTGGCGATATCGATATCAAATCCCTCGCCGTCCAGTCCGCCGTGTTCCAGATGCGAATAAGCCGCTTCGTTATAGCGGATCAGAACGTCTTTACAGCCGATCGGCCAGATGCCCGCATTCGCGTTCCCCGTTCTGCCGAGATAATTCGAATGGTAAGAAACGTTTCTTTCTATCACCGAGTGGACCGATCCGATCAGAACGATCCCGTCTCCGCCCGTATACGAAACTTTATTGGAAGAAATCTCGATCCTTTCCGACGGATACCACCCGTTCTCGTCGCTGTAATAGGGATTTACCCCCCAGCAGGTACCGGGACGGCGGATCCACAACCCCGTAAGAAAAATTCCGCTTCGAGAAACCCTCGTAACTTCGTTGCCGATAATTCTGATATCGCGGTAATTGCAGGGCTGTTTCGCTTCGTCGCCCGCAAGAAAAATAATACCGCCCGTTTCGTAATAAAACCGTTTTTGCGGACAAACCGTTTCGGGATCGATCTCTCTGATATCGATCTCTTTCTCTCTTTTTTCGTAAATCCAGTTATAATTGACGTCTTTTACGACGCAGTTTTTTATGGTGAGATATGCCAGACTGCCCGCCTCTTTTACCTTTACGAAAATACCGATAAGTCCTTTCGGATTCGTAACCGCAATTTCGGAAATTACGGCATACCCGCGCGATATTTCCACCGCGCAGTCGTTGCCGTCGCCGTCAAACAAAGGCAGTTCGCCCTCGCCGTAAGACGATATCGTAAGCGGAAGATCCTCATGCGCCGCCATTCCTCCGGCTTCGAGTTTTCCTTTGAAAACGCCGCCGCGCTTTATCAGAATGCGGAGAGGTCTTTCGAGTTTCAGTATTTCGTTGAGTTTACCGAGACTTTTAAAGGGAGTTCTCTCGCTTTTCCCGTCGCTCAGATCGCTGCCGTTTACGGCGTCGAAATAATAGGTATCGTACCGGGCATTGCAAAAATCATATTCTTCCGGTCGTTGATCAAACATTCGGGGAATCTCCTTTTATTCGCAGAATGCGCCGAGATATCTCTTACCTGCGGTATTTACCCCCGCAAAATCGAATTTGTTGAGCGAAGCGAGTTTTTCGCCGAGCGCAAACACGTCTGCATTCCCGGGTTTATAAGCGAAAGCCGCGCTGTATCCCGTTCTTCCGGAAGGCACGGAGATCTTCGGATCCACATTTAAAATCGCTTTGGCGTCGCTGATCCCGTTCCATTCGTCAAAGAAGGAGTCCGGGAAATTCCAGTAAAGATTGTTTTCGAAAACATAATCTTCGGAATACGCCATATTGATTTTCGAGTATTGTTCGCCCGGGCTGCAGAAAATATTGTTTCTGAAGACAAAACCCTTCTGATTGCCGCAATTGCCGTAGTCCGCGGTATAAACGAGATCCTGCGAGAACATCCCCTTTTTCATTACGACGATGTTGTTTTCGCACACGGCGTTATAGCAATCGCTCGACACGACCAGAAACGCCGCGTTGGAACCGCCTGCACCGTTATTCGCAAACACGTTGTTTCTGATAAATACTTTATCCCAGTTTCCGCGGTCTTCGAAGGTTTTCTGTCTGCCTGTCGCGTCGTCGATCACCGCCCTGCCGTTTTCATCGAATAAAGGCATCTGCGAATGTACGTTACATAAGAGCAGTCCGCCGCCCGCGTTGTCATGCGAATAGTTATACTGAAAATATATTTCGGAGCACCCTATGTCGATATCGAAACCCTCGCCGTCGGTACAGCCGTTATCGAGATGCGTATAGCCCGCTTCGTTATACCGGATATAAACTCTTCTCGCATTGACGGGCCATATTCCCGCGCAGGCGTTGCCCGCTCTGCCCAGAATGGCGGAATGGATCACCGTGTTCCTCTCGATCCAGCAATCCTGCACGCCGATGGGAACGATCCCGTCGCCGCCGACGTAGGAAATATCGTTGCCGCTTATCACGACGAACTCCGGCGGATACCAGCCGTCGTCCTGACTTCTGTATTTGTTCGCGCCGCCCCAGTTGCACCCGTTTCCGGACTGCCACTGGCTGTCGAAAATGATACCCGCTCTTCCCGTCTCGCGGACGATGTTGTTATTGACCCAGACGTTCCGGAACATTCTGTAGTGTTCGCCGTCACCCTTGGGCGCGGAAAAATAGATCCCGCAGGTACCGTAATGGTAATTGCCGTCGGAACATACTTCCTTCACGTTTACGACGTCTTTGGTATTGCCTTCCGCTTCGGCAAAAGCCTCCACGCCGAAATCGTAAGTCCAGTTCCAGCAGATCTTGTGCACGAAACAGTTTTCGACGACGATATTTTCGCTGACGCCGTTTTTAGCCGCTTCTACCCTGATCCCCTGCGTGCCGGTCGGGTTGGACACTTCCAGATCGAAAATTCTCGCGTTGTCACCCAGAAGGTATACTGCGCTGCCTCCGGTCCCGTTGATCGCCGCACGCCCCTCGCCGTAACTGCCGACATACAACGGCTTCTCTTCGGAAGAGGTGAATTTTTCGAGTATTAACTGTCCGTTGAACGACGTTCCGCCTTTGAACAGGATCTTCAGAGGTCCGGTCGACCCGTTTACGAGAGCCGAAGCCGCCGCCAGGGTCTTTTTTGCCGAAGCTTCGCTTTTGCCGTCGTTTGCGTCGTCACCGTTTTCCCCGTCAAAATAATACACCGAGTAATCTCCGTAATCCACGGTTTTATAAACGGGAGCCGAAGGGACTTCGACATACACCGAATCGTCCGTTCCGGGGTCGGATCCCGGATCGGAAGCCGGCTCCGACGTGCTTTCCTCCCCCGTATTCCCGGAAGTTCCGGACGGATCGGGATCCTTTTTCCCGCACGACGCGAAACATGCGCACGAAACGGCAAAAAACATGACCGACATAAGAACGCAAAATAATTTTCTCATCTTTTTCTCCGATATTTTATTTGGATAGTCCCTTTGCCATGTAAATAAACGGCACGGGAAGAGCGAGCAACGACAAAATTTTAAACATAACTTTTTTTGCACCCGCGTATTCCTCGCACACGTTGAACGCCGATTTCACCACGGCGACATAACAAAGCGCAAGACAGATCACGATGGGCAGAAGCATGACCTGCCCGAGCCAGGTATACGCTTTGAGCGTAAGGTTGTGTACGCCCCAGTTCCAGTAAAGCGCGCAGAGAAAGGAAACGATCAGAAGTTCCGCAAAAAAGCCGGACGGCCTGGTTACGGGAACGCTCAGAATTCTGATCTTTCCCGCGACCGCGGTGAGATATTTAAGCCCGTAAACGGGGATAAACACCGTATATAAATTTTTCTCACCCGAATCTTTCATCAGGAAAAAGATTCCCGTCTGTAAAAGTTCGAGATATACGAGTATGGCGATAACCGCAACCCACATGGTAAACTCCCGTAAATACCGAAAGGTTTTAACCTCTCATCTGCTTCATTATGTTATATTGCTGCGTTAAGAAATCAAGATAATCCGCGTCGTCTTCGAGATAGTTTCTTCTGTAGAACTCCGCAAGCGACAGATTCGGATTTTCGCTGCTCGCGTTGGACGGATTGGTATTGCCCGACCACGCAGACGCCGCAACGCCGTTCCAGTAAGTATTGAGCGATGCGGAATGAAGCTGGCTCATGCCCGCGTTTCTCGGAAGAATGTAATCGATGATATCGTTATCTACGTAATATTCTTTTTTCTGAGAATTTGCGATCCAAGCGCGTTCCTCGGCGGTGTAACCGCTGTACAACAGGTTGGACATATTCTGGTTTTCGACAAGGCTGAAGATACCGGAATACGGCGCTTTGGTAAGATAATTCTCTTTGCCTTCGGGATAAGAGTAAGTACCGTCGCCGTTGTTGACCCAGTGAGTGCCTTCCACGCCGTAAGCGCAGAGATTATAGTTCGCTTCATCCGAGTACATCCAGTTAAGATATTTTACGATGTCGGCGGCGTTGGACGAAGAAGACATCACGATCGCCGCTTTATACCCGGTGGAAAGACGCATGAACCCTTTCTTGTCGGGAGAACTTTCTCTCGCGAGAGGTCCTAACACGGTAAATTCCGCTTCCGGGTTCTGAGCTTTTGTCTTTCTTGCCACCTTGATGAGATGCGAAACGGTCGGATCCGTCATGAACACACCCGTAAGCCCCGCGATAAACTGACCTTCCGACGCTTCGAGCGATTGCGTATTGGCGTCGCTCGGCAGAATCTTGGAATCGTGTACCCATCTGTATTCCGTCTGTAAAAGGTCTTTGAATCCTTCCTGCGCAAAACCGGGAGCGATTATCGTTTCGCCTTTTTCGTTCGTTGTCTCGCCGTAGAAGAAATAGCCCGCGTTGGAGAAGGCACCCGTAAACACTTTTTCGATATCCCAGATCGCACCGCTGATCGAATACGAAGAATCGTTATCGTGCCCCGTAACGTTTTTTGACTTCATCTTTTTGCACATATCCTCGAACTGCTCGACGGTGGTTAAAAGCGTAAGTCCTTTTTCCGCAGCTTCGTCGGCGTCGTCGGTGTAACCGACGGCTCTCATGTAGTCCTTTCTGACGAGAATTCCGTGTTTGTACGGATTGACGTAAGAAGGGATCCCGACAAGTTCGTCGTTGAAAGTCGTCATCGTGTTAAGATCGGTTTTTTCGGAAATATTGTATCCGTACTGATCGACGAGTCTCGCGAGGTTGTAATAGATGCTCTGCCCGATCGCGTAATCGTCGATTCCCGAATCGAATCTCGTGTGCGATATCACCACGTCTACCTGTTCGTGCGCGACCAGGCTGTTCGCGAGAACGCTTGACATATTGGTGCCGAGATACGAAACGCTGAAATCGAGCGAAATGCCCGTATCGGCATAATAAGCGTCTTCGACCGCTTTTTTAACCGCTTCTTCTTCGGATCCTTTCACCACGCTGTATTCGGAAGAACCGCCGCAGTAAATAACGATCTTTTTCCCCGCGGGGCGTTTGGAAGGATCGTATTTCGTACCGCTTTCGGACGAAGAATCCGCCGAAGACTGCTGATTGTCCGTGCTGTCCTTTTTCCCTCCGCCGCAGGCAGCGAAAGAAGCCGTGATCGCAAGCGCAACGATAAGACTGAGTGCTTTTTTGAAGATTTTCATATTTTCGCCTCTTTTATATTATTTTTTTTATTTCCGATAAATAAAACCGCCGCAAGTGCCGGAAATACCGGCGGAACGACGCCGACCGACGATCTGCAGCCTCCCGGGGAAGCCGATCCGGAAGATCTGTCTTCGCTTGCCGTACCGGCGGGATCTCCTTCGCCCTTCACGGAGATTGCGGCTTTTACGGTCCGCCGCAGTTCCTTCGGGGAGTTCTCGTCCTTTACGGTAAGCACGGCGTCGATCCCGTTTTCCGAACTCTCCCAGACAAACTGAACCGCTTTTACTTCGATCGTTTCTCCGCCGAAAGTAACCGCTTTTATCGTAAACTCCGCATTTCCGAGATCCTCTTCTCGCCCGATCTCCAGAGACGGTTCCGGGATCGTTCTGATAAGATTTCCGAAATCGTCCGCATTGTTGTTGGTGATCCCGCTTATACCGATTGCCGCACAGAACGCGTCGTCGTAAGTCCATTGCCAGAGACCGTATCCTCTGTCCTTCAGATTGGAATTCGCAAATTTCGCATAGTTCAGCTGCGAAGAACAATCGAACGACATATTCCACGCGGTCGCCTTTTTCACATATCCGTCGAAGTTATCCGCGGTAACCGTTGCAAGCGTCGCGACGGGAAGTTCCGGGAAAACGTCGTGCATTTTAGCGATCTGCCCGTCTTCGCCGTCATAAAAACTGATGGCAAGCGTCTGCTTTTCGGCTTTATGCTTTTTGATTTCGGCGGCGATCAGAGCGCATGTCAGCGGATTTGTATCCTTTATCTCAATGACCGCAATCAGATCTTTGCCTTTGCAGTATTCCAGAACGTCGCCGAGAAAAGGGATCGCCGATTGTTTCCCCGTGACTTTTCCGTCGATATTTTTTATCACCGAAAAAGCAGAAAGCTCGCTTTTTGTCATTTCGGAAATTTTCCCGCTGCCGTTCGTCGTTCTGTTTATCGTCGCATCGTGCATGACGGCAAGTTCGCCGTCTTTCGTCATCTGAACGTCGATTTCCACGTGGGTCGCGCCGCATTCGTAAGCGGCGGCGATCGCATCGATCGTATTTTCGTTCTCTGCCCGCGAAAGCCCCCTGTGCGCCACGTTATAATATGTTCTCGGAACGGAATACAACGGATATTTGCCGTAAACTTCCGTCAGCAACGAAAAGTTTTTGCATACGATCCCGTATGCGCCGGTCGTAACCGCCGCGGCAAAACCGTATTCGCTTTCGTTTCCGGCAACCGTCCATACGGTCGTAAACCGTGCCTGCAGATAGGCTGTCGTGTCCTCGTCCGATTGTTTTTCGGTTAAAACCACAATATTTCCGCCGCCTCTTCTCGCAGCCGCAAGATATTCGTAAGGCTCCGGAACATCTTTTTCCGTTGCATCGTAAATCGTTCTTACCCCGACGGTGTTTTCGCTCACGAACGCAAGCAGATCTTCGCTTTTGCTCATGACCGAAAGATCGGTCAGCTTTGCCCGGTTGATCTCGTTTGCGAGACCTTCGGCATCTCCCTTATCGTCCGTTTTCAGAATAAAAAGGATCCCGCTTTTATCGAGTGCGCTCTTTATGCTTCCGATGTCGCCGGCAACGTCGCCGCTTAAGTATTTTGCATTTCCTTCTCCGTATAAAAACACGGCGGAAGATGGTTTCACGGTCGCCTTTCTCATCTCGTCAAAGGACTTTTCGTCTGCCGCTTCGGCAATCACCGACGGCGAAGCCATAAGTCCGGTATAGATTTCTTTTACGTCGGTATAGGCATCCGCTTTCATTCTTTCCGGAAAACCGGCAAACGCAAGAACGAATGCGGCGGCGGCAAGCAGAACGTTTTTCGGATGTTTCATCCCTTTACCGCTCCTATCGTGATTCCGTCTACGAAATATTTCTGGATAACGGGGAAGATCGCAAGCAACGGAGCAATCGCTATCACGACCGCCGCGGATTTCGCCGAAAGCACGGGGGTAATGGCGGAAGACCCGTCCAGTCCGCCCGAAGTGCCGGAATTTTCGAGGATCTGTTTCAGCACAAACTGCAACGGACGAAGAGATTTGCTCCTTTCGCTCTGCCCTAAATATAACAGCGCGTCCATCCAGCTGTTCCACCTGTCCACGAACATAAAAAACGCAATGGTTAAAACCATGGGCACGGAAATAGGCAGGAATATTTTCACAAGCACCTGAAAATCGTTTGCCCCGTCTATCATGGCGGCTTCTTCCAGCGCGGCGGGCAGCGAATAGAAGTAACTGCGCACCAGGATGATGTGGTAAAGGCTGAACATTCCCGGAATGATCAGCGCCCACATGGTATCGTAAAGACCGATATTTCTGATCACAAGATACAGAGGAATGGTCCCGCCCGCAAAAAACATGGTTATCATATAAAAGATATTCAGCCCTTTTATTCCGACGACGTATTTTTTACTGAGCGCGTAAGCCGTTATGAGCGATACCGTTACGGACAAAACCGTGCCGGACACCGAAATGATCAGCGAATTCAGAATCGCGCGCAGAATGTTATATTCGTCCGCCGAAAATATGTACTTGTACCCCGCCGTGGAAAAAGCCGCGGGAAACAGTTTATAACCGTTTACGCGGAGAGAGATCTCTTCGGTAAACGAACTGATGATCATCATCCAGAACGGCAGAATGAAGGTGATGCAAAGCAGAATGATGATCAGCGCGTTAAAAATATCGAAAACTCTGTCGCCTTTATACTTTTTCATTTTCATTCTCTCCCGTATTTTCAACAAGGTAATGATACGCGGTACCTATCAGCGCAACGTCGTTGAACTCGCGCGGATAAGCCGAAACGATCGAATGAATCCCGGAAATCAGATATTCGGCGGTAAGCATGTACCCCGACGGATTCATATGTCCGTTAAAATAATTCTTCGTTTTGAATCCGGAATCGTAAACGGGCGCATATTCGTTAAGGTCGATCACGTAACAGTTATCGATCGCTTCGCTGAAGGCGTACATAAGCTGTGCGTGCCGTCTTTTAAGACCGGCGCGTTTTTCGTCGTCGCTCTCCTCTTTCGGCATCGTGACAAAGAAAAATTTCGCATGAGGTTCTATCTTTTTATACCTCGTTACCACATCGGAAAAATATCTGGCGAACGTGTCCGCGTCGCTGCCGATATCGCCCGCATCGCCGACTTCCTGTCCCATGTTCATAAGATCGTTGATTCCGAGCGCAACGATATATGCCTGGCACTTTTTCTCTTCGTCGAAACAGCCGTTCTGCTCTCCCCAGCCCTCGATAAACTGTTTTGCGGACATTCCCCCGCGGGAGAAATTATAAACCTTTGCCCCCGTAATTCTCGCAAGAAATTGCCCCCAGGAATATTCGTAAAGATCGAGATAGTGTCCTTCTCCGTTTCTGACAATTTCTATTTCACCCGACGCGAGAGAATCTCCCACGCATGCGATTCTTCTGAATATCGCGCAGCTTCCTCCGCCGTAAGGCTTCCGGAAAAGCGGATCTTTGATACCGAGTTCCTTTTTCATCCCGTTCACCGCCTTATAAAACGCCTTCGTTATCGGTTTTCTTTGCAATGTTGTTCGTTACGATAACGAGCACAAGACCTATCATCCCCTGTATGAGCCCGAACGCGGTAGCCATCGCATAACCGGAACCGCCCATAACCGCCGAGTAAGCCATCGATCCGACGATGTAAGTCGAATTGCTCAGATACTGGCTTCCGTTTGTCAGTGCGAGCACCTGTTCGTAGTTATCTCTTATCAGGTTGCCCGCATCCATGATAAGCTGAAGCATGATCACGTTTGCGATCCCCGGAATAGTGACGGTTATAATCTTTCTGAACCTTCCGCCGCCGTCGATACTGCAGGCGTCGTACAGTTCGGAGTTGATGCAACCGAGTGCGGACATGTAGATTATGGTTCCCCATCCGAGCGACTTCCACATCGACGAAAGCGCCAGAAATATCCACCAGACGGTCGTGTTTTCGCTGTACCAGTCTTTCACGTAAGCCTGACCTTTAAAAAGAGAAATGATCCTGTTGAGAAGACCGCCGTCCATCGCGAAAATCGAAAGCGCCATACCGCCGACCGCGATCCAGGAAATAAAGTTCGGCAGATAGGATATCGTTCTTATCACCGACTTCGCCTTGCCGGAATGCACTTCGTTGATCATCAGCGCGAAGATAAGAATCGCGGGGAAGTTTGTGGCGACCCTGATCAGCGAAATGTAGATCGTATTTCTGAAGACCAGGAATACGTTTTCGTCCGCACCCGTCACGATGTGCCTGAAATATTTTAACCCGACCCATTCGCTGCCGGCAAAACCGTCGGTCAGCGTGAAGTCCTTGAAGGCGATAAACACGCCGAACATAGGTACATAACAGAACGTAACCACGAGGATCGCGCTCGGAATCAGCATAAAATATATCATTTTGTGCCGTTTCATTTTCGCGAACTTCTCACCGCGGAAAAAATTCTTTACCCTGCCCGTCGCCAGGGCAAAAACAAACAGAGCCGCAAGCGCGACGCCAAGCCCGGCAAGACATCCGATCAGAATGTAGTTCGGAAAGTTTTTATAAGCGAAGTAGCCGAGCATATAATCGATTTCCGCTCTCTCGATCACTTCCTTCTTCAAGGGTTTTCCGTCTTCGTAAACGATCTTGCCGCTTTCGTCCGTAACGTAATCGTAACCGACGACGTTTGCGGTCGTTCTGAACGAAGTTATTTCTATTTTGTTTTTCCCGACGACCTTCATCCCGTGCGACGACGTATAGGTTATCCTGCCCGGAACTTCGAGAACGATCTTATCCAGAAAACCGACCCCCGCAAGACGGAACAATCCGAAATATTCTTTTCCGGATGCGGCGGAAGCCGCTTCCGCAAATTCTTCCACGCCGACCGTTTTCCCGGAAGACACTTCCACGGGAAGTATTTTCACATCGGGATTTTTTATCATTTTATACTGTCCTATCGGCAGCGAACCTTTCACTTTCATGACCGACTTTACGAGATAACCGTCGGCAATATCGGCAAGTTCGGTATAAGTCGAGCTCGTCGCGCTTGCGTAAGCGGAGAATTTATCCCACGCGAACCAGTTCCATGCGCTCGTAAGTCTCGCGCTCAGTCTTCTCGTTCCGATACCGACTTTATAGGCGGTTCCCTCTTCTCTGATATATTTAAGGTCAAGGGTATCGCTGTCGGCAGAGTTGTTGATCAGTATTTTAACGCTTTCCTTTACGAAAGTCGAGAAATCGTCGAAATCGCCGAGATATCCGGGCAATCTGTCCTTCTGGATCACCATATCGATTTCCGCCCTGCCCGACTTGTCGAGTTTCGCTTTGGCGTAAGACCCGGTTTCCGTATCGCCGGCGGCTTTCGCCGTTGCCGGTACGGCAAGTGCCATCGAAAAACACAAAACGATAAGCACGGCAAGCACCGCCGCGATATATCCCGTCAAATTTCTCGTCTTTCTCATATTTTCACCTTTCGGGGGCACTTCTTCGCTTTTCCGGCGAAGAGCGGAGAAATCCGCCCGCCCGTTCCGCATTCGTACACAGGAAACCGCACAAAACGTTTTTCTGCAACTTTTTTACTATTTTATTATAACGCGCACATGGTGAATTGTCTTTCTTTTTTTTATCAACAAACTGTGAATTATTGACTATTTCCCGACTGTTTCATGAAAATAAACGGCAGACTTATCCCGTTTTTACGGCTGCAAATTGGCATTTTTTGATTGCAACGCTTATTATATAAGTTAAAATTTAACAATCCCCGTTTTTTGATTTTCTCTTGACAAAGGGGCATTATAGTATTATAATCGTTATATGATAAGTTTTCGGAGAATTTTGAATGTCAAAAAATACAAACTATCCCATTTATAATTTTAATTTGATCGACGGGCTCTATACGAATTTAATTTTTAACCACAATATCGAGCGTCATTGCCACATTTTCTGGGAGATCACGGTATCTCTGAAAGGCGAATACGTAAATCATTTCGACAGCGGCGACATGCTGCTGAAAGCGTGCAGTTTAACGATTATCCGTCCTTCCGACATTCATTACGTCAATATAAAAGAAACTTCGGCTGTATACCGGGACATCTACGTTTCCGACGAAAAAATGCGCCGTTTTTCGGAAGTGATACACGAAGGATTATACGACGAATTGTTGCAAAGCCCCACTCCGATCACCTGCGTGATAGATAAGGCGCATATGGATTCGATCGAAGCAACCGCCACGAAAATCACGAACTTAAAGGGCAGCCTGAGCAAAAACGAAATAACGATCCTTCACAATTGCCTGGTATCGGAAGCGCTTTCCGCCTATGCGGAAACGAGATATTATCCGGGCAAACAGACGCCGGACTGGATTCTCGATATGCTTTCGAAACTGAATCTGCACACCTCGTCGGAATTAGATCCCCCTATTTCGTCGCTGCCGGACCTTATCGAACAAATCGGTTACAGCCACGGGCATATCTGCAGAAAATTCAAGGAATATTTCGGATGCACGCTAATCCAGTACATAAACCGTCAGAAAATGGCATATTCAACCACTCTGCTGTTAAACACGAATTTATCCGTTTCGGATATCGCTCAGACACTCGGTTATTCAAATCAGAGCAACTACATAAACTCTTTCAAAAAGGAATACGGGATGTCCCCGCTGAACTGGCGTAAAAACAATCTGAAGCTCGTTCATCCCGCCGACCCGCCGTCGGACCGCAACAAAGACGAGACATAAAAAATCTGCCCCGGAAAATTTTCCGGGGCAGATTTTTTGCCGCTGTCTATAAAGCCAGGCATTCGCCGTCACTCTTTTGTATAAACTTCTTTTGCCATGCGGAAAGCCGCCCATGCGTTCGGCCAGCCGGCATAAAACGCGAGCTGCGTTAAAATTCCCGCCATTTCGCTTTGCGTCACTCCGTTTTTCTTTGCCGATTCCAGATGATATTTTAAAGAGGAATCGGTGATCCCTTTTCCGATCAGAGCCGAGATCGTAACGATCGAGCGCAGTTTCAGGGGAAGTTCTTCCTCTCTCGCCCAGACTTCGCCGAAAAGCACGTCGTCGTTCAGTTCGGCAAACTTCGGCGCGAATTCTCCGAGCGCGTCTCTCCCCGCGGTTTGTTTTTTCATCTTTCTACCCTCCCCGGCAATTTGTCGTATTCTTCGTCCGTCACCGGTTCGCACCATTCCGTGCGGCAGTCCTTTCCCGGCACTTCGACGGCAATGTGCGAAAACCACGAATCCGCCTTCGCTCCGTGCCAGTGTTTTACGTTTGCGGGGATCGCGACCACCGAACCCGCTTTTAAAGAAACGGGATCTTTTCCTTCCTCGCAATACCATCCTTCGCCCGCGATGCAGATCAGGATCTGACCGCCCCCCTTCGGACGCATGATGAATGTGCCAGTTGTTTCTGCACTTCGGTTCAAACGTAACGTTTGCGAGAAACAACCCGCATTCCGGATCGGTCAAAGGGTTCAGGAAAGAAGTCCCGATAAAATATTTCGCGTAAGCGGTGTTTTCTTCGCCCTTTCCGAAAACGTTCTTTTCGTTAAATTCTTTTTCTTCCATTGATTCTCTCCCCGCGACCGCCCTTCGGGCGAACGCTCTTATCCGGACGATCCGGGCGTTTCCGGTGTTTTCCGGCACTTTCCGGAACGGACGTTCCGCCCGCGCCCCGATCTCCGCTTTTATTTTATCACAAAATTTGTTGACTGTGAATCGACTATTTGTTATAATGGTATCAACCGTTTGTTTACACTGTCCGGTTCCGCCGGCTTTCCGTCCGGCAGGATCCCGTTCGATACGGGGAGGAAAATTTTATGTACGACCGTTTGCTCGACAGTTTTATCGCCGTGGTGAACAGCGGCAGTTTCACCAAAGCCGCAGACACCCTTTACGTGTCCCCCACGGGCATTATGAAACAGATCAACGCACTGGAAACAAGGCTCGGGATAAAACTGCTCGTCCGCACCTCTTCCGGGGTGAAACCGACGCCCGCCGGGGAAAAAATTTACCGCAGCGCGAAGTTTATGATCGACTATTCGGAAAAAGCCGTTCTCGAAGCCAAAGCGGAAGAAGCCCGCTACGAAACGACCTTCTGCGTGGGCACTTCTCTTCTGAACCCGGCAAAGCCTTTTATGGATCTGTGGTATCGCGTGAATGCGGATTTCGCCGACTATAAACTTCACCTCGTTCCCTTTGAGGATGCGCACGAAGGCATTTTATCCGAAATAGCAAAACTCGGCGAAAAATTCGATTTTCTCATCGGCGTGTGCGACTCCCGCGCATGGTTGTCTCTGTGCTGTTTTTTCAAACTCGGAACCTATAAAAAAATGATCGCCGTGCCCCGCAATCACAGGCTTGCCGGGAAAAGCGTGATTTCCCTCGACGATCTTCGCGGAGAAACTCTGATGATGGTAAAGCGCGTCGATTCCGGCGTGAACGACGCCATCCGGAACGATCTCGAAACCAACCATCCGGAAATCGCCATCGAAGATACCTCGCAGTTTTACGACCTTTCCGTTTTTAACCGTTGTGCGGAAACGGGAAACGTTCTTCTGACCGTGGAATGCTGGAAGGACGTTCATCCCGGGCTCGTCACCATTCCCGTCGACTGGAATTACGAAATTCCTTACGGTATTCTGTACGCGAACGATTCCCCTGCAGACGTCCTCGATTTTATCGGGCATGTGGATAAATTGCTGCATTCCGACTGAAATTCAGACAGGAGGTCTTTGCCGTTTTCTGCTGCGCCCTTGTATTTACAAAGCAAAAATCCCGCGATAATCGACTTATCGCGGGATTTTATTGATCTTTTGTCAAACAATCGCGATCACGCTTCCGAAAATTCAAGCGTAACGAGGAAATTCACGCTTTCGCCAGCCTTCACGGTACGGTACGCAAAATCCGGCTTATCAAGAAAGGAGGTACACGGCTCGATCCCGAGCGCGTAATCGCCGCTCGCGCCGCTTTTCCATTCCACAAGGCAAGGGAGAGTATCGCCGGAATAACCGATCGTAAGGCTTTTCCCGAGAATCGGATTCACGACCTTCACCCGAGGGGTTTTCAGGAGGATAAAATAACAACGTTCTTCTTCGTTATCGACGGGTGGCTGAAATTTTTTCACGTCGGAAAGCGCGGCTTTCGCCCATTCCGTACGGGGAACGATCGATTCTTCGTCATACGCGATCGTCGTCCGGTCGCAGAGGAAAGGATACCCGCTGTTGATATGATACAACAGACAATAGGGTTCGTCCCGATAACCCTCGTTTCTCAAAGTGTCGGAAATTTCAATCCTGCCGGAGCCTGCGGGAATAAAAATCTTTCGCGTAAAACAAAGATTCTGCCCGAACAAGGCGGAATCGCGGATCTCCCCTTCGATCGTCGCCCCCGTTTCTTCCGCACGGGCGGTAAAAACGGTTGCGGGAATATGATGCAGATTCCCGTGCAGGGCGTGCCCTTCGATCGCGCCGATCGCATCCAACCCGCAGGTATAAAGCATTCCCCCGGGGAAAGAACGATGAAAGCCTTCTTCTTTTCTCGCCGTAATGCCGTTTCTGGAAATAAAATTCATGCTCATTCCCCGATAGAACACGCGGGAAATATCAAGCGCGCGGTTTTCGAGAAATTCAACGTTCATTACGCCGTTGGAAACGGTAATCGTTTTCAGCCCGGCGCGCTCTCCGTCCGTACAGACGGCGCGGACGACTTCGCAAAGCTGCGAAAGATGATTCACTTCTCTTCTCATGTCATTGTTCTCCCTTCTTTTCCGCAATCCCGCGAAAGCCCCCGCAATTTTCGGTAAGCAAAACGGCAATAAAAGAGGCAAAGCCGTGATCGAGGCTGCCGAATATGTTGTCGTGCTCCCAAAGGGTGCCCGTAAGGGTTGCCATTTTATAGAAATAATCGAGCGTTTCGTCAAAAACCTCGCGGGAAAGCCCTGCCTCGCTCAGCAGGATCAATCTCAGATAGTCTCCGATAAACGCATTGGAAGGATAAACTTCCGGATAAGTCTTCGCCGGATCTCTATTCGGTCCGAACTTTAAAAGAAGTTTGTTCCAGAGTTCCGGATAGTCTTCTCTCGTTGCCGTTTTCGTAAAGAAGGCATAATACTGGCAGGTTTCCGTCATATGCCCGGAAAGCGATAATCTGCCGTTTTCTCTCACGGCGTTATCTTCGAAAAATTCCCCGTTAAACGACTTATCGCGTATCTTTTGCCTGATTTTTTTCGCTTTCTCCGAAAGCTCTTTCCTTCCGTACAGCGAAGAGACGGAATCAAGCGCGAGAGCGTAAAGCATATTCGAAGGATAGTTCACGCCCGCCACGAATGCGGGATCGTTCGCCTTGCTCCATTCAAGAAAGATCCACCCTTTCAGATTTTCGAGCAACCCGTCCTCGTTTTCGAACTTTTCAAAATATGCGAGAAGACCGTTTACCTTATCTTCGCTGAGTTTCGCGATACGGTCGCTTCCCGTGCGCCGCTTGTTTGCAAGAAGTTCGACGAGATACCACATTGCCCAATTCGGAATAAACAGATCCGGTTCGGAAAAATCCGCAGGGTAACACATCGGCACCATTTCTTCGGGAACGTTCGGCTGTTTTCCCGCCAGGGCAATGTTTTCCAGCAGGTTATTTTCCGCCTTGTTATCGCCCGTGAACAATTTTTCCGCCTGCGCGGAAAACCAGCTGTCGCACAGCCACCCCGCCCGCTCGCGGGAAGGACAATCGGTAAGCAGATCGACCGCGTTGTGGCGGAAGGTTCTCACGGCGGCGTCGATCACCGCATTCATTTTATCGTTTCCCGTGCGGAAAACAAAGTTTTTGCAGTCCGGATTTTCGTAGCGGATCACGAACAGATTTTTCAGCCCGATTTCCCCTTTCGTTACGATCACCTTGACGTATTTCGCTGTATACGGCTCAAAGCAAAGAGGAGAATACTCTCCCGCCGCGACGTCATATTCCACGATATTAAAGGTTGTATTCCGATAAAAATCAACGTTAATCGGCTTATCGGCTGGCTTTTCTTTACGATAATCCACCTCGTCGAAAATCATCAGCAGATGGGAATCGGTTTTTGCCGTAAACGAAAGCCCGAGAAATCCGGTTTCCGAACAGGCAAAGGAATAAACGGCATATTCCCCCGCTGAAAGTTTCCCCGTATACTTTTCTTTTTCCGAAAGGAAATACCGGAAAGAGGCAAGATCGTCCGACGGGAGAGTTTCGAGGGCGGCGATCGGAAAAATCCCGAGTTCGCTCATCGTTAAAAAGCGATCGCGCATCGGCGGCTCGGCTCCCTGATCGTCAAACGTACCGCACTCGGTAAAGCACGCGGCGCACCGATCGTATATCGGATACGAAACGCCGCGCGGCAGCAATTTTTTTTGCGGAAGAATTTCCGTTCCGCAAGAGTCCCGCACTTCGCCGTAAACAAGATTAAGCGGCTTACGATACACATAGCTTTCCGAAAACGGACGCTGATAGCTGAACCGCGCAACCTTTTGTACCCGTTCGGAAAGAACGCGGCATGAGAAATCGCCTTCCCTTCCCGTCGCTTTCACAACCCTTTCGCCCGACAGGATCTCCGCCTGCCAAAAAGGTTCCTCGTTCATACAATAAAAAGTATTGCTGCGATACCCCGCCACCTCAAATACGATCACGGTCTCCTCGCCGGAATCGAACTCGTATTCGTCCACGCGGGCATATCCCTTTGCGGCACGTGCGGGACCGTAACCGAAAAACTTTCCGCCGACGAACATGCGGTAAAAATTGCACGCCGTAACGCGGATCTTCGTTTTTCCTTTTTCCGCCTTTGCGGAAAAAAGGCACGTCACGTTCATTTCACCCCGTTTCTCTTTTGTCCATACGGGCTGAGCGATAGTAAAAAAACCATCCATAATATTCTTTCCCTTCCATCGATCCGGAACACGCCTGTAAGCACGGACCTTCCTTTTTCTCTTCTATTTTAACTGAAACGGCTCCGTTTGTAAATCGATTTCCTCCTGTTTTCCCTTTTTATTTTCTTAGGCTTAGCATTCGTCCGACTTAAGTCTTAGCATCCGTCCGACCGATGACGGCGTTCCGCCAGGGCGAAACGAAACCGGATACCGGCGATTACGGGAAAAAAGATTTTTTGTTCTAACGGAAAAGCCCCTTGTCTCTTAAAAAGAAACAAGGGGCTTCCGTGCGGATTCCGGATCATCCGCGATAGACGATTTTTCCGCCGACCATAGTCATAAGCACGTCGAAATTCGCGTTTAAAAGTGTTATATCCGCACGTTTTCCCACTTCGAGCGTACCGCGATCCTTCTCTTTGCCGAGATTTTTCGCGGGGTTATACGTGCATGCGTCGATCGCGTTTCCGAACGACACGCCCACCTTTTCCACAAGGTTTTTCACGGCGACGTTCATCCTCAGAACGCTGCCGGCAAGGGTACCATCCTCCAGTCTCGCCTCGCCGTTTTTCACGTAAACCTTCTGTCCGCCGAGTTCGGAAACGCCGTCCGGCATTCCTTTGGCGCGCATGGCATCCGTAATCAGGGTAAATTTATCGCGCGGTTTGTTTTTCACAAAGAGTTTGATTGCGGGTACGGACACGTGAATCGTATCGCAGATCATTTCCGTATTGAGCTCGTCCGTTAAAAGCGCGGCGCCGACAACGCCCGCCTCGCGGTGATGAAGCCCCGTCTGAGCGTTATAAGTATGCGTTACGCTTGTCGCGCCCGCCTTCACCGCACGCTCCGCATCCCTGAACTTCGCATCCGTATGTCCGATCGAAGCGACCGTTCCGATCTCTTTCAGGTGAGAGATCAGCTCTTCTCCGCCCGGCTCTTCGGGGGCAAGCGTTACAATACGGATGTTTCCGCCGGACAACTCGTTGAACTTATCGAATTCCTTTACGTCGGGATGAAGAATATATTCCGCCGGCTGTGCGCCTGCGTGTTTCAGGCTGATAAACGGACCTTCGAGGTGAACGCCGAGCACTTCCGCGCCCGCATATTCTCCTTTTTCCATCACGTTTTTTACGTTTTTCAGCGCTTTGCCGATATTTTCTCTGCTCTGCGTCATTGTGGTGGCGAGAAACGCGGTCGTGCCTTCTTCGGCAAGTTTTGAGGAAATCGTCTGCAAAGCTTCCGGGGTCGCGTCCATCGCATCCGCACCGCCCGCGCCGTGAATGTGTTCGTCGATAAACCCGGGAACAAGTATACCTTCCGGCAATTTTACGATCTCTTCGATCTCGGGGTTCTCCTTCCCGATGTAGGCGATCTTCCCGTTTTCAATTCCGATGTCCGCCGTAATAATTCCCTGATCACGAACATATAGCCGCACATTTTTAAAACCTTTCATCATGGAAATCACCTCAGAGAAGACTTGCCGCCTCATCGTCCACGACAACCGTGCAATCGGGATGAAGCTGCAGAACGCTTGCCGGAAGCTGTTCGGTAACGGGACCTTTCACGAGCCCGTAAACGGCTTTCGCCTTGTTTTTGCCGTTTGCGAGAATGACGATTTTTTTCGCGTTCATGATATTTTTCAACCCCATCGTAAACGCCTGACGAGGAACGTCTTCGATACGGGCAAACAGGCGGGAATTATCCCTGATCGTGCTTTCGGTAAGATCCACGATATGCGTTTCGCTCCCGAAGGGCGTGCCCGGTTCGTTGAAGGCGATATGTCCGTTCGATCCGATTCCGAGAACCTGAACGCTCTGTTGCATTTCGTGGAGAAGCGCGTTATATCTTTCGCATTCCTTTTCGCGATCCGCAGCTTTCCCGTTTTCGATATTGGTATTCTTTCTGTCGATATCGAGAGAATCGAAAAGATTTTTGCACATGAAATACACATAGCTCTGATCGCTCGTCTCGTCAAGCCCGGCGTATTCGTCGAGATTGACGGTGCGGACGTTGCGATAGCTCGTTCCGTTTTCTTTGTGGTCGCGGATCATTTCGCGATACATGCCGATCGGCGTGGAACCGGTCGCAAGCCCGAGAACGGCATCCGGATCGGCTTTCACGACACCAAGCACGATCTTTGCGGCTTCCCTGCTCATTTCCTCATAATTTTTCGTAACGATAACTTTCATATTTTCAATCTCCTTCCGTGCAGGAAAAGGATAACCAAGCCCTTTTCCGGCATCCGCTTTTCGTTTATTTTGTTTTTTTCGATTCCGCCAGAGACGCCGCCGCAATGCTCTGCCCCACCCTGCGGTTGGTTTCGTCCGGCATTTCGAGGCGGAAGGAAAGCTCGGGATATTCCGCTTTCAGCACTTCGTTCGCCTTTTCGAGAATGATCGTGCCGCCTTCGCCGCTCGTTACTCTGCCAAGCAGAAGAACGTGCCTGATCTCATAAAACATGGCGTAGAACGGAAGGGTATACCCGAGATAAATACCGATATCCTCATAGATCCTGCGGGCAAATTCGCTTCCCTCTTTCATCTCTTTCTGGATCGCTTTCAGCTTTTCCGCCGGGGTAAGCCCCTGTTCAAACACATATCCGCCGTTTTCGGCAAGTTTGATCACGCTGTCCTGCGAAAAATATTTCACGCCGCAACCGTAATCTCCGCTCCATTCGTCCACCATGGAATCGCGGTTATAATCGACGGGAACGAACGCCAGTTCGGAAAGCCAGCCGTTCAGCTTGCCTTCGGCGTTGATATACCCGACCGCTTCGCTCGTGCCCATCGCAATGCCGAGAACGTCGTTATCGCCGAGATCGATCGCGCCGGCAAGAGCGGTCACGTCGCCGTCGTTCGCGACGACAAGGGGAATATCTCCCATTTCCTTCGCCACGTCGATATACATGTTTTTTACTTTCTTATCGAAATCTTCTTCGCCGACCTTAAGGAAAAGCGAAGCGACCATGATCTTATTGTTAATGTATACCCCTGCGCTCGAAACGCCGATCGCGTCCACACGAGGCATTTTCGAAGCGGCGGTTTTCATGGCTTTTAAAATTTCCGCCTTGTGATAATCGGGGTTCGGCTCCGTTTTCGGATGCCACACAACCTCTTCGCTGTAAACCACTTTTCCGTCTACGACCGCGCTTACTTTTCTGTCGCTGCCGCCGGCATCGAACCCGATGCGGCATCCGTCCAGATGTCCGCCGACGGAAAGAGAGCATACCTTCTTTTCGGGGAAAGTCTTCTCGTCGCAGAAAATCACTTCAAACGGCTTTTCGTAAACTCTTTCCATAAAGCCCTTATCGAAGGCACGGATCCCGTTTGCCGTATAAGCCTTTGCGATAAATTCGTATATTTCCTTATCGCCGCAGATATAAATTTTATATCCGCCAACCACCCACAGCACGGCTTTGATAAGGCGTTCCGCCATGCGGAAGTTTTCTTCCCTACCCTCTGCAAATGCAAAAACATTGTAGGAAAATATATAATTGTAACCGTCGTTTCTTTCCACGCATACGGAAAGTTTTTTTCCGCCCTCTTTGTTTACTTTTTCTTCATAGCTTTTATATTCCGCGTAAATCGGTCTGAACGCGGGATCGAAATGGGGAACGAATTTCATTGTGTGTCTCCTTTGTTTCCTTTTGTCTGCCACAGGCGATCGTGCCTGAACCCGATCGCCTGAGGATAACTATATTATAGTCCTTTTCCCGCAAAAGGGATAGTCATAATAATTCCGATAATTTATTCTATCTTTCACAAAATAAATCGAAAAATATATTGCAAAAACAGAAAAAAGGATGTATAATAAAACGGAGACGATCGAAGATACCGATCGGAAGGGAGAACGGCGATGGAAAACAAAACGTTTTACATGTATAAGATCTCGAACATGTTCAGCATTTCGAAAATCGTGACCATCCACTATCAGAAACTGTTGAAAAACTATGTTTACCCTGCGGAAAAGCACGATTTCTGGGAATTGATCTATTGTGACAAAAATCAGCTTTACATCACGGTGGACAGCGAAAAGAAACTGCTGGAAAAAGGCGAAGTGATCTTTATCGCCCCGGACGTTCCGCATTCTGTGGAAGGAGATAACGAACACGACAGCAACATTTTTATCGTGAGTTTCGTATGCAAATCGAAAACGATGTCTTATTTCAGAGACAAACTTTTCGGCGTGCCCGAAAACCTCCGGTTTCTTCTCTCGTCCGTCATGACGGAAGCGAAACACACCTTCCGCATCCCCGATTTCAACCCGGACCTTCCCGGACTCGAACTGTTGCCGAACCCAAACCTCGGCGGCGCGCAGATCATCAGAAACGATCTCGAGAAATTTCTGATCACCCTCGTGCGGGTGGAGACGGCAAAGCCGACTTCTTCCGAAATTTTCATCTCGAAGGCGGAGGATTCCGACGCCTTAGAGGACGAAATCGTGAATATTCTCGAGCAGAACGTTTACGGAAAAATTTCTCTCGACGATCTTTCCCGCCAGCTGCATTACGGCAAAACGACCATATGCAACACCTTCAAGAAAAAAACGGGAAAATCGGTGATCGGATATTATCTCGAACTTAAAATCGACGAAGCAAAAAAACTGATCCGCGAGAACAAGAGTTTTTCCGAAGCGGCGTCTCTTCTGAATTTCGATTCTCTCCCCCACTTTACGAAAACGTTCAAAAGGGTCACGTCCATGACCCCGCGTGAATACAAAAACAGCATTTTAAACTGACAGGATACCGGTTCAAAATCGCGTCGAACAATAAAAACAAGCCGATAATCGACTTATCGGCTTGTTTTTTATTTTATGATCATTCGTCTGTTTTATGATTATTCGTCTTTTCCGCGCTCTATCACCACAAGGCGATAGGACGCAAACATGCCGCCCGCAAACAGAACGATACCGAGCAGAAGTTCCCAGATACGGAACCCGCCGTTTACCCAATCCTGATATACGGCATACATATCGGGGTTGAAAAACATCGTGACGGCAGATCCGAGCGAAAGCCCGGCGACTGTGAAAAACGTCGGCGCTCTTTTTTTGGAAAGAAGACCGGATAAAAATCTGGAAAACGTGAGAAGCCCCGCAAGGAAACCGACGATCAGGCACACATACACGATAAACACCTGCGGAGACGATTTCCAGTAAGTAATGCTGACGGAAGCCATCAGCGGGGCAAAATATCCGAACATCATCAGAAGCGCCGTTGCGGACAATCCGGGAACAACCTGCGTGATCGCGACCGCATAACCGAGCGCAAGGAAAAGGATATAATGTCCGACCGAAAGATTTTCGAGCGAGCGTTCCCCCGTGATCAGAAACACGGAAAGAACGGCTACCGCGACGGGCACGAGAAATCCCGCGGCAAACAATGCCTTTCTCTGCGGCGTAGCGCGTTCTCCTTTGAACTGATCGGTCACGGCGGGGAAAGCCCCGATCATCAGCCCGGCAAACAACGCAACGACGGCAAACGGCAATATTTCAAGCAGATATCTCACGCTGAAAAAACCGCCCGCAACGCCGATCACCGCCCCGATCGCGATCGGAATCAGAAATTTAACGCATTTTTTAAACCGTTTCAGCAGGTTGCCGAACGCATATAATAACTTTTCGTACAGGCGGAATATGATGGCAACCGCCGATCCGCTCACACCGGGAACGATGATCGCAAGTCCGATAAAAAAACCGAGCAACCCGCCTTTCGCGACTTCTTTCCCGTCGCGGTAACGAAGATCGAGTTCTTCGCTTTCCGCCCCGTCTCTCTTTTCTTCGCCCGCCGCAGGATCCGGATTGTCACACCCGCAATCCCCGCGCGCGGCGGTATTTTTATTCTTATTTTCGTTTTCCGTCATTCCGATCTCTCCTGCCATAAAAGATTTTACGAATTTTTCGCCGTTAAAACTTAACAAGTTTCGCTAAAATGCCGCGAAGTACGACCCCGTATTCCGCGGCATTTTGCCTGTTTTATTCTTCCGTTGTCTCTTCGGTCAAGCCTTCGCCCGCAACGCTTTCCGCATTGCCGGTCCCGTCTTCGTCTTCCGATCCGTCAGATCCTTCCTCGCCTTCCGGAAGCTCTTCTTCCTCGTCCTCATGCGGGGCGATTGCAACAGACGCGATCTCCGATCCGTCAAGCCGCATGACTTTTACGCCCTGCGTATCTCTGCCGATCAGCGAGATCTCGTCCACCTGCATGCGGATCGCAACGCCGCCGGAAGAGATCATCATGAGATCTTCCCCTTCATGGACGGGTTTGATTCCGACCAGTGAGCCCGTCTTTTCGTTGAAAGTACCCGCCTTGATACCTTTCCCCGCTCTCGACTGCAAGCGGTAATCGTCGATCAGACTGCGTTTTCCGTAGCCATTCGAAGATATGGTAACGATGGTATCGCCCGGCTGAATGACGGTCATATCGATCACGTAATCGCCTTCGGAAAGATCCATCGATCTTACGCCCTGCGTATCTCTGCCCATCGGGCGGACGTCGTGTTCGCTGAAGCGGATACACTTGCCTTCGTGCGAACCGATGAGAACTTCGTCGTCGCCGCTCGTCAGCTCGACAGAGATGAGTTCGTCTCCGGGAAGAAGACTGATCGCGATCTTTCCGCCTTTGCGGATGGAATCGAATTCGGAAAGCGCGGTCTTCTTGATGAGCCCGAACTTCGTAGCCATCATGATGTAGCCGCCTTTATTTTCGCCGTTCTCTTCCGTTAAAGTATCTTCGACCGGCGTTTCTTCAACTGCAGAAACTTCGGTTTCCGTCGTTTCTCCGATTTCTTCTTCGGGAAGCGCGGAACCGCACGTAAGATCCTTTCTCGGAATAACCGCCGTAATGCGCTCGCCGTTGTCGATCTGAATCAGATTGACGATCGCTCTGCCCCTTGCCACTTTCTGCCCTTCCGGGACCTCGTACGCCTTGATACGGTACACTTTACCGAGCGAGCTGAAGAACAGCAGATCGTCGTGCGTGGAGCAGATAAACATGCTCTTCACGAAATCTTCGTCCTTTGCCTTGTGCGCCGTGACCCCTCTGCCGCCGCGGCGTTGCGCCTTGCACTCTTTCGTCGCGATGCGTTTGATGTATCCCATGTTCGTGAGGGAGATAACGACGTCCTCTCTCTCGATAAGATCCGCTTCGCCGATGTCGGCAAAATCGGTGGAGATCTCCGTCTTTCTCGGGGTGGGATAGCGGTTTTTGATATCGAGAAGGTCGTTTCTGACGATCGCGCGCACTCTTTCGGGTTTTGCGAGAATGTCTTCGTAATCGGCGATCAGGGCGTCCAGCTGGCGAAGTTCTTCGTTCAGCTTTTCCACTTCCATGGAAGTAAGTCTCTGGAGACGCATATCGAGGATCGCCTGCGCCTGCTTGTCGTCGAGAAGGAAACTCTCTTCGAGTTGTCTCATCGCGTCGTCTTTGTCCTTACTGCGCTTGATAATGGCGATCACCTCGTCGATGTTCGCAAGGGCGATCACGAGACCTTTTACGATGTGTTCCCTTTCTTTCGTTCTCGCTAAATCGTATTTCGTTCTTCTCTCGATCACGTCGATCTGATGCGCGACGTAATGCGTGAGGATCTCTTTTAAGTTGAGGATCTTCGGATCGGTGCCGACGAGCGCAAGAAGAATGATACCGTCGGAAACCTGAAGATTCGTCTGTTTGTACAGGGTGTTGAGAACGACCTGCGCGTTCGCGTCCTTCTTGATCTCGATGACGACGCGCATCCCGTGACGGTCGGATTCGTCGTTGATGTTGGAAATGCCTTCCAGCTTTTTGTTCTTGACGTAATCGGCGATCGTTTCGATGAGTTTCTGTTTGTTGACCTGATAAGGAAGTTCGGTCACGATGATACGTTCTCTCGTGCCGTTGTTGAAATCTTCGATTTCGCATTTCGCGCGGAGAACGATATTCCCTCTTCCGGTGCGATAGGCATTGCGGATGCCGCTTCTGCCCATGATGATACCGCCCGTCGGGAAATCGGGCGCGGGAATATATCTGATAAGTTCGTCGACCGTGATATCCGGGTTATCGATCAGGGCGATCGTACCGTCGATCACTTCGCCGAGGTTATGGGGCGGAATGTTCGTCGCCATGCCGACGGCGATGCCGTCCGCGCCGTTCACGAGAAGATTCGGATATCTTGCGGGCAGAACGACGGGCTGCATTCTCGTATCGTCGAAGTTGGGATAAAAGTCGACCGTTTCCTTATCGATCTCGCGAAGCATTTCGAGCGCCATTTTGCTCATTCTCGCTTCGGTATAACGATAAGCGGCGGCAGGGTCGCCGTCGACGGAACCGAAGTTTCCGTGCCCGTCCACAAGGGGCATATTGATGGAGAAATCCTGCGCGAGACGAACGAGCGCGTCGTAAACGGAGCTGTCGCCGTGCGGGTGATATTTACCGAGCACGTCGCCGACGATGGTCGCGCACTTTTTGTACGCTTTGTCCGGCGTGAGCCCGAGTTCGTTCATGGAATATAAAATTCTTCTGTGCACGGGCTTCAAGCCGTCGCGCACGTCGGGGATCGCCCTCGAACGGTTTACGCACATCGCGTAGTCGATAAAGCTCTGTTTCAGCTCTTTATCCACTTCGATGTCGATGATCTTTGTCATTTCGAGCGTTTTACGGAATTCGTCCGTAAGCGCCTGATCGAATTCTTTCTTAGCCATGCGTCCCTCCCTCAGGTATCGAGTTCTCTGTTGGCGAATTTCGCGTTGTCTTCAATGAATTTTCTGCGAAGTTCGGGTTCTTCGCCCATGAGAAGGGTGAAGTTTGCGTCCGCCTGAACGGCGTCCTCTATGGTAACTTTACGCAAAGTTCTCGTGGCGGGGTTCATCGTGGTGTCCCACAACTGCTGACGGTCCATTTCGCCGAGACCTTTGTAACGCTGGATATCGCAGCGCGGATTTTCGAGACAGAACTTCTCTTTGTCCGCGTCGTTATAGAAATAATAATCCACTTTGTTCTTCGTCGCTTTGTACAAAGGCGGCTGCGCGATATACACGTGTCCCTGTTCCACGAGGGGGCGCATATAGCGGAAGAAGAAAGTGAGCAGCAGGATCCTGATATGCGACCCGTCGACATCGGCATCGGTCATGCAGATCACGCGGTCGTAGCGGATCTTCGTCACGTCGAAATCGTCGAGCATGCCGCCGCCGAACGCCGTGATCATCGCCTTGATCTCCTCGTTTTCGAGCACGCGGTTCACGCGCGTTTTCTCCACGTTCAGGATCTTGCCGCGAAGGGGCAGTATCGCCTGAAATCTTCTGTCTCTGCCTTGTTTCGCCGTGCCGCCTGCGGAATCCCCTTCCACGAGGTAAATTTCGCACAGTTCGGGGTTTTTCTCCGAACAGTCGGCAAGTTTGCCGGGAAGCGCGGTCGATTCGAACGCCGTTTTTCTCGTAGCTTCTCTCGCCTTTCTCGCGGCTTCTCTCGCACGCTTTGCGGTAAGGCATTTATTGAGGACCTCTTTCGTGAACGACGGATTTTCCTCGATATAAGAACCGAGCCCTTCGTTGATCGCCTTCGTCACGAGCCCTCTGATCTCGCTGTTGCCGAGTTTCGTCTTGGTCTGTCCTTCGAACTGCGGTTCGGGCAGTTTGACCGATATCACGGCGGTCAGCCCTTCGCGGACGTCTTCCCCGGAGAGCTTGTCGTCGTCCTTCACGAGGTTCAGGCGTTTGCCCGCGTCGTTCACGAGTTTCGTCAGCGCGAAGCGGAAACCGTCGATATGGGTGCCGCCTTCTTTCGTGTTTACGTTGTTCGCGAAAGCGATCACGTTTTCGGTATAGCCGTCGTTATACTGCATCGCGATCTCGATGGTAACGGCATCGTATTTTTCCTCGAAATACAGAATGTCGCTGATCGGGGTTTTGTTCACGTTCAGAAACTCTACGTATTCTTTGATACCGCCGTTATACAGGAGTTCGTCTTTCTGTTCCTGCCCTTCTCTCTTGTCTTCGAGAACGATTTTCAGCCCTTTGTTCAGAAAGGCGAAATCGCGGAGAGTTCCGCGGATGGTGTCGTAATTGAAAACGGTCGTTTCGAAAATTTCCGCATCCGGCTTGAAGGTGATGCACGTTCCCGTTTCCGTCGTGTCCCCAACGATTTTCAGGGGGAATCTCGGCACGCCGCGGTCGTATTCCTGGCGGTAGTGTTTTCCGTTCTGATATACGTCCACCGAAGCCGTTTCGGAAAGGGCGTTCACCGCCTTCAGACCGACCCCGTGCAGACCGGACGAAACCATGTATCCGCCGCCGCCGAATTTGCCGCCCGCGTTCGGTTTCGTCATGACGACTTCCACCGTGGAAACGCCTTCCTTTTCGTGGATCCCCGTGGGGATCCCTCTCCCGTTATCCCTGACCGAACACGAACCGTCTCCGTTGATCGTCACGGAGATCGTATCGCAATAGCCGGCAAGCGCCTCGTCCACCGAGTTGTCGACGATCTCCTTCACGAGGTGATGAAGCCCGCGCGCGTCGGTCGACGCGATATACATTCCCGGTCTCTTTCTGATATGTTCGAGCCCTTCGAGAACCTGTATCTGATCGGCGCCGTAAGTTCCTTCGACTTTGTTTTCGCTATCCATAGTTCACTCCTTCGTCTTTGATACCCCGATATCGTATAACCGACCCTCGGTTGGCGGAAACGGACGGAATTTCCGATCGTTTCCCTGATATACCTATTATATATCAAAACAAAAAATAAGTAAAGCGAATCGGGGCATTTTCCGTTTTTTGTGCAAAGGAAAAAATAAAGAAAACGCGGGAACGGCATCGCTCGTTCCCGCGGAAGATTTTTCTTCTTTTTCGTTTCCGGAAACCCCTTTATTTCAGCAGGGAAACGACTTCCGACAGACGGGACAACGCCACCGCGTATGCCGCCGTGCGGAGAGAACATCCGTAAGTCGCGGAAGCGTTCCATACCGCCGCGGAAGAAGCCGACATCTTCTTCTCGAGTTTTTCGTTCACCTCTTCTTCCGACCAGTAGAAGCCGGCGAGATTCTGCACCCATTCGAAATAGGAAACGATCACGCCGCCGCCGTTCGCAAGGATATCCGGAATGACGGTAATTCCCCGTTTTTCGAGAATTTCGTCCGCTTCGGCGGTCGTGGGTCCGTTCGCCCCTTCCGCGACATAGCGGGCTTTGATCTTTGCGGCGTTCGTGCCGTCGATCTGGTTTTCGAGAGCTGCGGGCACCAGAATATCCGCTTCCGTTTCAAGCAGTTTCTCGTTTCCCTCTTTCCCGGCGACAAAAACCGTTCCGTCCGTAAGAGGGTACTCCTTCAGCGACTTTTTCTTCAGCGAATATTCGCGGATCGTCTCCGAGGAAATTCCTTTTTCGTTGAAAATCGCCCCCGAACCGTCGGAAACGGCGACGAGTTTCGCCCCTTCTCTTTCCAGCAGAAGAGCGGAAACGCTGCCTACGTTTCCCTTACCCTGCACGGCGAAGGTCTTTCCTTTCAGGCTTTCGCCTTTTTTCGCAAGGATCTCGCGAAGGGCGATCATAACGCCCCTGCCCGTCGCTTCCTCTCTGCCGAGGCTTCCGCCCAGCGCGAGGGGTTTTCCCGTTACGACCGCGGGCGTGAAAGCCCCCGCCGTTTTGGAGTATTCGTCGCAGAACCATGCCATGATCTGCCCGTTCGTGTTCACATCCGGCGCGGGAACGTCCTTCCGCGGACCCACGTCGGGCGCGATCGCCGCCGCATACGCGCGGGTCAGCCTTTCGAGTTCTCCCTTCGAAAGGTTTTTCGGATCCACGCAGATACCGCCTTTCCCGCCGCCGTACGGAATATCCGCAACGGCGCATTTCATCGTCATCCAGGCGGAAAGTGCCTTCACCTCGTCGATATCGACGTTCTGATGATAGCGGATCCCGCCTTTGTAAGGTCCTCTCAGCGAACTGTGCTGCACGCGGTAACCGCGGAAGGTGCGGAGCGTTCCGTCGTCCATGCGGACGGCAAGCGTCACGTCGATCTGTCTTTCCGGGGAAGAGAGGATCTTTAACGTCTCTTCGGAAAGACCGATCTTTTCCGCCGTTTTTTCAAGCACGGAAAGATAATTCTCGTAAGGGTTATACTTTTTTGCGTTTTCCATTGCCGGTCACCTGTCCTTTTGATTTTTTTCGTTTATAAGGAGTGCCGGACCGCATAAAACGACCGGCACATCCCGACGGAGCTTACGCTCTTTCTTTGTTTTCTTTCACGACTCTTTCCACAAACTCGCCGAGCCCGCAGGAAATCGTTTCGTTCGTATCGCGAAGACGGACGGAAACAACGCCTTCGTCCTCTTCTTTTTGCCCGATAATCAACATATAGGGCACTCTTTCTTCCATTTGCGCCTGGCGGATCTGATAGCCGATCTTCTCGTTGCAATCTCCTTTTTCCACGCGGACGCCAGCGGCTTTCAGCGCGTCGTAAACCTTGTCGCCGTACGCCGTGAATTTATCCGACACGAGAAGAACTTTCACCTGGACGGGCGCAAGCCACACGGGGAATTTGCCAGCAAAATGTTCCGTTAAAACGCCGATAAAACGTTCGATCGAACCGAAGCACACGCGGTGCACCATGATCGGTCTCTGTTTCTCGCCCTTTTCGTCCACATATTCGAGCCCGAAATTTCTCGGCATCTGGAAGTCGAGCTGAATGGTGCCGCACTGCCAGGTCCTGCCGATGCTGTCTTCGAGGTGGAAGTCGATCTTCGGTCCGTAAAACGCGCCGTCGCCTTCGTTCACCGTGTACGGAAGCCCGAGTTTTTCAAGCGCGGTGATAAGCCCGTTCGTCGCGGCTTCCCACTCCTCGTCGCTGCCCATGCTGTTTTCCGGACGGGTGGAAAGTTCCACCTGGTAGCGGAAACCGAATTTTTCGTAAACGGAATTGATCAGGTGTACGACGGAGACGATCTCGTCCGTGATCTGATCTTTTCTCATGAAAATGTGCGCGTCGTCCTGCGTGAAGCAACGCACGCGGAAAAGCCCGTGCAACGCGCCCTTGAGTTCGTGGCGGTGCACGATGCCGAGTTCGCCTACGCGCATGGGAAGGTCGCGGTAGCTGTGCGGCTTATTCTTGTATACAAGCACCCCGCCCGGGCAGTTCATCGGCTTGATGCAGTAGATCTCGTCGTCGATGATCGTGGAATACATATTGTCTTTATAGTGATCCCAGTGTCCGCTCGTCTCCCAGAGCCGGCGGTTCATGATGAGCGGCGTGGAAACTTCCACATAGCCCGCGTCGCGGTGGATCTCTCTCCAGTAATCGATCAGGGCGTTTTTGATCACCATTCCGTTGGGAAGGAAGAAGGGGAAGCCGGGGGCTTCGTCCCTCAGCATGAACAGTTCCATCTCCTTGCCGATCTTGCGGTGATCGCGTTTTTTCGCCTCTTCCTGCATTTTTTCGTATTCCGCAAGTTCTTCTTTCGTTCTGAAAGCGATCCCCTTGATACGCGTGAGCATTTTGTTGTTGCTGTCGTTTTTCCAGTACGCCCCCGAGATCGCGTTCAGGCGGAAAGCCTTCAGCGCCTTGGTCGAAGTGACGTGAGGTCCGACGCACATATCCGTATAATCGCCCTGTTTGTAGAAGGAAATCACGGCGTCTTCGGGAAGATCCCCGATGTGCTCGACTTTATAGTCCTGCCCTTCGCTCTTCATCAGCGCGATCGCCTCTTCCCTGGGAAGGGTGAACGGACGGATCGGAAGGTTCTCTTTTGCGATTTTTTTCATTTCCGCTTCGATTGCGGGCAGATCTTCTTCCGTCGGGGCGTTGTCGCCGAAATCGACGTCGTAATAAAAGCCCTTTTCGTTTGCGGGGCCGTAGGCGAATTTCGCCTGCGGGTAAAGGTGCATGATCGCCTGCGCCATCAGATGGGCGCAGGAATGGCGCAGCACGTGAAGCTCGTCTTCCGCGGCGCACTCGGTAACGGTTCCGTCAGATAAAATAATTTTCATGTCGGCTAATGTCCTCCGTTTTTGTCTTCTTCAGCCGCAGGCGAGCGGCGCCCGCACGCGCGGACTGCGATCGCCTGCTTCCGACCGCCCCGCCGGAAACAAAAAAGCCCCCGGCGAGACGGAAAAAACCGTTTCGTCAAGGGCGCGGATTCTCGCGCGGTTCCACCTTGATTTCTCACTCCGGCTCCCGGAAGAAAACCTTTCTTCGGCAACCTTGTTCTCTGACGCGGATTCACGGCGACGCTTACGGGGGCGATCTCTCGTCCGCTCGGCGCGCGGCTCCGGAACGGTCTTCGCGTTTTTCCTCTGCCGGGATCTCTCAGCCTTGCCGCCGTGCGGCAGGATCCCTTCTCTGTGAGCGCTCCGAAAAACCTACTCTTTCCTTCTCAGCCTGTACTTTTATTTTACCACTTTCCTCTTTTTCCGTCAACCGTTTGATAAAAATTTCCGAAATTTTTCTTGCGGACGGAACGATCCGCAGATCCGCACCCTCCGCGACTGCCGTTTTTCTTATATATTTTGCAGATCGACGATATTTTATTGACTTGAAACGGGTTTTGTGATAAAATATTTTCAATCGCTCCGGAATATCCGGAGGAAACAACGAAGCCTTAGCGGGCAAAAGGGAGGAAATACACATGATCGCTTGTAACAACTGCCATACGGAAAACGAGGAAGACGCCGTTTTCTGTAAACAATGCGGAAAACGGCTCGACGGAAAGGTCGTATGCCCGGACTGCGGCAAACTCACACCGGAAGACGGTTGCTTCTGTCAGAACTGCGGTGCGGATCTCCGTAACCGGGAGACGATCGGCAAAAACACTTCCGAAACCGAACTCTGCCCGAACTGTGACGCAAATTCCGGTTACCGGCAGACAACGGATTCTTCAAAACAAAACGCAAACACCTCCGCAGATCCTGCGATTAAAAAGGTGCGTTGCGAAAAAGCCAGAAGGTTCACGTTTACCCTTTCCGGTTACGTAGCGGCGGCGGGCGCGTTATTCGCTTTCGTTTTCGTTTTCCTGATCGGGCTGAAATTCAAGGTCGTCGGAAACGAACGACAGTTCACCGGTCTTCTGGAAGAGCTCGGCGTTTCCGCCGAAGAAGAATCGATCTGGTACTTTTTCTACGAATCCTTCGAGGACGCGAAATCCCTCCTCGCTTCCCTTTCTTCCTATGACGGAGCTTATTCCGCGGCGGTATGGGTGCAAACCGTGCTTTCGGCGGTCGTTGCAGGCGTTACCCTGTTATCCGTCGTCGCGTTCGGCGCGATCACGGCGGTCAAAGTGGTAAAAAACCTGTTGTACGGAAGAGAAGATAATTTCTTCCCCTTCGCGCTTGCGACCGTTTTCTCCTTCCTTTTCGGAAGCGTCGCTCTCCTTCGCTTAAGCGGTCTGAATCTGAAAATACGCTCGGGATCGACTTTTGCGAGCGTGCAGACCTGTCTCACCGCGCCTGCCGTCGTCGGCATCGTCTTTTCGTCCGTTCTGACGGGGCTCGCCGTTCTCGGAAGACTTGCCTGCAACGTGAAAAAACACCCGTCCCATCATCTGATCGCAAGAAAGCTGTCCGCCGCGCTGTGCGTTGCGCTGACTCTCGTTACGGCGATTCTTGCGGGAAACGTTTTATTTACCGTAAAAATGTCCGACGGTGGCTCCGGCGCCGTAAAGATCTCCGCCTCGGAGACGGTCTGGTCGACCGTGTTTACGGCGGGCACGGCTACTACTTACGATATTCCGCAGGAACACGTATTTATTCTGATCGGCGCGACGGTTGCCGTAACGGCTTCTCTGATCGTCGTTGCGATCTCCGTGGCGAGACTTGTCGGTCTCCTGAAAGAAAGCCGGAAGAAATCTTCCGTTTTCTCTTCGGCGGTGATCTTCGCGTTGTCCGCATTCCTTCTTGCGGGATATATCCTTATCGTTCCAAACGCAAAAACGACGGAAATATTATCCTCGGCGGACTGTAAAATAAGCATTGCCGGAGCGATCGTACTCGTCGTATTCTCCCTGTTATCCCTTCTTGCCGCGATTCTTCATCATGCCGCGTTGCGGATCGAAACGGCGGCGGAAACCGACTGATAAAACTATTTTTTACTTAGAATAAAAGGACTTATTTATGACCCAGATCAAACAGACCGAAAACACGAAAAACGAAAAGAAGAAGATCTGCCCGGAGTGCGGCGAACCCGCCCCGGAAGAGGCGTTCTTCTGCGAAATCTGCGGAGCCCGTCTCGACGGAAAAAAGAGCTGCCTTGCCTGCGGCGCCACGTTCGAAGGCAAAGTCTGCCCCGTGTGCGGCGAGCCGGCACCCGCAAAGAAGAAGAAAGAGAAAAAAGAAACGGTCGCTCCGACCGCTTCGGCTTACGCGGGCGGACCGACCGTAAAAGAAAAAGTCGCGAAAAAGAAAGGAAACGCCTTTTATATATCGGCGATTTTCGCTTTTCTCGCTTCCGTCTGGTCGCTTTTCGGCTGGTTTATGATCGGTACATTCGCCGGCGGCGCGGGGAACAAAACTTTCTCCTGGAACCGCGCGCTCTCCGTCTCCGATAATCTGAATAAGCTTTCCGCGTTTCTGAGCGATTTTTTCGCAAACACGAAACGGGTGTTCTATTTCTTCGGACAGAATTTCAAAGACGTTACGAAACGGCTGTCTTTCCTGCCGGATAAATCGAGACTGAGCGCGCTGAACCTTTATTCGCAACAGGTATTTATCACGGTCGTTCTCTCTCTTTCTCTGATTTCGATCGTGATCTCCGTCATCGCGGCGGCAAAACGCATGTATCGCAATCTCTCGGGAAAAGACGATGCTCCCGCGCTTGCTCCCGCATCTTTTGCGGTATTCTCCCTGCTTTGCGCAAACATGGTATTCTCCCGCCTGATCGCAAACTTCACCGATCTCGGCGGAGATTCTTATTCCTTCACCGCCCTTTCGGGATTTTCTTACGGCGGCATGTTCTTCCCCGCCGTCCTGTGGCTCGTCGCCTTTTTCACCTCGCTGAAAAACGGCAAAAAAGCGACAAAGCAAATGCGCAGACACAACGCCTGGACCCGCCGTTGCGGATTCCTCGCGCTGGTCGCCGTATTCCTTATCGGGTTTTCATGGATCAACGTGTTTGTGGATAACGTGAAAAACGAAGCGATCCTGCTTTCCGGTCGTTCCGCTGCGGGCGAATTCGGTTACGCCCTCTCCTTTGCCGACGAATTCTGGGACGGAACGCTCGCGTCCGGACAGCGCCAGATTTTCTTCTACGTGTCCATTCTTTCGGGAACGTTGCTCACGGCAGCCGCCGTCGTCCTTCCCGCCCTCGCGGCGTGCCTTTCTTCCGCAAAACGGGATCACGGCGGAGACGAGATCGCAATCGCAGCCATTACGTTCGTCCTTTCTCTCGGGCTGCTCGCCGCCGATATCATTCTTTCCGTTACCTTTAAAAACGCCTACATGCGGACCTTCGCGGAAGTTTCCGTTTCCTTCCCGCTTGCGATCGCAACGTGCGTCGTTTCCCTTCTTCTGCTCCTCTCGACGGTTGCCCGCAAATGTGCGGAACCGAAGATCACGACGGAAGAGAACGAAGCGCCTCTCCTTTCTTCTCATCATTTCTGACCGAAAACAAAAAGCACGCCGCAACGACGAGAAAATCGTGGTTGCGACGTTTATTTTTCTCTTTTTTCGTCAATACTACGGGAAAAAAGGGCGTGCTTGCCGTTTGCCGCCCGAAAGGACAGCTATGACGAAAATCGTGATCGTAGGCGGGGGCGTAAGCGGGCTTTCCGCCGGAATTTATGCAAAAAAAGAAGGATTTGACGTAACGATACTCGAAAAACACGCCGTTGCGGGCGGAAATCTCACGGGGTGGAAACGGAAAGGATTTACGATCGACAACTGCATCCATTGGCTTACGGGAACCAATCCCGCATCTTCCCTGTACAAAACATGGAAAGAGCTCGGCATCCTGCCCGAACGGGAAAAACTCGTTTATCGGGAAGAACTTTTCACCTGTTTTTACCGCGGCGAAAAATTCGGGCTTCCGAGAGATCTCTCCGAATTTGCCAAAAGGATGCTCGCCAGATCGCCGCGAGACGAAAAGGAGATCTTCCGTCTGATCTCGGCGATCGGGATCGTTCAGGGGCTTTCCGGGATCGCCGGAGAAGGAAGGAACGAGGATCTTTCCCCGAGAAATATTTTGCGCGCTCCCCTGCTCTTTCGCTATTTCACCATGACGACGGGAGATTTGTCCCGCAGGTTTCACGATCCCCTTCTTCGGAAATTTTTCTCGTCCGTTCTGACCGATTCGTTCGGCGCGCTCGGACTGATCGCCGTTTTTGCCCATTTCTGCGGGGGAAACGCGGACGTTCCCGCGGGCGGCTCGCTCTGCGCGGCGCAACGTATGGCGGAACGCTTTTTATCCCTCGGCGGCGAACTTCGCCTTTCCTCGGAAGTCGGACGGATCGACGTAAAAGAAGGAAAAGCCCGCGCTCTCACCCTTAAAAGCGGAGAACGGGTCTCCTTCGATTTTCTTCTCGTTTCGATCGACCCCGCCGTTGCCTTTCCGATGCTGATCGGCATGCCGTTGCCGAAAAAACTTGCCGCGCTTTATAACGATTCCCGCATGCACCGTTTTTCAAGCGTTCAGTGCGCATTTGCCTGCAAAACGGAAGACCTCCCCTTCCGCGGAGAAGCCGTGCTTCCTTCGGACGAAAAAGGAGAAACGCCCCTGCTCGTGCGGGAGTTTTCCTTTGAAAGAGACTTCGCCCCTCAGGGATACACGATCGTACAGACGATGGCTTTCTGCCTCGAAACGCAGGCGGAACGATGGATCTCCCTTCACAGATACCCGGACGTTTACCGCGCGGAAAAAGAAAAAGCGATCCGCCGGACGACGGAAAGGATCGGAAAAAGCTTCCCTTCGCTGAAGGGAAGCCTGGAAATTCTCGATTGCTGGACGCCCGCCACCTATCGCCGGTACGTCGGATCGGAAATCGGTTCCTACATGGGATTCGCGTTTTCTTCCCGACGGATGCCGAAAAAACTCAGCCCCGCGATCAAAGGCGTAAAAAATTGTTTTTTATGCGGACAATGGTTACAGGCTCCCGGCGGCTTGCCGATCGCGGCGGAAAGCGGGAAACGCGCCGTAGCCGAAGTGAAAAAAAGCCTTGCGAAAGGAAAGTTCCGTTTCCCCGCCGCCTTGCGCGCCTTTCTTTCCGGTCGCCGCGCCCGTCAGGAATGATCGGGCTTTTTTGTCAGGCATTCTTTCAGATCGTACAGCAGGAAACACAAAACGACCGTGTTGATCACAGCGGCGAGTTGCACGCAGTTTTCCCCGAGAGCCGATATGATATACCCGCCGAACAGAAAATGCGTGTAGCAAAGCAAACTCGAAAACTGCATCATCGGGATCAGAAAATATCTCTTTCCGGAAACGATCGCGTACAGGATCACGGCGACGTCGGCAAAATAGAAATACCTTTCGTGCATGTGCGGCAGAACGTACGGCACGAGCACGGCGAAAAGCGCGGTCACAAGCATACAGTTCCCGGGAGAAGGAGGCATGCCCTTGCGGAAAAGCACCGCAAGCACCGCCCCTACGACCGCCACGGCAAACAGAACCGCCGCGCCGTTGTTCAGATATCCGTAAACGTTTTTAAACTGTAAAAACGCGTACATATTCGCCGCGCCGTAATTGGCGTTCGGATACTTTCCGAGTTGGGTAAAAAACATTTTAAAGGGTTCCGCAAACGGAGTGCCGAAACAGTATGCGGGCAAAAACGTGATCACATACCCTACGGCGATCATCAAAAGATTCCTCACCCTCATCTTTTTCGCAAGGAAAAGCCATGCGAGCACAGGCAGAAAAAACACGGCTTGCGGCTTGTTGGCAAAAGCAAGCCCGATCACGAACGCGGAAAGATTTCTGCGCCCGCGGATCGCGAAATACAGCGACCACACCGCCCCGCAGGTATAAAGCTGATCGCACTGTCCCCAGACGGCGGAATTAAGAATGCCGGTCGGCATCAGGCAAATCGCGCACAAAGCGACGACCCCGCAACCTTTCTTTCCCGTGATCTCTTTCGTAAGAAAATAACCGCCGGATGCGAGAAGATAATCGAAAAAGAAAGAGGACAACTTGATCGCAGTCACTTCGTCGCACGGGAGATAGGATAACAGGGCGAGAAGCTCGATATAGGCAACCGGGTAATCGCAGGCTTTCGGCGTGAAATTCGGGTAATACTTCAAAGCGAAAAATCCGCCGTTTTCCCGAAGAAATACCGTCCATGGTTGCAGGGCGTTTTTCATATCGCCCGAAACGTAACCGCGGAACGACCACCTGACAAACGCGGACAGAACGATCACGAGCGCGGCGGCGATCCACACGATATTCTTTTTCATAAAATCGAGAAAGCGGTCGGTCGCACCGTCCGCCTTCTTTGCGTAAACGCGGAAGCCTTCTTCCAATTTGTTTCCGGGTTTCATTTTTCCCTCCCCCTGATTTTCTTTTTCGTCCTGCCCGTCGTTTTTTCCGGGACCGACCGCGGATTCTCCGGAGTTTTTACAGATCCTCTTTTTCGACAAACATGCGATAAACGCCAGCCGTCCATCCCATCATGGGCATGGTTTCATATTCCGCCGTCACCGCAATCTTACCGGTCAGAGCGTCGTATTTTTCCCAAAGCCTGCCCGTTTCGTCAAAGATGTTTCTTACCGCGCTTACGTATTTTTCCGCAATTCTCCTCGCGTCTTCGTCGAGACCGACGTTTTTCAGCCCCATATACGCAAAACAGGTCGCGGCGGGCCACATACAGGGATAATCCCATTGAAAAAACACGTCGTCTTCGCGTTTTTCGCAGGTGGAAAGTCCGAACGGCAGCTCGAGGCGTTTCAGGACCTTCCGCGCGCCCGCCTTATCCCCCGAAACGCCGAACGCATAGGGGTATAAAGAAACGGCGGAAAGAATTTCGGAATGCGCGCCCGTTACCATATTGTAATCGAGATAGATCCCGTCTTCCGTGAGATAATACCGATCGATAAGTTTTTTTCTCTCTTCGGCGCGTTTTGAAAATTCATCCGCTTCGTCGCACCTGCTTAAAAGTTTCAGCATTTCCGACGTCCGCATTTCTACGTCGAACAGGATACAGTCGAGATCGAGATGCGAAAACTCGTGCGCGGCGATACGGCTTTCCTTCGTACGGAAACGGACGTTGAAATCGAGCCCGCTTTCGGCGATTGCCATGATGTCTTTACCGATGCGGAGTTTTTCCTCTTCCGTTTCTCCCGTTTCCAGAACGCGGGAATGATGCCACCCGTAGTTGTTCAGAATATCGGTTTTTCCTCCGTTATTCCCGTACGAACTTAAGCCGATTTTATTTTTCCGCTTCGTCTGCCAGAAGGTATATTCCTTCAGCACCGCCCCGATATAATCTTCGATAACCGACCGGTCGCCCGTATGAACGTAATAATCGTAAATCATGCGGGTGAATAAAGGCGGTTGCGACCTGTCCGAAATATAGTTCACGTTCGGCATAAAACCGAGCGCGTCGATAAATCTGGAAATATTGTCTATGTTATTTCTCGCCTGTTCGGTAAATCCGTCGGCTAACAGACCGATATTGATAAAATAAGTGTCCCAATAAAACAAGTCGGTGTAATGATCCGCCGTACACGGCGAGACATACGGATGGTCTATTTTTATCTCCCCGGACAAATCCCCCGCGGGATGAAACGTTTTGCGCCAGTTCTCTTTTATATACAGCGAAACCTTATCCATAGCAATATACCTGTGTATTTTTGTTTGATTATATCACTTTTCCTTCCGGAATGCAAGTAAAAAACGAAACTTTGCCCGGGCGACGATACCGCGTGCCGAAGTTCGTCGGAAGGGAATAAAAATCGGGTCGCCCGATAACAGGCAACCCGATCGTTTTTACGGTGAAATTCGGTTTACGACTGTGTCAGCCGTCGCAATTTCAGAACAGATCTCCCATCCGGTATTTGCCGTTGTTCATCAGAAATACCTTCAGATACTTTCCTTTTTCGGTTTCCGGTTCCCCTTCTCCTGCCGTAACGGTTTTCACGTAATCCGCAACGACGAGGGTTTCTTTCACGGCATTTTCGCCGGATCCGGAGCTTCCGTAGATCACTTTGGAAAGGTCGATCGTGTAAACCGTAACGGTAGTAACCGTCACGTCTCCCTCACCCGTTTCCGTTTCGGTAACGGTGATCGTAAGGATATTTCCTTCCGAAGTCGCCGTCGTCGTTTCATCGGTATACACGTTGCCTACCGTCATCGAAACGATCTGTTTTTTCACGTTTTCTTCCACTTTCGAATAGTCCACGGTCGAAACGTAATCCGTCCCTAAAATAAGGGAAGCCTTCATGGTCGTGGAAGACACGGTGTTTTCGGTTTCGTCGTTTTCCGTAAAGCTCGCCCCGATCGACAGCAAACGTCCTTCTTTATCCGTCACGATCCTCACGTCGATCGAATTTTTGATCTCGTCGATCATCGCCTGAACGGACGCTTTGATCGTAGCCGCGGTGATCGAATCGTCTTCCTGAGATGCGATCGATGCGATCAGCTGATAGACGTTCATCTTGCCGTATGTATCGAGATACATTTCAAGCTGCGCCGCCGTGGGAAGGGTAACGGATACGGAGCCGTCTCCCGCGCTTGCGATGATTTCGGTAAGAACGGTCTTCACCGTTTTCGCCAGGAACTCTTCATCCGAGAGCATTCCGGTGATATTCGTCTGAACCTTTCCTTCCGTTGCCGCAAGGATCAACTCGTCGATGTTTTTGATCTCGCCGTTCGTCATTGCGGCGATCTGCTGATTGAATGCGTCGATCTCTTCCTGCAGGTCGACGCCGAGCGTCTGCTGGAGCATCGCGACGGCTTCGGCAACCGTCATGCCCATAACGGACTGATAATTTTCAACGATCGTTGCCGACAGATCGCCGTAAGGATCTTCGGAGGGTTCGTTACCGCCGAAACCGTAAAGGGTATTATAGATATCGGCAACGGACATTTTCGAAAGAGCCTCGTTCAGAGCGTCGAGAAGCCCGAAGTTCAAAGCAAAGGAATATCCGTTCGCTTCCGCCGTCGGAACGAACGCGACTTTGATCACCTGCCCGAGATTTCCGAGAACGGTCGTAAGAATTTCGGTAACGTCGGACATTCCTCCCGGTATTTCGGGGATCTTATCGCTGAGAAGGCTCACTTCGTTCTTCCATGCAAGGGTTGCGGTTTCGTCGCTGCCGCCGCCGTTGATCCCGCTTTCGATCAGCGCCTTGACGAGATCTTCCATAACCGCGGCGGGAACGCTGTAATAACTTGCTTCTCCGTCTTCCTCTTCGGTACCCGCGCCGACGATCTCCGCATAAAGCGTTTCGTCTTTCAGAACGATCTTCGCGGTAGTCGACGTCGTTTCTTTTTCCACGTCTGCAGAGCTATCTTCGGTCGACGATTCGACCGTGAAGGAAACGTTCAGCGTTAAATTCGTAACGGTAAACGAACCTTTCGCATCCGGAAGCAAGGTGTAACGGCATACGATTTCGCCGTTTTTCACGCTGTTTGTAACCGTATAGGTTCCGTCGCTCCAGGCATAAGCATAGTCATAACCAAACGTAACGGAAAATCCCTTCATGATTCCCTGCATTGCGGAAAGGGCGAGATTTCCCATAAAATCGTCCGTTAAAAGCTGTGCGCCGCATTTTGTGCAGGTGTAGCCGCCGTCGAAGGTGTGCGCCCCGGCGGATTTTTCGATCGTGTCCGCCTGCGTGATCTCGGTCGTGGCTTTTTCGTCCGCAAAATATTTATTGCACTTTTCGCACTGCCAGTAAGTTTTCGTTCCGTCCTTCAGACAGGTTGCAGCAACACTCTCGTGCTTCATGAGAACGTGATCGCACGACGCCGTGCCCGAATCTTTTTCGCATGCCGTAAGCGCAAACGCCGTGATAAAGCAGCAGAACAAAGCGGTAAGCACGGTAAGCAACTTCTTCTTTTTCATATCTTCTCCTTTGCCGGCGGAAACGCTTTTCCGCATGTTTTCCCCGGCGATCCCGAAAAGCCGGCGCATCCGCGGCAACCGTTTCCGGAACGCAAAAACCCGGAAACGCCGCGCCCGCAGGCTCGTTCGTCTTACATTATATATTTTATTATAATTCGCGGAATCTGTCAATCCTTTGCATGAAATTTTTTTATTTTCGCAAATGAAATTTAAAACAAAACAAAATTAAAGAATCGTAAAACTTTACAATCCGTGCAACAAAAAGCAATTCCGCCCGGAAAAGTTTTTCTGTTTCCCCCCGAAGGCAAAAGAAAAAACCGATCGTACGATCGGTTTTCCCTTTAAATGAAAATTAAGAAACACTTAGTGTAAGCGTGATTTCAAATATCATTCGCCGTCCTTTCCGACGCCGAACCAACCGGCAATCAGATCGTTCAACGGATTGTGTTCATAAATAAACCCGCCGAAAGGAGCCGCCGAAATGTTTTCGTGCACGGAAGTAATCGTTTTTTCGAGCGAACGGTTTACCGGCGCGTAAATTTTCTGATCACCTTCGAGAACGTTTTTATATCTGTCCCCTTCGTTCAGCGCGTGAATCGCACCGAAAGAGAAAAGAACCAGCGCGCAGACGAGACCGATGTTCAGAACGAACCCGAGCACGTTATCGATGATCTTCCACGGTTTCCAGTCGATCCGGCATTTTCCGAGGGTCACTTTATACAAAAGACCGATGAGAAGGAAAACGAGAACGTAAACAACGATCGCAACGATGATCCCTAAAGGTATGTAACCGACGATCGCGCAGAGTTTTTCATAAGTCGCCTGATTCCACGTTTCTCCGATGTTCGACCCGACGTTTCCGAAAAACGAAGCGACGTTATCGCCCATCAGCCTGAGCCAGCCGACTTTATCGAAAAGAAAATAAAGCCCGACCGCCGCGCCTATGCCCGCCGCGATAGAGAGAATCGTTTTCACGAAGCCGAACACGAAATGCCCGGTAAACCCTTTTTTAATACTGAAAAGGATCGCCAAACCGAGCAGGACGAACAGCACGATATCGATTAAAAAGAACATAACGCTATCCCCGCTTTATAATGATCTGTATTTATTATAATACACTTTCACGCAATTGTCAATGTTTATTTCGAAAAAACGGCTGTTTTTTCGGAAAAAACTGTATATTTTTTATTTCTGCGGCTTATATCCGTCCTTTAAAGAGACGATTTCCGACAGTACGAGCTTTCCGTTTTCCGTTTTCTTTCTGTAATACCCCTTTCTCATCAGCTGGAAGCTCTTTCCCTCTTCCGCTTCACCGAGATAGGCTTCGCATTTTCCGTGATACACGTGCACGCTGTCGTAATTCATGCGTTCGGAGAAATCCTGCCCGGGATATTCGGCGTCTTTCAGCAGATAGTCGTACTTGCGGATCTCCGCGTCCGCGCAGTCTTCCGCGTTCACCCAGTGGATCACGCCCTTTACTTTGATGCCGCTCGTATCGTTGCCGCTTCTCGATTCGGGAACATAGGAGCAAAGCAGTTTTTTCACGCTGCCGTCTTCGCCGAGGACAACGTCTTCGCACTTGATGATATACGCATTTTTCAGGCGCACGTACCCGTCCTTTTTCAGCCGGAAATATTTCGGCGGGGGGCAGAGGGAGAAATCTTCCGCGTCGATGTAGATATGTTTCGAAATCGTGATCTTTCTCGTGCCCTTTGCGGGGTCGCCCGGGTTGATCTCGAAATCTTCCGTTTCCGTTCCATCGGGGAAATTGACGATCTCGACTTCGATCGGCTCGAACACCGCCATCGCACGCTCCGCATGCTCGTTCAGATAATCGCGGATGAAGTGTTCGAAATAAGAAACCTCGATCTCCGAGTTCGCTTTCGCAACGCCGATCGCCTCGCAGAAGTTTTTCAATGCTTCCGCCGGAACGCCGCGGGCACGAAGCCCCGTAAGCGTGGGCATTCTCGGATCGTCCCACCCGGTAACGGCGCCGTCTTCCACCAGTTTTTTCAGATAACGTTTGCTCATCACCGTATTCGTGATGGCAAGCCTTGCGAATTCGATCTGACGGGGTTTGTGTTCCACGCCCGTATTTTCCACCACCCAGTTGTACAGAGGGCGGTGATCTTCGAATTCGAGCGTACACAGAGAGAAGGTCACCCCCTGCATGGAATCGCAGATGGGATGCGCGAAATCGTACATGGGATAAATGCACCACTTATCCCCCGTTCTGTGATGGCTCGCGCGGAGAACGCGGTAAATCACGGGATCGCGCAGATTGATATTGGGAGAAGCCATATCGATCTTCGCGCGAAGGACTTTCTCTCCGTCTTTGAACTTACCGTCGCGCATGGCGCGGAAAAGTTCGAGATTCTCTTCGACGGAACGGTTTCTCCACGGGCTTTCCGTGCCCGGCTCCGTCAGGGTACCGCGCGTTTTGCTGATCTCTTCCGCGGAAAGATCGCACACGAACGCTTTGCCCGCTTTGATGAGCTCTTCCGCCTTTTCGTAGATCACGTCGAAAAAGTCGGACGCATAGTGGATCTCGTACCAGTGAAAGCCGAGCCACTCGATATCCGCTTTGATCGCTTCCACGAACTCCGTCTTTTCTTTGGAAGGATTCGTGTCGTCGAAAAACAGGTTGCACTTTCCGTTGTATTTTTTAGCCGTACCGAAATTCAGGCAAAGAGATTTCGCGTGCCCGATGTGCAGATAGCCGTTCGGTTCCGGGGGAAAACGGGTGTGAACTTCCGTCACTTTTCCCTCGGCAAGCTCTTCATTGATAATGTCTTCGATAAAGTTATTCGCTTCTTCCTTTTCCGTTTCCGCAGCTGTTATTTTTTCGGTTTCCATAATTTCTGCTCCGTCTCGAAAATTTTATTGATTCTATTTTAGCATAAACGAAACAATTTATCAATTATTCTTAAGCGATTTTTATCCGTTTGCTTGACTTTATTTCCGAAAAAGCATAGAATAGTTTTAATCTTGCCGGCAGAGAAAGCGCGATCCGCTTTTCTCCGCCCGGCATCGACGCAAGAAACAAACGAGGTAAAAACGATCATGGAAGAAAACAGAGCCGTCACGATGGATAAACTCGTCAATCTCTGCAAAGCCCGCGGGATCATCTTCCCCGGCAGCGATATTTACGGCGGAATGGGCAACACCTGGGATTACGGTCCCGTAGGCGTGGAGATCAAAAACAACATCAAACGCGCCTGGTGGAAAAAATTCGTTCAGGAAAGCGACAACTCCTTCGGGGTGGACGCCGCCATTTTAATGAACAGCAGAGTGTGGGAAGCTTCCGGGCACACCACGAGTTTCTCCGACCCCAAGATGGACTGCAAGGAATGCAAGACCCGTCAGCGTGCGGATAATCTGATCGAAGCGCACTCCAAAGGCACGGTGGACGTGGACGCGATGACGCAGGAAGAAATGCAGGCTTATATCGACGAGCATCAGGTCAAGTGCCCGATCTGCGGCAAATTCAACTGGACGCCCATCCGCAACTTCAATCTGATGTTCGAAACGTCGAGAGGGGTAACGGAAGCCAACCAGAATAAAATTTATCTCCGTCCGGAAACGGCGCAGGGCGAATTCGTGAACTTCCAGAACGTTCAGAGATCCACCCGCGCGAAAGTTCCCTTCGGCATCGCTCAGATCGGCAAAGCTTTCCGCAACGAGATCACGCCGGGCAACTTTATTTTCCGCACCATCGAATTCGAACAGATGGAGCATCAGTGGTTCTGCAAAGAAGGAACGGACCTCGAATATTACGAATACTATAAAAAAGCCGCCTGGGATTTCCTGATCTCCCTCGGCTTCGCGCCCGAACGGCTGCGCTACAAAGATCACGAAAAACTTGCCCACTACGCAAAGTGCGCGTGCGATATTCAGTACCTTTTCCCCATGGGATGGTCGGAACTCAACGGCATTCACAACAGAACGAATTACGATCTTTCCCGCCATCAGGAATTTTCGGGCAAAAGCATGCTTTACGTCGACCCAGTCACCAACGAAAAATATATCCCGTACGACATCGAATATTCGATCGGCGCGGACAGACTTATGCTCGCCGTTCTCTCCGAAGCTTATGACGAGGAAACGCTCGAAGGGGGCGATACGAGAGTCGTTATGCACTTCCATCCGGCGATCGCGGCATACAAAGTCGCCGTGCTTCCCCTGCAGAAAAAGGAAATGGGAGACAAGGCGAAAGAAGTTTACAAAACCCTTTCGAAACACTTCATGTGCACATACGACGAATCGGGTTCGATCGGCAAGAGATACCGCCGTCAGGACGAGATCGGCACGCCCTACTGCGTGACCGTCGATTTCGACACGTTAAACGACGATACCGTTACCGTCCGCGACAGAGATTCCATGGAACAGATCCGTCTTCCCCTGAAAGATCTCGTTTCGTGGGTAGAAGAAAAAATCGCTTATTGACGAACCTATTGCCACACATTATAAAAAGATCAATCAGAAACGGCTTCCTTCCGGAATCGGAAGAAAGCCGTTTTTCTTTTTGTATGCGTTCCCGGAAAACAGGTTCCCGGGCTTAAATGGGTTTTCTGTCGAGCAGTGCGCGGGAAATGGTCACCTCGTCGGCATACTCGATCTCGCTGCCGATGGGAATACCGTGCGCGAGACGGGTGACTTTGATTCCGAGGGGTTTTAACAGCGAAGAAATGTACATCGCCGTCGCTTCTCCTTCCACGTCCGGATTGGTTGCCATGATCACCTCGTTCACGCCGCCTTCCGCCACGCGGGCAAGAAGTTCCTTGATGCGGATATCGTTCGGGGTCACTCCGTCCATCGGGCTGATCACCCCGTGCAACACGTGATAAACCCCTTTGAACTCGTGCGCTTTTTCCATGGCGATCACGTCTTTCGGTTCTTTCACCACGCAGATCACGGAATGATCGCGTTCACGGCAGATATCGCACACCTCGCCGTCGGTAAAATTGCCGCACACTTTGCAATAATGCACTTCTTTCTTTGCGCGAAGGATCGCTTCGGCAAACGCCGAAGCTTCTTCTTCCGTCATATTGATCACGCGGTACGCATAGCGCTGCGCCGTTTTGCTGCCGACCCCCGGCAATTTCGTAAATTCGTTGATCAGTCTGCCGATCGGTTCGATAAATACTTTCATGAATGACGTTACAGCAAGCCGCCCGCTCCGCCGAACGCGCCCATCTTCTCCTCGTGCATTTTCTCGGCTTGATCGTACGCGCTGTTAAGGGCGGCAACGATCAGGTCTTCCAGCATTTCCACGTCGTCCGGATCGACCGCCGCGGGCGCGATGGTAAGGGATTTCACTACTTTTTTCCCGTTTACCACAACCTTCACGAGACCGCTTCCGCTTTCGCCGGTGATCTCCGCTTCTTCAAGCTCTTCCTGCGCTTTTGCCATCTGTTCCTGCATTTTCTGCGCCTGTTTCATGAGTTGCTGCATTTGCGCTCCGCCGCCGAAACCGCCGAAGCCTCCTCTGTATCCTGCCATTTTAAAAAGTCTCCTTTTTTATCTGATTTCTCCGCGATTTCCGCGGGTTTGTTTCCGTATTATCCGCCGTTACCGGATCGTAACGGGCGCGCCGAAATCGTGTTCCAGCGTTTTCGCGTCCGCCGCCGTACGGTCTTCCGCCGTGCCGCCGCCTTCTTTTACGACTTCCACTTCGTAATCGCCGATCCCCTTAACCGTTTCGGAAAGAACGGCAAGGTTGCTTTCCTTCGTGATCGCCTGATAGCCGCTGTCGTCCTGAGCGACGATGCGGAGCGTTCTTCCGCTTAAACTCGCCTTCATTTCCTGACAGGCGACCCACAACATAATGTTGCCGCCCGCGCGGAGTTTGCGGATCACCGTACCCCAGAGCCGGGATGCGCTCATGCCGCCCGCGGGCGGCTCGTTCGCCGCCGAAGGGGAAACCGGCGCTTTTTCGCGTTGATCTCCGACCGGCGCGGATCCGGCAGATCTTACCGTCCCTGCGGATGCCGGAGCCGGAGAAGTTCCGGAAGCCGGGGCGGAAGAAACGAATCTTTCCGCCGCACGAGTCGGTTTCGGGGAATCCGCCGCCCTGCGCGAACGTCCCGGCTGCGCGCCTGAAGAAAATCCGCCGTCGTAAAATTCTTCCGGCGGAACACCGGGATCTTCCGGCGGAGGCGCAAAACCGGGGTCGTCTCCGTAATCTCCGGGATCGTTCGCCGTCTTTTTCGCGGTCGGTGCCCGTCGTTCTTCCGCCTTTTCCTTCATCAAAGTCACGCGTTCGGTATAAGGTTTGTTTTCCGCCTGCGGTTTTTCCGTTTTTACAACGAAATTTCCGCTGTTCAGCCTTTCTTCCAATGCGGAAATGCGGGAAAGAAGAGCGTCGATATTATAGTCCGCCGCAGGTTCGGCGGCTTTGATGCAGGCTGCTTCCAGCACCACCCTCGGCGTCTGCGAATAGCGGAGCGTCGCTTCCGCTTCGCTGAAAATCTCCACCGTCCGGAGCAGCCTGTGCTCGTCTACGGAATCGGCGAGTTGTTTCAGAGAAGAAAACACGTCATCCGGCAGTTCGAGAAGTTCTTTCGCCGTTTTGCACGTTTTGCAGACGATCAGTTCCCGAACCCTCGAAATCAGGTCGCGGCAAAGCACGCCGATACTCTTTCCCGAGTCGGCAAGGCTCTCCACGATCTCAAGCATTTCCCCCGTTTCGGACGCAAAAATATGAGCGAGCGTTTCGGTGATCTTCGAAGAATCGGTCGCGCCGAGGATCTCGAGCACGTCGCGGTAAGTCAGCTTGCCGTCCCGGTAAGAAACGCAGATATCGGCGATGGAAAGAGCGTCTCTCACACTGCCCGCCCCCGCTTTCGCAATCGCGACGAGGGCTTCTTCTTCGTATTCTTTGCCGATCTCCCGGTAAATTTTCCCGATCAGCGCGGCGATCTCCTTCGTGGGGATCAGATGGAAGTCGAACCGCATGCAACGGGACAGAATGGTGGAAGGCAGTTTGTGCACTTCCGTGGTGGCAAGGATGAACACCGCATGCTTCGGCGGCTCCTCCAGCGTTTTCAGAAGGGCGTTGAACGCTTCCGTCGTGAGCATGTGCACTTCGTCGATGATATAAACTTTGTACTTGCCGCTGACGGGCGGGTACTGAATTTTATCGCGGATCTCGCGCACGTTTTCCACTTTGTTGTTGGAAGCGGCGTCCATTTCGAGAATATCGAGATTGGAAGGATCCGCCAGCGCGCGGCAGACTTCGCACTTGCCGCAGGGCGAACCGTTCTCGGGGGAAAGACAGTTGATCGCGCGTGCGAAAATTTTCGCCGCGGAAGTTTTTCCCGTTCCTCTCGCCCCGCAGAAAAGGTATGCGTGACCGATCCTGCCCGTTTCGATCTGATTGGTCAGCGTGCGAACGACGTGGTCCTGACCGATCAGCCCGCGGAAACCGCTCGGGCGAAATCTTCTGTATAATGCCAGATATGCCATAATTTTCCTGATATCGCAGCTTACCGGTTTCCCCCGCAAGCAACTTTTACTGTAATTTTTTTCTGATCCTGAAAAGGGCGTTGTCCACCGCTTTTTCGCTCACGCCGAGTTTTTCGGCGATCTCCCGATAACAAAGCCCGGCGAGATACCCGCGAAGAACGCCGTATTCGAGAGAAGAAAGCGTCGCGGAAATTTTGCGGTCGAATTCCTCTTCGTCTTCTTTCCCGATCACCGTTTTCTCGGGGTCGATCTCCGAAACGAGTTTATCCCCTTCTTCGCTTAAATCGGACGATACGTTAAGCGGATAATTTCCCGCCGAAAGAGAGCGTTTCACCGCCGTTTTCATTCCAGATTCGACGCAGAGATGCGCGAAGGTAGAAAACGCCGTGCCCGCTTCCGGGTTATAGGTGTTCACGGCTTTTAAAAGACCGAGCATTCCTTCCTGCATCAGATCGTCGCGGTCGCCCCCGACGAGAAAATAGGAAGACGAAAGCCCCCGGATCATCTGCCGGTAACGGTCGAACAGGGCGGGAAAAGCGTCGATATCCCCCTTTTTGTGCAGGTCGATCAATTCGCCGTCCGTCAGATCCTCAAACATTTTTTCTCTGGCGCATCGCCTCGAACACGCCGACGCCCGTCGCGACGGAAGCGTTCAGAGAATTGACCTTTCCGTACATGGGAATGGAGATCATTCCGTCGCATTTTTCTCTCGTCAGTTTGTTCACGCCAGTATCCTCGCCGCCGACCACGAAACAGATCCTTCCTTTCAGATCCGTTTTATAGATCGACTGCCCGCCGAGCTCGAGCGCATACGTCCAGATATTCTGCTTTTTGATCTGCTCGATCGCGGAATTCAGATTCACCACACGGGCGATCTTCAGGTGATTCGCGCTGCCTTCCGAGATCCGCATAACGGCGTCCGTAACGCTCGCGCTCCTGTGCTTTCCGATCACCAGACCGTCAACCCCGGCGCACTCGCACACGCGGATAACGCTGCCGAGATTATGCGGATCTTCCACCCCGTCCAGAACGACGATAAACGCGTCCTCTTTCTCCTTGCACGCGTCTAAGATCGCGTCGAGTTCCTGATACCGATAATCGGACACGTAGGCGATAAACCCCTGATGCCGTCTGCTTTCGCTCTCTTTGTCGAGCACGGATTTATCGCAGAACTGAATTTTAACGCCCGCCTGTTTGATGCGCGAAACGAGATCTCTCGCCTCGGCGTCTCTCATGCCGTTCATCACAACCACTTTATCGATCGTCTTTTTCGTTTTCAACAGTTCGCGTACCGCGTTTTTTCCTTCGATTTTCATATTTCGTCTCCGTTGACCGCCGCGTTTTCTTCCGCCGCGGCGGGGTGTATTTCTTTCTTTTCTTCCGTCTTTCCTTCTGCGGCTTTCTCTTCCGGAATTTTATTCTCCGGGGCTTTGGTTTCCCCGGCTGCGCAAGCCGCCTGTTTTTCCTTCCGCACCTGCCCGGTTTCTTCCCGGGAAATGCGTTCCGCTAAAGCGAACAGTTCGCTCAGCCTGTCGTAATTTCCCGTAAGATACAGATAGCCGAAAACCGCTTCGAGCGCGGTGGAAAGGTTATATTCCGCAACGGCTGCGTGTTTTGCCCGCGTGGGTTTCTTTGCGTTGCGCCCGCGGCGGAACACACTTTGCTCTTCTTCCGTGAGAGAAGGATAGATCCCTTTCGCGACGACCGCCTGCGCCCTTGCGCATACGACAGCGGAAGAAGCTTTGTTCAGATCGCCCGTTTTATAATCGCCTTCCGAAACAAGCTTTTCGCGCACGTAAAGAGAATAGACGGCGTCTCCCACAAACGCGAGCACGACGCCGCCGAGCGAATCCGTCTTTTCTTTTCCGAGTTTTTCGTTGAATTTCATATCCGCCTTCCGACACCGAAGCCTATATAATTAAAGTATATCATAAAACGGTTTTTTTTTCAACGGTTTTCGCCTGAAAAATCGATAAAAAAGGTGAACGGAGCGAAAAAGAAAAAGCGACGCCCCGTAAAGTGCGCCGCCGAAGTTTTTCAGATCCCCGGTTCTCTCATTCCTCTTCGTTTTCTTCTCTTTCCGCCGCGGGACGATTTTTGCAGCCGCATTCCCCCGGCGCGCCGACTTTCACAAGGATCGAATCGTCACCGATCCGATCGATACATCCGAACCCGATGATGAGTTCGCTTCCGCCGAAAAGCCCGCCTTTCTTTCCCGGTACGATGATCCCCGTCACCCGTCCGTCCGGACAGGAGATCACGAGATCGCAGATCTTCCCGAGGTTTTTCCCGTCGGACAGATTGATCACGCTTTTCTTTTTCAGATCCGAATAATTATATTCCATATTTCCGCCTCGCTGTCATCATTTTATGCGTTGCAAAAACAAAATATGCCTTGCTATAAGCCGATTAAGCCTGCCATTCGTCATCATCGACCGTTTTTTCGGAAAATCTTTTTCAGTTCGTCATTCTGCTCTTCACGCTTTTCAGCGCGCTCTTCTCGAGCCTTGACACCTGCGCCTGCGACAACCCGATCTCCGCCGAAATTTCCGTCTGCGTTTTCCCTTCGTAATAGCGTTTATACAGAATGGAACGCTCCCGGTCGCCGAGCCCGCCGATCGCCGATTCCAGCGCGACGTTCTCCGTCCACTTTTCGGCGGTATTCCTTTCGTCGCCGATCTGATCCATCAGTTCGAGAGCGTCTCCCGACTTGTTATATACGGGATCGAACAGGGAAACGGGATCGGAAATGGCGTCGAGCGCGTAAACGACTTCTTTTCTGGCAAGGGAAACGCGCTCCGCGATCTCGTCGAGTGTGGCGGAATCGTTTTTCTCCGCTTCGATGTCCGTGCGCGCCTGCAGAATACGATACGCCGTATCGCGGACGCTTCGCGATACCCGCAGGCTATTGTTTCCGCGGATCACGCGCTTGATCTCCCCCACGATCATCGGAACGGCATAAGTGGAAAACCTCACACCGACGGACAGATCGAAGTTATCGATCGACTTCATAAGCCCGATCATTCCCGCCTGAAACAGATCGTCGGAAGAAACTTTCGTCTGCGGAAAACGCCTGATCACTGACAGCACGAGCCGCACGTTCGCAAGCGCGAACGTCTCCCGCGCCCCCTCGTCGCCTTCTTTTATTCTTGCAAGCAGTTCTTCGCTTTCGCGGTACGTCAGTCTTTTTAAACTCGAAGTATCGACCCCGCAGATTTCAACTTTACTCACGCGGTAACTCTCCTCTCTTACGGGGGTTGCCCGGAAGATATGTACCGCGTTTATTATCGTCCTTTTCCCGTTTTTTATTCCCCGCCGGAAAATCAAAAACGAAAAATAAGCTGTTTATCGGCTTATCGGCATGTTTTTAAAAAAGCAAAAGCCGTCAGCCGAACTTTTTCATTTCTTTTCTCAGCCTCGTAACGATCTTCTTTTCGAGCCTGGATATGTAACTTTGCGAAATGCCGAGAAGGTCCGCAACCTCTTTCTGCGTCATCTCTTCCGTACCGTTCAGCCCAAACCGGAGATCCATGATCTTTTTCTCGCGCGGGCTCAGTTTTGCAATGGCTTCTTTCAGCATTTCGTGTTCCGCACTCGTTTCGATGTCTTTGTACACCACGTCGTTATCGGTGCCGAGCACATCCGAAAGCAAAAGCTCGTTGCCTTCCCAGTCTACGTTTAAAGGCTCGTCGAGAGAGACTTCCCCTTTCAGCTTAACGACCCGCCTTAAATACATCAGGATTTCATTTTCGATACAGCGGGACGCATAGGTGGCGAGCTTGATGTTTTTATCCGTATTGAAGGTATTCACAGCCTTGATCAGCCCGATCGTACCGACGGAAATCAGATCGTCGAGCTCCACGCCCGTGTTATCGAACTTGCGGGCGATGTACACCACAAGGCGAAGGTTGTGTTCGATCAGGTCGTTCCGGATCGACTCTCCTTCCTCTTCGAGACGGGATAAGATCTCCTGCTCTTCGTCCGCCGTATAAGGCTTCGGCAGAACTTCCGCCCCGGAGAGATAATGGATCGCGTTCTCATCGCTTTGCGCAAAAAACTTCCGTAACATTCCGGCTATCGTTTTCAACATGTTTCCTTCCTCCTGTCGTTCGGCGTCTGCCGGACTCACACGACCCTTCTCTCCTCTTCCGCCGCCGCGGGATTCAACAAAAGATCGTATTCTCCCCCGTTGCAGAACGGCTTTTTTGAAAGACCTATCGCTACGTTGTATATTATATTCGCCTCTTCGCCGCGATATATCTTTAATTTTTCCAAAACGTACACGGGGACGTGATCTTTTCCCGAAACGGTGGAAAAATACATTTCGTTCGCCCTTTTCCCCGCCAGCGCGCCGCTCGTTCTCAGCTTAGCGGAAAGCTCGGGAGAGGCAAGGATCACGGGAAGCCCGCTTTTCCGGTCGAACAATGTATTTCCGCTGTCGATAAAACCTTTTACCGAAAAACTCATGTCGCCGATCACGACCTCGCAATCTCTCAGAAAAGGGAAAACCGTCCTTTTCCGATAGAGCGACAAAGCGACCTTTCCGACCGCACGCGATAACGAATATACAAACGCAAGCAATCCGCCGAGACAAACCTCTCCCCCATACGCCCCGGACAGGAAATCGAACGAAACCCCAAACGCATGGCAAACGGCGTAAACCGCGCCGCCGAACGAGAAGGTCAGAAGGAGAAGCAAAAGGTAATCCGATATGTATTGCCGCACGCTTTCACATCTGCCGGAAAGCAGACTCATAACGAAACCGCACAGCAGTTTCAGCGCGATCGCCGGCGCAAGAGGAAGAGAAAGCAACGGAAAGACGCATGCGGTCGCCGCGCCGAACAAGGACGAGAAAAAGATCCTCGCCTTGTTCCGTTTCCGATGGAAGCACTTTTTCACAAGACTTAAAAGCAGGCTGTCGATCACTACGTTATCGATGATCACGTATTCGATATAAACCACCATAGCGTTGCAATTATACCACACCTTCCGCCGTCGTTTTACTTCCCTTTTTATCCGAAAAAAGGTTTTCTTGTCGGGAAGAAAGGTGAAATCGGGGAAGCGATTCCGAAAAAAAGACTTAACGTTTAAAAAGCCCGCAGAATTTCTCCTGCGAGCCTTTTGCCGTTCTTATTTTATTTTTCACCGGGTCAAGAAATCTGTTATTTCATAGAAGCCTGTTATTTGTTTCCGTCGTCTTTTATTTTCAACAAAACCTGCGTAACGCCTTTCATCACCCCGGTACGGTAAACTTTATCCGCCGTGTAAATGTAGAGCGCTCCTCTGCTACGTCCGAAAATCCCTCGTCTTCCGGTATAAACGTCATAATTAACGATTTCACTGAAAGGAATTTCCTTCCATTTCCACCAACGCCATACATATAAGTAACTTTCGTCTTTTCGGATAAAACAATCCGGTTTCCTGATTTCATACGGGACATAAACGATCATACATGCGCCCCACACGATCCAGACATCGAAATAATATCTGTAAATGATGTCTCCGGACGAAAACCTCATCGGAACAAAGAAAAAACCGCAGACAGGAAATAATATGACAAGACACCAAAATATCAGTCTGTCTTTATAGCCGAGCTTTTCAGCCTTCTCCACCCTTTCCCTTAATTCTTTTTTCATATTAAAAATATCGTTTTATCAACTTATCGCGTGACATTTATCATAAACATGCGTCATACGGCAGACTTACTGTTTTGCGATCTCCTCGATCACGCCGTTCATTTCGTCCAGGCGGGAAATCATGTCCTCGGCAAGTTTCAGCTGGCAACGGCTTCTTACCAGGTTGTGCTCGGGGTAAGAAACGTGGAAATACAGATCGCCGTCGAGATAGTCCGTCAGAAAGCGCATGCCGCATTCCACCGTCATGGTAACGGCGCCGAGCGCAAGCGTTTTTCTTTCGTTTTCGGAAAGGGTTTTCCCCACCACGGAAACAAACCCTTTGCTGAATGCTCTGAATTTGTTCATATCGAGCGAAACGAGAGAAAGATCGCTTTCGTCTTCGTCGGCGGTGTTGGCGGTAAATCGGATCGCGTCTCCAAAATCGAACCCTACGAGCCCCGGCATTACCGTATCGAGATCGATCACGGAAAGATGAGAAAAATCGTCTTTATCGAAAAGAACGTTGTTGCATTTCGTGTCGTTATGAGTCACCTTCAAAGGCAATTCTCCCGCGCGTTGCATTTTATACATTTTCGTCGCAAGATCCTCTAAGGCGAGATAGCCGTCGATCTCTTTTTGTACGGAAGAACGTCTGCCGGCTTTGTCGGCTTCGATCGCCGCACGGAAAAGAGCGTAACGGTTTACCGTGTTGTGAAAATGAGGGATCGCGATATGTAACGATTCCACGGGATAATCGGACAGATAATACTGAAACTCCCCGAAAGCTTTTCCCGATTCTTCGATCACTTTCAGATTGTCCGTCATATTGAAGGTCACGGAGTCGTCGATAAACCGACAGCAACGCCAGTATTCGCCGTCCTGATCGACGAAAAACGGCTTCATCGTTTTCGCAAGCAGATAGTGAAGAACATAGCGTTTCGCGCTGCCCCCCGTTTGCGTCTTGATTTTATTGCGGATATACTCCGTAACGCTTACGATATTTTCCATCACATTTTCGGGCGAAGCGAATACGTAGCGGTTGATTTTTGTAAAATATAATCTTTTACCACGCCGTCTCTCAGAAAATAAACGCGGAACGTGCTGTTGATGTGCCCGTTCGTCATCACTTCGAAGGAGAGGTATTCTCCCGTAATTCCGAATTGCGCACACATTTTTTTGATCACTCTGTTATTCATGCCATAATCCCTTCCTGTTGTTTTTGAATATTCTCCGACTTTGCCGAGAGGAATTTAAACCCCGCCCGACTTTTGACACATTCTGTCGGAAAAGGCGGAAAAACATATTCATCTTTACCATTATAGCACGATAAAAACATTTTTGCAACCCTTTCGCCCCAAAACCGCTTTTTTGCATAAAAATTGCAAATAAATTTTAACTCTTCCCTATTTGCAAAAAATATTCCGATTATCCCGGTAAAGAATTACCCCGCAATTTTCTCGAACCGTTTTCCGGCAAAAAACATAAGATATAGGGGCGGAAGACGGAAGAAAAACGACGAACGACATAAAACGAAGCAAAGCTCACTTCTCTTCTTCCGCCACGGGAAAGCCCCGGAAAGGGGCAAATTTCTCTCAATCAACCAAGGAGGACTTTTTATGTGCATTTTTGATCCCGACTATCGTTGCGAAAACCGGAACGAAAGACAGGATTATCGTCCTTTCGGATGCGGAAGACCGCCCGCGCCCCTGCCGCCGCGCACGATCGTTACCGTACGCACCGTAACGACGATCGGACCTACCGGCCCGACAGGACCTGCCGGCACGCCCGGAACGACCGGTGCCACAGGAGCCACGGGTCCCACCGGTCCCACGGGCGCAACGGGCGAAACCGGAGCTACGGGTCCTACCGGTCCCACGGGTGCAACAGGCGAAACAGGAGCCACGGGGCCTACCGGTCCCACGGGCGCAACGGGCGAAACCGGAGCCACGGGTCCTACCGGTCCCACGGGCGCAACGGGTGAAACCGGAGCTACGGGACCCACCGGTCCCACGGGTGCAACAGGCGAAACAGGAGCCACGGGTCCTACCGGTCCCACGGGCGCAACGGGCGAAACCGGAGCCACGGGTCCTACCGGTCCCAC